>NZ_WEHX01000021.1 GCF_009183815.1 Sutterella seckii | reverse complement strand
CGCGGGCGAGGTGCGCGACCGCACCCGCCGCGCCGAGCGCCTCATCCAGCAGAAGGCGGAAGCGGCGGTCATTCTTCAGAAGTCCGGCGCAAAGCGCGGGAACTGAAGCCAACTTTTCAACCGGTGGGAGGCTCACCCATGGCAGACGAACTCAATTCGAACACGAAGGGCGGCGTCAATGCTGCTCCCAAAGCGGTGGAGCCCACCTTTGCTCCGGCGGATGAACCCCGCGAGGCTCTGGCGCCCGCAGCTTCGGGAGAAGCGCCCGCAGCCGCTCCCCAGGGGTTCGGCGCCATGCTCCGCGCGGCGCGCGAAGCGCAGGGAATTTCCTTGGGCGACATGGCTGTGAGAAGCCGCCTCTCGGTCGCGCAGGTCCGCGCGCTTGAAGAGGAGGACGTTGCGGCGCTCCCCGAGCCCGTCTACGTCCGCGCCTTCATCCGCGGATGCGCGCATTCGCTCGGCCTCGATCCGCAGGCGCTTTCCGAAGACTACATGAACCGCTACGGCAGGCGCGGAGGCGCGGCCGAACACGGTCAGATCCCGCTTACCGACCCTTCGAGAGAAGAGGTGATCAACTCGACCCCGCGTCACCGCGGCCTCAAGGTGGCGCTTCTCGCGCTCCTCGTTGCCGTCGTCTCCGCAGGCATCTGGGCGGTTTATACCGATCAGTTTGCGGGCGTCCATTCGGGCAGCGAGGCGCAGAAGGTTGAGTCGGGCGCTACTGAAGGGGATGCGCAGAATGCGTCGGCCAATGTTGAGGCTGCGCCCTCCGTCGCGAATGGAGCGTCCGCAGAGAATGCAGCAGACGCTCCGGCTTCGCGCGAGGCTTCTCCGGCAGCTCCCCAGACGAATGCCGCGCCGGCAAACGCCGCTCAGGCGCAGCCGGAGACTCCGGCTCAAGCGCCTCAGGCTCAGCCTCAGACGCAGCCTGCGGCCAGTGCCGCTGCGTCGTCTCAGACTCCCCAGACGGCTCCCGCTGGCGTTCCCATCCGGGTCGTGCGCTTTGAGGTGACGAGCCCCTGCTGGGTGCAGGTGATTGCGCCCAACGGCAGGAACGTCATTGCGCGCGAAATGCAGCCGGGCTCCCCGGTAACAGCGGATATTCCGCAGGGCTCGCGGATCACCGTGGGCAATGCCGGAGCGCTCACGCTCACGATCGACGGCAAGCCCTACGACATCCGTCAGGAAACGCGAAACGGCATCAGCCGCATCACGCTTGAATAAAGGCTCGGAAAGAGATCAGCATGCCGGTTATTGAGACGACGGCTCTTCGCCGCCACTACACCACCCCGGTTGAAGTCGTCTGGAAGGACGCCCGTGTGGTCATCGGCGGAGGGCGGCCCGTCGTCGTCCAGTCGATGACCAATACCGCCACGGCGGACGTTGAAGCTACCTACGCGCAGGCTTCCGAACTCGCTTCGGCCGGTTCCGAACTCGTTCGCCTCACGGTGAATACGCCGGAAGCCGCGCGTGCGGTGCCTGAAATCCGTGCGCGGCTTGATGCCGCCGGGATCTTTGTTCCGCTCGTGGGCGACTTTCACTACAACGGCCACAAGCTTCTCACGGAAATTCCGGAATGCGCGGCCGCGCTCTCGAAGTACCGCATCAATCCGGGCAATGTCGGAAAGGGTTCGCGTCAGGAAGAGAATTTCGCCCTCATGATCGAGGCGGCGAAGAAGTGGGGTGCGGCCGTGCGCATCGGCGTGAACGGCGGGTCGCTCGACCAGGCGCTCCTCGGGCGTCTGATGGACGAAAACCTGAAGTCGGGCGGGCTTCTGACGCCGCAGGCGGTGCTGAGAAAAGCATTGGTCGAGAGCGCCGTTCAGTCGGCCGCGGCCGCGGAAGCCCTCGGGCTTCCGGCCAACCGCATTGTGCTTTCCTGCAAGGTTTCCGAGGTTCAGGAACTCATTGCCCTTTATCGCGATCTCGCGAAGCGCTCTTCCTGGGCGCTTCATCTGGGGCTTACCGAAGCCGGGATCGGAAGCAAGGGGATCGTCGCCTCAACGGCCGCTCTCTCCGTCCTGCTTGAAGAAGGAATCGGCGACACGATCCGCGTTTCCCTGACGCCCGCTCCGGGTGCGCCGAGAACGGAAGAGGTGATCGTCGCGCAGGAGATTCTCCAGTCGATGGATCTTCGCTCCTTCACCCCCATGGTGACGAGCTGCCCGGGGTGCGGGCGGACCTCGTCCGACCTCTTTCAGAAGCTTGCCGAAGAGACGCAGCGCTACCTGAGGCGCCGGGCGCCCGAATGGCGGCGCCTCTGCCCGGGGTCGGAATCGATGAAGGTCGCCGTCATGGGCTGCGTGGTGAACGGACCCGGCGAAAGCCGTCAGGCCGACATCGGCGTGAGCCTCCCCGGCTCCGGCGAAAGCCCGGTTGCACCGGTTTATATCCGGGGCGAAAAGGCTGGAGTTCTGAAGGGCGAGGACATTGCCCGGCAGTTTCAGAATATCATTGAAAAATTCGTCTTCGAGACTTGGGGAACCCGCCATTAACGAAGGTTCCGGTCTCTCGCTTTCGGGCAGAAAGGGGACGAAAACACGAATTCATTGTCGGGAAGCGCCTGCGGTCAAAAGGAGAAGCCTCAGTGAAGAGGCTTTTCACTCAGGCGTCCGGGGCGCTTCCAATACGTTGAGAAACCTCAGGCGAAATGGCTAAGGAAAAATTCACCGGCGTCAAGGGCATGAACGACATGCTCCCGCAGGACGCCGCCATCTGGCAGTTTGTGCAGAAGACCTGCGTGGGCGTCCTCGAAGAGTACGGCTATCAGGAAATCCGTACGCCGATTCTTGAAAATACCCGCGTCTTCACGCGCGGCGTGGGCGAAGTGACCGATATCGTCGAGAAGGAAATGTATTCCTTCACCGATTCGATGAACGGCGACCAGCTCACGCTCCGTCCGGAGTGCACCTCTGCGGTCGTGCGCGCCGTGAATGAGCACAATCTCCTTTACGGAACCACGCAGCGTCTCTGGTACTGCGGCCCGATGTTCCGCCATGAGCGTCCCCAGCGCGGCCGCTACCGCCAGTTCCATCAGCTGGGCGCCGAAGCGCTCGGCATGGCGGGTCCGGACATCGACGCCGAAATGATCGTCATGCTCGCTCGCATGTGGAAGGCCCTCGGCATTGGTCCGGTGAAGCTCGAGATGAATACGCTGGGCGCCCAGAACGAGCGTCAGGCGCACCGCGAGGCGCTGATTGCCTACTTCGAAGCCCACAAGGATGAGCTCGATGAGGATGCGGAGCGCCGCCTCTACACGAATCCGCTGCGCATTCTCGATACGAAGAATCCCGAGATGCAGGACCTCGTCAACGCTGCGCCGAAGCTTCTCGACTTCCTCGGAGACGAAAGCCGTGCGTTCCTCTCGCGCCTTGAGGAGCTTATTTCCGCTGCCGGCATTGAGTACACGATTAATCCGCGCCTCGTTCGCGGTCTCGACTATTACAACCACACGGTCTTTGAGTGGATCACGGACCGTCTCGGTTCGCAGGGCACGATCTGCGGCGGCGGCCGCTACGATCCGCTCGTTGAAATGCTGGGCGGCCGTCCCGCTCCGGGCGTGGGCTTCGCCATGGGCATGGAGCGCGTGATCGAACTCATGCGCGAAGTGGGGAACGTTCCCGAACGCACCCAGACGGATGTCTATGTTCTGCACCACGGCGGCGACTCGCAGATTGCTGCGATGCGTCTCGCTGAGGAGATGCGCGACCTCGGCATCCGCGTCATCACGCATCCGGGCGAGGCGAGCATCAAGAGCCAGATGAAGAAGGCGGACGCCTCGGGCGCGAAGCTTGCCGTCTTCGCCACGGCCGATGAGCTTGCTCAGGGCATGGTGGGCGTGAAGGCCTTGCGCGCAGGGGCGAATGCCTATGCCGAACAGGCGCTCGAGCCCGTGAATGAAGCTGCCGCCCGCGTGGCTGCGGCGCTCAAGGCCTGATAAATATTCCGCAATTGTGAAGAGAAGGGAGTCCGGGTTCCCCGGGCGCCGCTTCTCTTCAGATAAGACACTTCATTAGAGATAAAAGAGAGTTTGAGCCATGGCTTACGACTTGGAAGAGCAGGAGAGCATTGACCAAATGAAGGCGTGGTGGGACCGGTGGGGCACCCCGGTTACCGCTGCCGTCTGCGTGGTCTGCCTCGGGTTTGCCGGCTGGAACGGCTGGAACTGGTGGCAGAGAAACGAAGCCGCCAAGGCTGCCGGCATGTACGCGCAGCTCCAGCATGCGGTGCAGACGAATGACCAGAAGAACGTGAGCTCGCTCTCGACGGGTCTCGTTACGGAGTACGGCTCCACGATCTATGCGCCGCTCGCCGCACTTTCCGCCGCCAACGTCGCGCTCGACTCGGGAAACTTCGCCGAAGCGAAGACGAAGCTCGAGTGGGTGATTGAGAAGTCGGGCCGTCCCGAATACGATGCGCTCGCACGCATTCGCCTCGCGGGCGTTCTCTTTGATGAAGGGAAGCTCGACGATGCCTTGAAGACCCTTGAGGCCGCGAAGCCCGATTCGAGCCAGCTCGGTCTCTACCATGACCGCGAGGGCGACATCTGGGCGGCGAAGGGCGACCTGAAGAAGGCCCGCGAAGCGTGGACGAAGGCCGCTCAGGCGACCGACCACCAGAATGGGCTCGCGCGCGTCATTGAGCTTAAGCTCGCCAACCTCCCGCAGGAAGGCTGACCGGCCTCGAGCACTGGCCGAACGGCCGAAAGGAGAGGAGGCAGATTGACCGCTTTGCCGGCCATTCGCCTCCTTTCTTTATTTCCGGTGCTTTGCGGGGGCGCTTTAAGAGGACGTTTTCTTTTAGAATTCCGGCACGAAGCTCACCCGAAGGGACGAAGGTCTTCCGAGGGGCGGCTCAGGAAAAATTTTTTCAGATTCACAAATGGCCATCCAGAAATTGCTTCCCATCGCGGCGGCTCTTGCCCTCGCGCTTCCGCTTGCCGGCTGCGGCATCTTCTCGTCGTCGGATCCGCATGAGCCGCATGACTATCCCGACTTCTCGGAAAAGATGGAAGCCCGGGTCGTGTGGCGCACGAACGTGGGCGATGCGGTTGCCGAGAACCTTGCTCCGGCCGTCACCGATACGGCGGTCTACGCTGCGGGCGAAAGCCGCGTCGTGCGTCTTGACCGTCAGACGGGCAATGAAGTCTGGCGTGCGGAAACGGACGGCGAGGTTACGGCCGGCGTAGGCACCGACGGGAGCCACGTTGCCGTCGGCACCAACAAGGGCAAGGTGCAGGTTTTCGATGCCGAAGGGAAGCTCGTCTGGGAGGCGAAGCTCTCGTCCGACATCGAGGTGCCGCCTCTTGTCGGCGCGGGCCGCGTGATCGTGAAGACGTCGGACACCCGCATCACGGGGTTCGACCTCATCACGGGCCAGCGACTCTGGCACTACCAGGGCCAGGCGCCCGCCCTCACGCTGAGAGGCTTCTCGCAGATGGCCTGGTCGCCCGCGGCGTTTTGATCGGTCAGGCGAACGGCCGCCTTCTTGCGCTCAACCCCAACGACGGCCGCGTGGTCTTTGACGCCGTGATCGGTCAGGCGAAGGGCATTACAGAAGTCGAGCGTCTCATTGACGTCGTGGGCCGCCCCTGGGTGGATCAGGAACTCATGTGCGCCGCCGCCTTCCAGGGTAACGTCGTCTGCATGCATACGCAGAACGGCCGCCTCGTCTGGAACGCGCCGGTGAGCGCCGTCACGGGCCCTGTGGCTGACGGGCGCTTGGTCTACGAAGTGGACGACGCGGGAAGGCTTCACGCCTACAACCGCCAGAACGGGCGCGAGGCGTGGGTGAACGACCGCTTCCTCTACCGCGGCGCATCGGCTCCCATCCGCGTGGGCGCGGCGCTTGCCTTCGGCGACTATGAAGGCAACATCACGTTCCTCGATCCGGCAACGGGCGAGGCGGTCGGCCGCACGCGTCTCTCGGGCGCCGTGACGACGCCTGCCGCGCAGTACGGCTACGGCGCCGTCTTCCAGACGGTTGAGGGCGATGTGGCCTACGTTGTTGAGGGCGGCGAATAAGACACCCTTCCGAAGGCGGCGGAATTCCGGAGCCGCCTTCCACCAGAAGCGCCGCGCTGGGTCGATAGCGTCCCGGGCGCGGCCTTTTTAATTTTTTTGAACCCCATTTTTTCTCATGCTTCCAGTCATCGCTCTCGTGGGCCGGCCTAATGTCGGCAAGTCGACGTTCTTTAATCGGCTCACCCGCAGCCGAGACGCCATCGTGGCGGATTTTCCCGGTCTCACCCGCGACCGTCAGTATGGTCAGGGACGCGTGGGCTCGAGACCCTACATCGTGATCGATACGGGCGGCTTCGAGCCCGTTCGCAGCGAAGGCATCGTTCAGGCGATGGCCGGCCAGGCGGAGCTCGCGATTGAAGAGGCCGACTGCGTGCTCTTCCTCTGCGACGCGCGCGTGGGACTCACGCCCCAGGACCAGCGGATTGCGCAGCATCTGCGCCGCGCCGATCGTCCGGTCTTCCTCCTCGTCAACAAGGCCGAAGGGCTTTCGGACGCCGCCAAGGCGGAGTTCTACGAGCTCGGTCTCGGCGAACCTTATCTTGTTTCGGGCGCGCACGGCCAGGGCGTGCGGGACGTGATTGAGCTCGCGCTTGAAAAGTGCCCGCCCGAGGAACCTGAGGAGGCGCCGGATCCCGACGCTCCGAAGCGCCTCAAGGTGACGCTCGCAGGCCGACCCAATGCCGGGAAGTCGACCCTCATCAATTCCCTCATCGGCGAAGAGCGCGTCATTGCCTACGACATGCCCGGCACCACGCGCGACGCGATCAAGGTGGACTTTGAATACGGCGGCCGCCCCTATGAACTCGTCGATACGGCCGGTCTCAGAAAAAAGGGCCGCGTCTTCGAGGCGGTTGAAAAGTTTTCCGTCGTGAAGACCCTCCAGGCGATCGAGGACTCGAACGTCGTCATTCTCGTTCTTGATGCCAAGGAAGGCGTGAGCGAAGGCGACGCCCACATTGCGGGCTACGTCCTCGACTCGGGCCGCGCCCTTGTGGTTGCAATCAACAAGTGGGATCTGCTCGACAGCTACGAGCGCGAACGCTTCAATCTTGAGCTCGAGCACAAGCTCCACTTCCTGCGCTGGGCGCGCATGATCCGCATCTCCGCCCTGAAGCGAAACGGCCTCAACCATCTCATGAAGGCCGTGGACGAGGCGCATGAAGCCGCTTACCGCAAGCTCTCGACCCCGAAGCTCACGCGCGCGCTCCTCGAGGCCGTTCAGCGCCAGCAGCCTCCGCGCGCCCGCGGCGGCCGTCCGAAGCCCCGCTACGCGCATCAGGGCGGCTCGAACCCGCCCGTCATCGTGATTCACGGCAACGCCCTCGAGGACATCGGCGAAAGCTACCGCCGCTATCTCGAAGGCTATTTCCGCGAAGCCTTCAATCTGGCGGGCACGCCGCTCCGGATTGAATTCCGCACGAAGGACAATCCTTACGTGAAGGACATTGCGAAGAAGAAGTGATTCTTCAGATGACCTGATCGTTGTTGAATGATGCTGCAGGCAGTCCGGGTTCGGGCTGCCTGCAGCGTTTTTGAGCTGTGCGGAGTGCTTGTTGGCTGGGAAGGCTTGCAATGGGCTGCCTGGTACGCAAAAACTGCCCTTGCGGCGTTTTTCGTTGTGTTCCGCTGCCTAGACATAGCGCCAAACGTCGAGGTAAAAACCGGCCAAACGACGTGATGAAAATCGGCTAAATCACGTGACGCGTATTTAATTTCTTGATTTACAAGAATATATTGCAATCGCTTCCTGAATGAGCCGCTGAAGCGGCAACTGCGTTTAATTGTCGTTTTTGAATTGCCGATTGGGTGTTGGCATCCTTCAAATTGCTTCTTTATTGTGAGACGGAATCGGAACAACTCAAGCGCGCATTGCGGCAAAGGTTGCTTGCAAATTGCAACCGAGTCACTCGATTTCAATCAGGATGAACCCTCAGGCAGTGTTAAGATGCACGCTGTCACTCTGCTTTCATGCGGTTGCGGCTGCTTCTAAAAAGGAACGACATCAGCGGCTTCTCGCAGACAAAAGGGGCGGAGAGATGCGGCGACCCTGAGGCGGCTCTCCTCAGACGAACCCCGAACATGAGCGGTCGCACCCGCCCAAAAGCGGTTCACCTATAGCTGGTCGCCGGACAAATTTGAAAAATAACAAAAAGCCAATACTTATAAGGCCTGCACTGTGCGAGCTGCAGTGTCGGAGAAAAACTACATCATGGCCAACAACAAGGTTCAGCTTCTGCAGGATCCCTTCCTTAATCTCCTGCGCAAGGAACATATTCCGGTTTCGATCTATCTCGTGAACGGCATAAAGCTTCAGGGACAGATTGAGTCCTTCGACCAGTACGTTGTGATTCTGCGCAACACGCTCACGCAGATGGTCTACAAGCACGCGATCAGCACCGTTGTGCCTTCCCGCGCCGTCGCCATGAGCGCCGCGCAGCAGGCTGCCCAGCCGGCTTCGACGGAGAACTGATCTGACAAACTTTCAGCTTGACGACACGCGCGAGGTGAAGATCTCGCGCGCTTTCCTAGTTGTTGTTTCGGTCGGCCGGGCCTTTTATCAGGATTCGGCCGAGGAACTGCGGCTTCTCACGACGTCTGACGGCCTGACGCCCGTCGGCCTCATGCAGGCGAAGCGCGACAAGCCCGATCCCGCGACCTTCCTCGGTTCCGGCAAGATCGAGGAGTTGGGAGAACTTGCCCGCGAAGCCGGGGCCGACATCGTCGTCTTCGACATTGCGCTTTCTGCCGCGCAGGAACGCAACATCGAACGCGTGCTCAATCTCCCCGTGCTTGACCGCACCGAACTCATTCTCGACATCTTCCGCCAGCGCGCGAAGAGCCGCGAAGGGCGGCTGCAGGTCGAGCTTGCCCGGCTCGAGCACCTTTCAACGCGCCTTGTCCGCGGGTGGACCCACCTTGAGCGCCAGAGAGGCGGCTTAGGCAAAACGGGCGGCCCGGGCGAAAAGCAGATCGAACTCGACCGCCGAATGATCGGCGTTCGGATGAAGCAGCTTCGCGATCAGCTGAAGCGCCTTGCGCGCCAGCGCGGCACCCAGCGCCGCGCCCGCTCGAGAGGCGATTCGATCACGGTGTCGCTTGCGGGCTATACCAATGCCGGGAAGTCGACGCTCTTCAATAAGCTGACGCGCGCAGAGTCCTACGCCGCCGACCAGCTTTTCGCCACGCTCGATACGACGGCGAGAAAGTTCTGGCTGAACGACGAGGAAACGGTTGTCGCCACCGATACGGTGGGCTTCATCCGGGGGCTTCCGCACCAGCTGATTGAAGCCTTCAAGTCGACGCTTGACGAAACGGTTCATGCCGACCTTCTGCTTCACGTGGTGGATGCTTCGTCTCCCGTGCGTGAAGAACAGATCGCGGAAGTGAATTCCGTGCTTCACGACATCAAGGCCGACGACGTGCCGACCATTCTTGTCTACAACAAGATCGACATGACGGGGCATGCGCCTGAAATCGTCCGCGACAATGAAGGCCGCCCCAAGGCTGTCTTCGTTTCCGCGCTGACGGGGGCCGGGCTGGATGAACTTCGCGAAGCGGTGTCGGAATTCGCGCACAAGTGGCGCGATGATCACCCGAACCTTCCCCGCGAGCCCGAGGACTGGGAGCGCGAGATGGCGAACGACCGCGACGATCCGAGGCTTAAGCGCAAGAGCGCAGCCGAGGAGCTCGCGGAGCTTGAAAGCCTGCTCTGAGTTCGGGGAAGCGACCGTCCAATAAACAGAAAGACCGTTCGGAAGAGAAATGTTCGGACGGTCTTTTTGCATCCTGAGCTTTCGAAGCAATCTCCTATTATGAGGTGAAAGGCTTTGAGCTTCGGCGAATCCCGAAATGTCCCGATGGAGAATGGATATGAACGAAAAGGTGTTTCTCGGTGCTGCGGTGCTTCTGCTTCTCTCAGGCTGCACGACCCAGTCGGTCGTTCCGGTGCCGCACGATGTCGCCGCCTGCGAAGTCTGCGTGACGCCCGACGCCTCGGACCGCAAGGTCGCCTACACGGCGACCCTTAACGCGCTCCGAAAGGCTTCACGGTTCGAGAGGTGCCATCCGGCGCTACGGGCGACTGCAAGGCGGTGCTCACCTGCCAGGCGGTTTCCCGCTGGGATATGGCGAACTTCACAGCAACCATTGCCTATGAGTGGTTCGAGAACGGAAAGCTCCTTGGGAGTGCGAAGTATCACGCGGCGAACGGCCTCAATTTTTCGAAATACATCAATACGGAAGAGAAGGTGAACGAGCTTCTCAACCGGATGCTCCCCGGTACGCCGGCGCTCCCGACGCGATACGCCGAATAACGGAAGGCGGCCGCAAAGCGCTCTAATTTGGAGACCGCCTGAGGAAAAACGATCGCCTCAACACGCTTTCTTCGGAAGCAGGAGCGCCGCGAGACCGAGAAGCGGGAGATAGGAGGCGAGCGTAAAGACTTCTCTGATGCCCGCGATGTCGGCAAGCCACCCGAAGAAGGCGGCGGCAATGCCGCCGAGCCCGAAGGAGAGGCCGAAGAAGACGCCCGAGACGACGCCGGTTCTGCCGGGAGCGGCTTCAAGCGCGCAGACCAGGATGGCCGAGAAGGCTGAAGAAATGATGAGCGCCGCAAGGATCACGAGCAGAATGAGGAGCGGGAGCGATGCATAGGGGATCAAAAGCGCAAAAGGCGCCGTCCCGACAATCGAAAAGAGCATCACGCTGCGGCGCCCGAAGCGGTCCGTGATCGGGCCGCCCAGAAGCGTCCCTGCCGCGCCGGCGGCAAGAAAGGCAAAGAGCACGTACTGGGCAGAAGCCGCGTCGAGGCAGAACTTCTCCATCACGAAGAAGATGAGAAAGTTGCTGAGGCTCGAGATGTAGACCTGCTTCGAAAACATCAGAACGAAGAGAATGAGGAAGACGAAGGCCTTCTCTTGGTCGGTAAGGACGAGCCCGGTCGGACCCATTTTCTTTGTCGTACCGGCTTTGCGCCTGCTCCATCGCGCCGCCCGGATGAGAAGGAGCGCCGCAAGGGCGGCGGCAGGCGCAAACCAGCCGATGCTTTCCTGGCCGTACGGAATGATGATGAGCGCCGCGGCAATGGGTCCGAGCGCGGCGCCGCCGTTCCCGCCGACCTGAAAGATTGCCTGAGCGAGACCTCTCCTGCCGCCCGAGGCTTCCTGCGCAATGCGTGCGGACTCGGGATGGAAGACGGCGGAGCCGCAGCCGATGAGCGCGACGGAAAAGAGAATCAGAGAGAGCGTTCCTGAATGAGCGAGAAAGAGGAGCCCGATGAGGGAGAGCATCATGCCGAAAGGCAGCGCCATCGGCATCGGCCGCTTGTCGGTTGAAAGGCCGATCACGGGCTGCAGGAGCGAAGCCGTCAATTGAATGACGAGCGTGATGAGGCCGACTTCCGCGAAGGTGAGGTTGTTTTCTTCCTTGAGAAGCGGCAGCGAAGCCGGAATGATCGACTGCAGCATGTCGTTGAGAAAGTGCGAGGCGCTCACAAGAAGCAGAACGCTTCCGGCCATTCCTGATGAGTTCTCCCGCATGACGTCTTCTCCTCTTCCCTTAGGTTTGAGCGGTATTGAGGAAGGGAAGTTTAGAATTTGATTGTATGGATGAAAGAACAATCAATATGGATGAAATTCCGGAGCTCTCAGCGGGCTGGCGGGAGTTTGCCCGCGACTTTGTGCCGGGAATGAATCGGCCTGAGCATTGTCACCGGGAGGCGCAGCTGCTTTATGCGCAGAAGGGCGTCATGCTCGTGAGGACTCCCGATTGCGTGCGCCTCATTGCGCCTTTCCAGGCGCTCTGGATTCCGGCGGGCGTCAGGCACTCGATTTCGTTTCTTGCCGACACGGAAATGCGGAGCCTCTATTTTTCGGACGATGCGTTGCGGCGTCTCAAGCACCTCAATGACCGCGTGCGCGTTCTGGCGGCGACGCCGCTGATCCGGGAGCTCTTCAGCGCGCTTTTTTCGAAGGATGTTCCACCGGCTACGGCGCTTCTGATGACGAATCTGATGCTGAGGCTCGTGAGCGACGCCGAGGAACTCGGCGCTGCGCTCCCGATGGCGGATGACGACGTGTTCGGGGCCCTACAGAGCGAAATTCTCTCCCGGCGCCTCTGGAACATGTCGATGGAGGAAGCGTCGGCGCGCCTTTCGCTCTCGCCCAAAACCTTCAGCCGGAGATTCAATAAAGCACTCGGCATGACGTGGCGCGACTGGATGGCGCGCGCGAGGCTCTGCGCGTCGCTCGATCTTCTTCTCTCCGGACGAACGCTCAAGGATGCCGCTTTCGGCGCCGGCTATGCGGACCAGGCAACCTTCACGGCCGCTTTTCGAAAGCTTTTCGGCACGACGCCGGGAGCCATGCAGAAGAGCGCCCGGAGGGCGTGAGGATGCTTCGCAGAGTGACCCGGGCAAACAAAAAGGACGCGTTTCCCACGAGCAGAAGAAGCGTCCTTTCCGGATTCGCGGTTCTATGACCGGTTCAATCAGCAGAGCTTGAAGAAGTTGACGAGCATGCGGATGCGCTCTTCAACTGTATCGAGCCTCAGGTATTCGCGGTCGGTGTGGAAGCCCGCACCGGCAGGGCCGCAGCCGTCGACGACGGGGATCCCCGCCTTCGCGATGCGGTTGCCGTCGGAGCCGCCGCCAGCATCAACCCAGGTCGCTTCGAACCCGGCTTCGCGGGCCGCAGCGTTGATTTTTTCAACCAGCGCGCGGGTGGCGTCCGAGAGCGGCATCGCCGGGCCGCAGCTCGCGGAAAGCTCCTGCGTCACGCCTTCGACCCAGGTGCGGGAGGCGAGCTCGCGGATCTTCTGGTCGAGCGCGTCGCCGTCAGCGTCGAACCAGTAGCGGGTGTCGAGCCGGACGAGGGCTTCCTCCGGAATCACGTTGGGAGCGGTGCCGCCCTCTATGACGCCCGGGTTCACGGTCGTGCCGATCTTCTTGTCGGCAAGCTCGTAGGCAGCGAGCGCAAAGCGCATGGCGGCGACGTTAGCATTGGCGCCCGCTTCCGGGTTGTTGCCCGCGTGCGCTGCGCGCCCGTGGAAGCGCACGGTGTAGTCGCCCACGCCCTTGCGGGAGCGGACGAGTTCGCCATTGGCGCGTGCGGCCTCAACGATGAGGGCGCACTTCGACTTGGCGCCGATCGAGGCGAGCCACCTGTGGGACGCGCCCGAACCGATTTCTTCGTCGGGGTTGAAGGCGCAGCAGATCGAAAGACGCTCGAGATCCTCGGGGCGGGCAAGCTTGCAGGCCCAGTAGGCGGCGAGGACGCCGCCCTTGCAGTCCGAGCACCCCGGACCGTGCGCGTGGTCGCCGTCGATCGAGAGAGGGCGCCTGGCGGCCGTGCCGTCCGGGAAGACGGTGTCGAGGTGGCCGTTCATGAGAACGTCGATATGGTCGGCATCAGGCTTATTCCTCGCGATGAGGCCGTGACCCACTTCGGGGCCGAGGTCGACGAGCTCGGTCGTGAAGCCGATGGAGTCGAAGTAGCCCTTCATGATTTCGGCGGCGCGGGTAACGCCCGCCGGGTTGTGCGAGCCGCAGTCGAGGTTGACGAGCGGAGCAAGATCCTTCAGATAATCGTCAAGGAGTGCCATTTCTGCTTTCTCTCTTCGTGATTGACGGAATAGTGAATATTTGCCCGGTGCGGCGCTTCCTCAGGGATAGAGGAAAAGAGCCGCATGCGCGGAACGCATCTTAGGCCGAAGCGGACGGGAAAGTGCCGGGCGGTGAGGAGACAAAAGCTCATTTTGGCCGAAAGGAGACGTTTGGAAAAGGATTTCCGCTTCCTTCGTCATGCGGGCGGCGGGAAACTGAAGAATTCATGAAATCTAACGGTTTTCTCCGGGTGATAGCCTCTGCAAGCGGCTAGAATCGAAAGTTCATTGTCTGACCACAGATGGCGGCCGAGATGCCGCCCGATCGGAGCAACATACATGTCGCTGAATGACCCCCGGTGGGGCCGCGGTTCCGACGAGCCGCAGGATAAGCAGGATGGCCGTCAGAACGGCCAGGAAAAGGATGAACGCCAGGACGGCGGGCGCGACGACCGCGCTCCCGCCAATGATGACCGCCGCGCCGACGGACGCGATGCCCGCGGACAGAACGATCGCGACCGCAACCCCGACGGCGCCCGCCGCGAGGAGGATCTCGATCGCCTCTGGGGAGAGTTTTCGGACCTCATCAATTCCATCATGAATCCGGGCGGGCAGAAGCGCGACAGGAAGGATCCGAGAAGTCAGCTGAAGAGCCGCGACGATTTTTCCCGCGACGATGAGGACGAGAATGCGTCCGGCCGCTGCCAGCGCAGCGACTCTCCCCGCGCCAATCCGGCGCCCGAGATGCGCGAAGCGCCCCGCAGTGACGGAAACGGCGGCGGAAGAGGCGAGGGACCGCAGGGCTTCATGAGCCGCGTTCCGCGCCCGCCCCGTCAGCTCGCCTTCAATACCGGCAATTTCGGTCTCGGCATTCTGGCGCTCTGCGTCGTTGTCGGCTGGGCCGCGAGCGGCTTCTACATTGTTCCGGAAGGCCAGACGGGCGTCGTCACGACCTTCGGCCGGTACGCCAAGTCGACGGGGCCGGGCTTCAACTGGCACATGCCCGCGCCCATTCAGGACGTCGAGCTCGTCGACGTGAGCAGCGTGCGCACGACCCAGATCGGCATGCGCGGCTCGAGCGACCGCCTGCGCGAGGCGCTGATGCTCACCGACGACGAAAACATCGTCGACGTGCAGTTTAATGTCCAGTACCGCATCAAGTCGGGCGACGGCGCGAAGGAATTCCTCTTCAATTCCCGCTCGCCCGACATGTCGGTGACGCAGGCCGCTGAATCCGCCATGCGCGAGGTTGTCGGCCGAAAGACCATGGACAGCGTTCTCTTCGAGTCGAAGGCGGAAATTGCCGAGGCCGTAAGGAAGTCCATGCAGACGATGCTTGACCGCTACGGCACCGGCATCGAGGTGATGAGCGTCGCCATTCAGAATGCGCAGCCGCCCGAACAGGTTCAGGCCGCCTTCAACGACGCCGTCAAGGCCGGTCAGGACCGCGAGCGCGCGATCAACCTGGGCGAAGCCTACATGAACGCCGTTCTCCCGAAGGCGCAGGGTACTGCCGCGCGCCTCAAGGAAGAGGCCGAGGGCTACAAGGCCCGCGTGACCGAAATGGCGCGGGGCGATGCGGACCGCTTCTCCTCAGTCTTCAATGAATACAAGAAGGCTCCGGAAGTGACCCGCGACCGCATCTATGTCGACACGATGCGCGAGATCTACGGGAACGTTTCGAAGATCTACGTCGACCAGAAGGGCGGCTCGAACCTCCTCTACCTCCCGCTCGACAAGATTGTTGAGGCGACGAAGAAGGATGCGAGAAGCGCTGCCGACAAGGCTGCCGACGCCGCGACCCTCGCCACGATGGGCGCTTCGGGGACTGCCGCAGGCGACCCTCAGCCCGCCGCCCGCAGCTCGGGCTACGCCGGGGCTTCCTATCAGACTGAAGACGATCCGCGCGCCATGATCCGCGCCCGCACCCGTTAAGACCTATTCGCCCAAGAGCATTTTGAAATGAGAAAACTTTCCTCACTGATCGTTGGCCTTCTTGTCGTTCTCGGCATCGGGCAGATGTGCATCTATACGGTAGGCGAGCGCGAGTACGCGATGGTCTTTGCGCTCGGCGAACTTAAGCACGTCGTTGACGAACCCGGCATTCACTTCAAGCTCCCTCCGCCCCTGCAGAACGTGGTCTACCTCGACAAGCGTCTCCTCACGCTCGACACCTCGGGCGCGGACCTCGTGCAGACGAGCGAGAAGAAGAACCTCATGATCGACACGTTCGTGAAGTGGAGAATCGGGAACCCCCGCCTCTACTGGGTCTCCTTCCAGGGAAGCGAGCGCGCGGCTTCGGACCGTCTCGCGGCGCTCCTGCGCGACGTGCTCAACATCGCCGTCAACAAGCGCACGGTGAATCAGATCACCTCGTCCGAACGTGAAAAGGCAATGTCGGAAATTTCCGAGCTTCTCCAGGCCCGCGTGAAGGACGTCGGCATCGACATCGTCGACGTGCGCATGAAGCGCGTCGACTTCACGCCTGAAATTTCCGAATCCGTCTACAGCCGCATGGAAGCCGAACGCAAGCGCGTTGCTTCCGAAGAACGCAGCAAGGGCGCCGCTCAGGCCGAGCGCATCCGCGCGAGCGCAGACCGCCAGAGCGAGGTGATCCTCGCCGAGGCTTATCGCGATGCGCAGAAGACGAAGGGCGAGGGCGACGGCGAAGCCGCCCGGATTTATGCCGAAGCCTTCGGCGCAGATCCTGAGTTCGCGCGCTTCTACCGGTCTCTCGAAGCCTATCGCTCGAGCTTCAGCCAGAAGTCGGACGTCATGGTGGTCGATCCTTCCGCCGACTTCTTCACCTATCTGAAGAAGGAAAAGGCTGAGGCCGCCAAATGAACGGTTGGGAAGTGCTCGGCCTCGCCCTCGGGTGGGTGATGATCTTTGAGGGGATTACGCCCCTCATCGCCCCCGCCCGCTGGCGCCGGATGATTGAAGAGCTCTCGCGCGCGCCCGACTCCGCCCTGAGGGGCGCTGCGGGCGTGATTGTCGCGATCGGGCTCGTCATCGTCTGGACCTTCCTCGGGAGCGTTCCGTCACCCTGATGATCGGGCAAAGTGCTCACGGAGCCTGCGTGGCGGCAGAAGTCCGGCGGCTCCGGCGCTCCCGATTCCATCGGGAATCGTCGCGCGCGCATGTCTGTGCTATCGTGACGATTGCGTTGCGGGGACTCTTCTTCCCGCGTTTTCTTCTGTTTCCGGAATTCGCTTAGCGCGAGCGACGGGGTTTCGGCCCTTCTTCCCTCCGCCGCGGGTTCCCATAAAACCAGACCAAGAGTTTCTCTAAAGGTATACAAATGGGCAAGAATGTTGTCGTGATCGGCGCTCAGTGGGGCGACGAAGGCAAGGGCAAGATTGTCGACTGGCTTACCGAGCGCGCTGCCGGCGTCGTTCGCTTCAACGGCGGCCACAATGCGGGCCATACGCTCGTGATCAATGGCAAGAAGACGATTCTGCGCCTCATCCCGTCGGGCATCATGCATGCCACGAGCACCTGCTACATCGGCAACGGCGTGGTCTTCTCGCCCGAGGCTTTCTTCCGCGAAGTGGATGAATTGAATGCCGTGGGCGTGCCCAACGTTGAGAAGCGCCTGCGCGTTTCCGGCAACTGCCCGCTCATCATGCCGTATCACATTGCGCTCGACCAGGCGCGCGAAGCTGCGCTCGGCAGCAAGAAGATCGGCACCACGGGCCGCGGCATCGGCCCGGCTTATGAAGACAAGATCGCCCGCCGCACCGTGCGCGTTGCCGACCTCTACTACCCCGAGCGCTTTGCTGAAATCGTCCGCGCCGTGATGAAGCTTCACAACTTCGTGCTTGAGAAGTTCCTCGGCGCCCAGCCCCTTGATCCGGAAAAGGTGATCGCCGACACGCTCGCCTATGCGGAACGCCTGCGTCCGATGGTGACGGACGTCTCCGAAGTCCTCCACGAGGAAATGGACGCCGGCAAGAGCTTCCTCTTTGAAGGCGCTCAGGGCTCGATGCTCGACATCGACCACGGCACCTATCCGTACGTCACTTCGTCCAACACCGTTGCGGGCTCCGCCTGCGCCGGCGCCGGCGTCGGCCCCGAAAAGCTCAACTACGTCCTCGGCATCACGAAGGCCTACTGCACCCGCGTGGGCGAAGGTCCCTTCCCGACGGAACTCAACGACGCCCAGGGCGAGGCGCTTCGCCAGAAGGGCAATGAATTCGGCGCCGTGACGGGTCGTCCCCGCCGCTGCGGCTGGTTCGACGGCGCGGCGCTTCGCCGCGCGGTCCAGATCAACGGCATCACGGGTCTTGCCGTGATGAAGCTCGACGTTCTCGACGGCCTCGAAACGATTCGCTTGGGCGTCGGCTACCACTATGAAGGAAAGACCCTCAAGGTGATGCCTTCGGGCGCTGATGCGGTTGCGAAGTGCGAGCCGATCTACGAAGAATTCCCCGGCTGGAAGGAAAGCACCTTCGGCGTCAAGGAATGGGATCAGCTTCCGGAATCCGCCCGCCAGTACCTCACGCGTCTCTCTGAAGTCGCGGGCGCCCCGATCGCGCTCGTCTCCACGGGCCCTGACCGCGAGCAGACCATTCTTCACACGGATCCGTTCGCCGACTAAAATGGCGCGCTGAATCCCAAACGCTGCGGGCGGCCGGGTCATCCTTGCCGCCCGTCGTTTTTTCCCTTTTGCCCTCTCTTTCTTCTGCTTCGAGACTCCCCCATGTCCGACATTACCTACAGCTGGGACGAGTACATTCGTCTCAATGAGAAGCTCGTCTACAACGTTGCCAAGAGCGGCTGGCAGTTCGACTGCCTCCTCTGCCTCTCCCGCGGCGGCATGCGCCCCGGCGACTTCTTCAGCCGCGTCTTCAGCAAGCCCCTCGCCATTCTCGCGACGAGCTCCTACCGTGAAGCCAAGGGCACCGTTCAGAGCACGCTCGACATTGCGGAATGCATGACCGGCCTTGCGACCCTGAAGGGCAAGGTCCTTCTCGTCGACGACATGGTCGACTCGGGCAAGACCATCAAGGAAGTGATCGAGCACCTCAAAAAGCGCTATCCGGAAATCACTGAAATCCGCGTGGCCGTTCTCTGGTGGAAGGCTCACTCGATCCTGAAGCCCGACTGGCACGTCGACTACCTCGAGGACAATCCCTGGATTCATCAGCCCTTCGAGTGCTACGACGATCTCGGGCCCGAGAAGCTCATCGAGCGCGTCGAGGCTCAGGAAGCTCAGAAGGCCTGATCTCGCTGATCCCGGACTGACGAAAAAAAACGGCGAAGAGTGGAATTTCCGCTTCGCCGTTTTTTTGTTCCGGCATCCGGCTGCCTCATTCGATAGCATCATTCATACGATCATGATCGTATGTTGATCGTATCCATGATGGTATGAATGATGATATGAGTGTTGGGGAAAATGCATGAATCCAGTGAAAACAATTGGTTTCTGCATCCCATGCTTTCATCAATCATTCAATCATTCATTCACGAATGATTGAATGACGGCGCCTCCTGAGAGCATCTCCGGTGATGCTTCCCGCACTGCCGCGTGAAGAGTGCGGCGCGGATGAGAAGGTAGGCAGCTCTTCAGCTCATTTTTGAGGAACCGCCTTCGAGCGGCTCTACCGAGAGCGCGATCCGCGATCCGACGGCATTGAGCGCCATATTGATGGTATCGATCTTCGTCGCGTGCTCGAGCCGGTAGATGCGATGCACTTCCTGAGGCTTCATGCTGAGGCGCCGTGCGAGCTCCGCCGGGTACATGCCTACCTCTTCGGATCTCGCAATGAAGAGAATCTTTGCCGCGAGCGAAGGCGGAATCTGCGCGATGCCTTCCCCCTTATGCGCCCGCTCCGTTGCAGGCGGATTCTTCTCATGGATCCGCGCGACGAGCGCCCGGGCAAGATGGTCCGGGGCGTTCCGGACGCCGTCTTCCGCTGTTTCTGCGGTGAAGTCCGCTTCCTTCAGGTCGGGAAAGCGGAAGCGGTAGCCGTCGGGGCGGCGTTCAATGCGGTAGCGGTAGATGAGCGGAATCTGATTCATGAGAGATGAGAGGAAAGCCAGAAGGGAGCCGCTTAAATTCTGCCTTTTCCACGGGAATTTCGGAAATCCATAAAATCATGCGCCTTAGGCGCGCGGGGAGTGGAATGAGGCCACGGCCTCTGCTATTCTCCGCACCGCTCAGCAATACAACCGATTTCCTTCGGGCTAGACAAAATGACGACTGCAACCCTCAATCATATTGCCGGCGCTCTTGCCGGCATGGTGCTCGGCGATGCCCTGGGTGTTCCGGGCGAACTCTGGCCGCGCGAAAAGGTGCGCGCTCGCTTCGGGCACATCGACCGCTTTATCGACGGCCCCGAAGACAACATCGTCGCCTGCTACTTCAAGGCCGGCCACTATACGGACGATTCCGCCCAGGCCTTTGTGATCCTGAAGGCGCTTCTCAAGGCCGGCACCGTGCCCGAGGCGAAGGTTCTCGCTGACGACCTTCTCGACTGGGTGCGCTCGATGAACGGGTTCGAAATCAATCTCCTCGGGCCGTCGTCTAAGGCGTCGCTCCTTGCCTGGAGCAAGGGCGAGGATCCGAAGCCCGTCACGAAGCTTTCGCTCACGAACGGCGCCGCCATGCGCATTGCCCCAGTGGGCTGCCTCATCGACTTTTCCGAGCATGAGCTCCTTGCCCGCACGGTTGCGGGGGTGAGCTCCGTTACCCATTCGACCGACGTCGCCATTTCCGGCGCCTCCATGGTCGCCCAGGCCGTGGCGAGCGGCATTGCCGGCAGAAGCTGGGACGAGATCAGCGCCGACATGAAGGTGATTCACCCGATCGCGATGCGGCTCGGCGAACCCACCTGGGCCGCGAGTATTCTGTCGCGACTTGAGGTCTTCGAGCGCGTGATGCTTCCGAAGAGAAATGAAGTCGACGACGAGGCGGCGAGCCGCTTCATCTACGACGTGATCGGTACCGGCACGATGACGAGCGAATCCGTCACGGCCGCCCTCTGCATCGCGCTTTGGTGCCGCGATCCCTGGCGCGCCGCGGTGCTTGCCGCCAACATGGGGGGCGACACCGACACGATCGGCTCGATGGCCGCCGCCATCTGCGGCGCGAAGACGGGTCTTGACGCCTTCCCGGCCGAGCGCATCGCTGAGCTCGAGCGCATCAACAGCCTCGACTTCCGCGGGCTTGCCGAGGAGATTATTGACGGCCGCAGCCGCTTCCACTATTGATTGAAGAGAGGAGACTTGCATGCGAGGCATTACGGAGCTCCTCGATTCGCTCACGCCCGAAAAGCGTCTTCTCATCATCGGAAGCGCCTTCGTCGACGTGATCGTTCATGTGCCGCGTCTGCCGCTTTCGGGCGAGGACGTTGAGGGCACGAGCCGGCAGCAGCTCGTGGGCGGCTGCGCCTACAACGCTGCCGACGTGCTCTATAAGCTCGGGCTCCCCTTCGAGCCTCTGATCCCGGTGGGCGAAGGCATGATTGCCGATCGCGTGCGCGAGAGCTTCCGCGTGCGGGGCTACCCGCTGCGCCTTTATCCGGATCTCGGCGACAACGGCTGGTGCCTCTCCTTCGTGGAGCCCTCCGGCGAAAGAACCTTCATCTCCATGTCGGGGATTGAAAAGTGCTTCCGTCCGTCCTGGCTTCAGGCTGTGACGCCTGAGGAGCAGGATCTTTTCTATCTCTCGGGCTACCAGGCGGACGTCCGCAATGAAGCGTTCATTGCCGAGCTCCTCGCAAGAAAGCGCCCGGATGCGCGGATTCTCTTTGATCCGGGTCCCTGCGCAGGGCGCATCCCCGAGCGCATGATGGCCGATATTCTCTGCGCCAATACGATTCTCAAGGTGAATGCCGCCGAAGCGCAGATCCTTGCACCCTGCACCTCTGCAGAGGACGCCGCGCGCGAGCTCTCCCGCATGACGGGCGGCTCCGTCGTGGTTACCGACGGCGCGCACGGCGCCATCGCCGCTGAAGATGGCGACGCCGTCCGCGTGCCGGGATTCCCCACGCGCGTGATCGACACCATTGGTTCGGGCGACGCCCATGCGGGCGGCATTCTCGCCGGCCTCATGAGCGGCTTCACGCTCCCGGAAGCCGTCCTCCTCGGCAACGCCGTGGCGAGCTGGGTGACGGCGCAGGAAGGCGCCGCCACGGCTCCGGACCTTCGGACCCTCAGGGCGCTCTACGCGAAATAAACTAAAAACCGATTTTCTTCAACCCTCGGAAACATAAAAGACTATGTCTGACGCATCCCGCATTGAAACCAACGGCGTCAATCCGGTACCCGACAGCGAACGCTACGGGCGCCCCTTTGATCTTTTCCCGGTCTGGTTCTCCTGGAACATTTCCATTTTCGGCATCACGCTCGGCATCTACGTGTTCGGGCTCGGCCTTTCGGTCTGGCAGGCCATGCTTGCCGGCGTGATCGGCTACTTCCTCTCCTGCGCGCTCGTAGGCATTCTCGCCGTCGGCAGCGTCCGCACGGGCCTTCCCACGCTCGTTCAGTCGCGTCTTGCCTTCGGCTACCACGGGAACAAATTCCCGACCTTCTTCGGCTACCTCGCTAACATGGGCTGGAAGGTGACGCTCCTCTCGATGGCGACGACGACGCTTGCCGACGTGATGGGAAACCTCATTCCTTCCCTCATGGGCGATAACGGCATGCCCCTGAAGAGCTGCACGCTCGGATGCTTCATCGTCGTCCTTCTGCTCACGATGAGCGGCGCCATCTACGGCCACCAGCTCATCATCAAGATTGAGAAGGTGATTGCCTGGCTCACGGGCCTCTTCACCATCGTCTATCTCTTCTTCTTCATCCCCAACATCAATTTCTCGGTGCTCGACAGCGTTCCCTCGGGGAATTTCGCCACCTTCATCGGCGGCATCGTGCTCTCGATGACGATGGTGGGTCTCGGGTTCCTCAACTACGGCGGCGACTACGCGCGCTATCTCCCGAGAAAGAGCGAGGCGAAGAGCGTCATCTTCTGGACGACCACCGGCATCGCGCTTCCGGTTTCGGTTCTTCTCATCCTCGGCGTCATGCTTGCCGTCGGCAACCCTGAGCTCCTTGAGAAGGCGAACCACGAGCCCCTCGCGGCCCTCACCGGCATTCTGCCTTTCTGGTTCTACGTTCCCTTCTCCTTCATCGTCATCATCTCGCTCATCAGCGCGGGCATGACGGGCATCTACTCCTCGGGCCTTGCGCTCCTCGCGCTGGGCGTCCCGATGAGCCGCCTGGGCACGACGATTCTGAACGGCGTCATCATCGCGCTCGGCGCCTACTACCTCCTCTTTATTTCGGACAGCTTCGTCTCGACCTTCCAGTCCTTCCTCGCGCTCATTTCCGTGGTAATGGGCTCCTGGGGCGCCATTGAGATGGTCGACCTCATCCGTCAGAAGCGTCTCGGCTGGAACACCGACCTTGCGCTTCCGCCTTCCGAAGGCGGCGAGTCGATCCGCTGGACGGCCTTCGGGTCGCTCCTCGTCGCGACCGTCATCGGCCTCGGCACGATCACGTCGTCCGACCCCTGGATCGGCCATGCCGTGAGCTTCCTCCTCCCTGAAGGCACTGAGGGGAGCGTCTTTGCCCGCGCCAACATCGGCCTCGTGGCCGCCATGATCATCGGCTCGGTTCTCTACGCGATCCTCACTTTCGGCCTCAAGATCGGAAGCAACACGAAGACGACGAACTAAAGCGTCTCCATAAAGCCCTGAACCATCAGGGCTGACCTCAAAAAGAAGCGTCTGCGGTCCGGGAACTGCAGGCGCTTTTTTTTCGCGCCTGAATGCGGGATGGAAATTTGAGAAAATAGCCTCTAAATAAAGTATCATTTTTTGCTATGATTACTTTCGTTATATCATTTTTCGTAAGAAAGAAGCATCTGTATATATTGTCTCAAAAGTTGAGTTCGAAACTGCTTTAGAGCCTCTGCAGTCCGGCCTCTTGTTCCCTTCAACCGCTTCACCTGACTTTTCCCCGATCTATGCAATACAACCGTTCCTACAGCGGCTCCATCGTTATTGACAAAGAGGACGCACTCCACGGTGGTCCTCATCCCGGCATCTATACAGGCAAGGCCTATCTGCAGCATTGGCGAAAATGGAAAGGAAGAGAAAAGACGGCCGTCGCTAAGTACGCCTTCATCGCAGCTTTTCGACGAGCCGGGACTTCGTTCTATATGAGGAGTCTGCAGGGTTATCTGAACGACGAGTCGCTTTCACTCATCGGTCCTGAGGAACGGGCGCTCCTTCTGATTTACGGCGACCTCGTCTGCCACAGGCCGGATCGCGCCCGCGAGAAGCTCGCAGCTTTTGAAAAGCGATTCCAAGCACCGGAAGGACTTTCCAAAGAAGACCGGGCGGAATACGAGTATCTGGAGCTCCTCACGAGCTATGCGGAATTCAAGCGCGAGCATGGAGGATTCTTTATTCGAATCGGCCTCCCGGCAGAGAAGCACGCGAAACTTGTCGAGGGTTTGATGCGGGCTGGTCTCAGGAAGGAGGCAGGGGAGGTGTTTCATTATCAAAAACAGTCCGAGCGGGGCGAACATGCGGAATTTTCTTCGTACCTCAGAGAAACGATCCTCAAATATCCGGACTTGCTCGGAACGGCCGGCACGTGCCTCAGGCTCATCAGCTCGGGCAGCATCCTTGAAGGAATTCAGCTTCTCCTTTCTCTCGACCGTGAGGGTGAGAACGAGGATCAGCGTCAGGAATCCGAGCTTCAGACAGTTCTGATGGCGGCGTCTGCAGTGCAGCCTCTCTACGGAGACGTTGATGCCTGGGAAAAGGCGGAAAGAGAGGCGCTCGCGCTTATGCCCGGCGAGGCTTCCGTTCCCTGGAGAAGCTTCTTCAAGCTTAAAGGCACCCCTGACAGCCGGAAAATCAGAGCGGCTGTAGTCTCGCAGGAAGAGTTTGACCGCCGCTACAAACTCGAGGCGAGGCGCTTTCTGAGACTTCATCACTGGCTTCGTCTTCAGGACTATGAGGCGCTTTCCCGTGAACTCGGAGAAGTCGGTTTGACGCCGCTTGAAGCCGCCCTTCGCTGGGCGATCGAGCTGAGGGGCCTGCTTCTTCGCGGCGCGCCGGACGATGAGTTCAGGAAACTGCAGCGCCCCCAGAGGGGCATATGCATGAAAGGCTCGAACTGGCGGGAATTTCAGAGGAACCTCAGGGATGAATTTGTCCGGACCGGCGTCATTCCTTTTACGATTGCCGATGTGCGTGATCCGGACGATTTTTTTGACCGCGACGCCTTTGAGATAGCGCTCGGGCTGGTTGCGGTGAAGCTCGCTCAGCTCCTCACGCCTCAGCGGCAGCTCGCGAGCATGGAAGCCTCCCGGCAGGCAGATGAGATCAGGAACCAGATTCTGGCCGCGGGAGAATCGGCGGCGCCGGAAGTATTCGAAAGCCTTTTTGCTGAGCTCTGCGGGATCTCTCCGCGCGAGCGCGGCATCGAATGGTGGCGTGCCGCGGTAGAGCTTCTCAAGCTCAATGCTTCGGAGAAAGCGTTTTCGCAGGACGAGCGCATCGGCATCATGGTGAGGGCCTTCCAGTTCAATCAGTACACGCCCGGGGGCGACAAGGTGCTCGCGAACCTTCTGAGACTGAAGATTCAGGCGCTCATGAAGTTCGAGATTTTTACCAACCAGTCGGTGGTGAACGAGCTGAAGCTCCCGCTTGCTTTCGGTCTCCCCTGGTTCAGGACGGTTGAACGCGAACTCGGGCCGATCCTTTCCTGGCGGGTTTTCAATAACGGCATCAACGCGATCGTCGTGGAGTCGAAAGCAGATCCGAAGCGCGTTTTTATTCTCACGACGAACCTCGATGAGTGCGTGCGTCTGCGGCTGCGGCCGGGGCAGCCGGAGCCTGCCGCCCATTATGAAGTCGTGATGCAGATGGAGAAGAAGGACCTCGGGGAAGACTATGAAGTCTTCGTTGAGCAGGCGGGAGAAATGATCACAGCCAATCTGATCAACGGGAGCTTCGAGGACGGTGATTACGGCGTTCTTCAATTGAAGACGGGCGAGAAGCTCGTGAAAGGCTTTCCCTTCACGGAAGTGCTGATCTCCCGTCATGAGAACGTCGTGAGAGCGCCGCTCTGGGATGAGGACGGGAAGGCTATTCAGTTTGCCTCTCTTCTCTTTTTAAAGGAACTTGAGGCGACTGCAGAGGATAAGTTCGGCGTCGACGGCGTGCTCTCGGTAAGGCCCAGGGACTTTTTCCTTCTCGCGAAGCGCCGCCGCACGAATGCCTTCCCAGCGCCCAAACCCCTTGTTGAGGCGGACGCGGTTCCGAAGAGGATCGCCGATCTTCCTCACGCGGACGACCGGTGCTTTGTCGACAGAGCTGTGATGGAAAAAGGCTTGCCCGTTGAGGCGGTCATGCCGGTGTCGCGCGAGGGGAGCGGAGAGACGCAGCTTTACTTCACGTCCTGCAAGCGCGACGATCCTGATCTGAGCGTCATCCTCACCCCGAGAAACAGTCTGGTAGTTACCGTGAAGCAGGTGCTGGTGCTCGAGCCGGCGCTGCAGTATGTCGTCAAGGACGCTTACAGGGACATATTTGTCCGTGATGGAGAAGGCTTCAGGAAGCTTGAAGTTGGCGATTTCTGTCCGGTCTTGCCGGAAGAGGAGGGTCTGGTCGGGCTTGCTTGATGGAGCGTGTCCCTTGAGGTGTTGAAGCTTCTGGTACTCTTCCAACAGGAACTTGAGATGCTCGGGAGCTGATGGGAAAGGTCTCGGCCTTTCCCGCCTCAGTCTCAATGCAGGAAAAACTTTTGAGGTTTGTATCTGTCCTTGATGATGGAGAAATGCTGCAATGAATGTTTGACTGGCTACGTTGCTTGTTGGGATGGCAGTCCCGGTATTCTGGGGACTTCTCTATTGGTACCTTTCCCGCCGGAAATAAGCAGAGCTTGGATTCGGCATCGCATTTTTTGCACTAGCAGCCCAACGGGGCCGCGTTGATTTTTTGAGTCCGGGTATGGGCTGAGCGTTTGCGAAACAAGTCGACAGCGTCAATTCAATCGTAGATAAGAGCTGTTCTTAACGCTCCAAAAGTCCAATTGATGATGTGCGAACTTGTGCCGCTGAAAAAAACTACCCCGAAAAATCGCGGATGGAGGGATTTTCACCTTCGGTGAACAAGGACACGCGCAACGCGAACGCTTTGAATAAAAAGAAATCCCGCACCGCCTGAGACGGTACGGGATATGTATTTGGTGCCCGGGAAAGGACTCGAACCTTCACGGCCGTGAAGCCGCCAGCACCTGAAGCTGGTGCGTCTACCAATTTCGCCACCCGGGCGGGTAGGAAGCGAATATTGCCAGAGAGGAGCGAAAATGTCAAGAGGCTTCTTCGGCTTCGGAAGCATTTAAGCGCGTGCTTCCTCATGCTTTGTGTCCAATGCCGATGAGTCTTTCCGGATGCGTGTAGACGTTTGCGCGGCCTCTTCTGCAGAAGGCGACGAGCGTGATGCACGCCTTTTCGGCGAGCTCGATGGCAAGCGTTGTCGGCGCGGAGACGGCAAACATGATCTCAACGCCGCACATTGCAGCTTTCTGGACCATCTCGTAGGATGCTCGGGAGCTGATGACCAGAGCGCCTTCCTGCCAATTCTTCCTCGTCCGCAGCCCGAGAAGCTTGTCGAGCGCCACGTGGCGTCCAACGTCCTCTGCGCCTCCCGCAAGCGTTCCATCCGGCAGTACCCAAGCGGCGGCGTGGGTACAGCCAGTGAGGCGGCCGAGCACCTCAACCTCCTCGAGGTAGCCGAGCGCCCGGTCATAGTGCTCGAGGTCGAAGGTCTGGGTAAAGGATAGCTTCGGCACAGGGCGGATTGTCTCCTCGAGAGACTCGATGCCGCAGAGTCCGCAGCCGGTGCGTCCGGTCATGGCGCGGCGGCGCTCCTTCAGCTTCCAGAAGCATTCGGAGGCGATTTCAAGTTCGACATTTTTTCCTCCGCGGCAGCCGTCCGTTACCTCGATCGAATAGATTTCGGACGGCGTTGATGCAATGCCCTCGGCAAGCGTGAAGCCGAGCGCAAATTCCTCGAGCATATTCGGGGTCGTCATCATGACGGCATGCGAAATGCCGTTATAGACGAGCGCCACGGGAATTTCCTCCGCCACAAGATCCGTATCCGGAGCAGAGGTGTTGTTGATGAGCCGCACGATTTCAATTCCGTGCGCGCCGCATTGTTCTTCGCTCTGAGGAATCATGAGAAAGGGAGCATCCTCGGCATAAGCTTCAGGCATTTGGAAAAGTCCTGTCTACAGTCGCTGGCAGTGAGCGGCTCAGCTTTAGTTCGATTGAAAAAACTTTAGAATGGATGGAAAATAACAAAAACAAGCCCCATTCTCTTCCTTCTCTCCATGGCGATATCCTTTAGACCGGCAGTCCTCTTTTTTGCCGCAATATTTGCTTTTGCGGCAGAGGGAGCTCCGCAAGAGAAAATGGCTCCCGTACGGATCGCCGTCATGGCGTTTGCGAATCCTGAGGACAATACCCGGATCGTGAGGGCGGTGAGGAAGGCGCTCGGTCCTCTTCTCAAAACGCGCGGCATCGATCTCAAGTTCTGCACATTCGAGGAGTTTGAGCGGGAAGCCGTCTCCAAAAAGACGGATCTGGTGCTCGGCACTTCGGGTCATATCCGGCGTCTTGCTCACCACAACATTCCGGTGAATGTCAAGTGAGCTTTCGCCGATTTTGTTCTTAAAAAGTAGGTTGTAGTCTGAGCTCAGTGAGGGCTTTGCCCTCTCCGCCTTCGGCGGATTCACCCAGAGTTTTTTGGCCCGTAGAAAAACCTTTGATGCAGCTGTGCAGCACCGTTCGCGCGGAGAGGTCGGCAGGCCGGTAGAATGAGCCTCCTCAGGCAGGAGGAGGCCGAGCCTGAGGCCCGCGGAAAACCGCCGAACGCCTTGTTGCAGCAGCAGCGGGGCGTTTGTTCAAGCTGCCTTGGCATGCTTTTCCTCCAACTGTCCATTTTCGGGGTTAAGCCACACCTCTTTGATCGGCGTACAGTTCAGCACTCTCCCGGTGATCCAGCGCTCCGGATGGCGTCTGCGAGCCTCCAGCATCGTCTCCCTGCGTCGGCGCAGCACCTCCGCGTCCTCGCCGCGATAGCGCTGCCCCGGCGTTACCATGCGGATGCCGCGGTGTCTGTGGTGCTCGTTGTAGTGGTCTACAAAGCCCTGCACCCATTGCTCAGCTTCCTCAGCATTGTCGAAGCCGTCACGGGGGTACAGGTAATCGCCGCT
>NZ_WEHX01000216.1 GCF_009183815.1 Sutterella seckii | reverse complement strand
TGATTTTTGGACCCTTGCGTGCCATGTCGATAGGGAGATCAGTTAAGAATTAATGGAAGTAATTTTACCGGCCGGAAGCTTAAATTTCACCGATATATCAATCGTTTAAAAGGCACTCCTAAGCCCGTTAGAGGCCCTCTGGACGGCCGGACAACCCCGGTGGCATCCATCTTGATTGCGTATGCCTAGAAGCGTTTTTACGGTGCTTCCCGAGGCCTTCCTGAAGGCTTTGGAAGAAGTCGAATTTCATCGAATTTTCTTGATTTTCAATCATTTGATGAAGATCAAGAAAACGCTTTTCGAGCAGTCTCATCCGGTTTTCGACTTGCCGTCGAGAAAGCTGATCACCTCATCGGCGGTGAAGTTCAGCACCGTCTGAGATTCAAGCTTTGCCATGAAGCGGGCGAACTTCTGCTGATGCAGACGCCGGTAGAGAAGCCATCCGCCGCAGACGTCGGACCAGATGACTTTGGCCGTCTTCCGGTGCTTTCCGACAAATACGACCACATCGCCGCCGCCGTCAGGGTCGATGAAGAGACGTTCCTGCGCAAAGCGCGACAGCGCGGCATAGCCGTAGCGCATGTCCACGGGAGCCAGAACGATGGTGATGCGGCGGTCTCCAAAGTCGAGCTTCATTCTGCAAACCCTCCGGCAGAGATCATCTGCATGGCGAGGGTTTCCGGCGAGTCGGTTCGGAACCTGAGCTCTATGCCGTTGGGCAGCTTGA
>NZ_WEHX01000215.1 GCF_009183815.1 Sutterella seckii | reverse complement strand
AAGGCAAGCACCGCCGAATCTTCATCGCTCAGATGCGCGAGACGAGTAAACAGCGACTGCATGCCGGTTTCGTTGTGCCCCACTTGATCGAAAAGCTCAAAGCAGACGTCCGGACTAAGTCCCGGACGGTAAGGCACGTCATGATCAAGTTGCCAGGAATCGATTCGATTAACGGGATCGCCAGTGGCAACAAGATAGCGAGCCACTGAAAGGATCTTGTCGGCGTCACCGCCTGCATTGAAGGAATGACGCACGCATTCCTCCATGCCGGAGGACTTCCCGGCCCAGTCGAACAGATCGGACAAGCCTGTGCACACGCGCGTAGCCGAAGAATTTTCAGCGGCGACAGGTTCTGCTGTCGGCTTCGGCTCGCTCTTCTTTCTCTTGGGGCGACACGGGACGATCTGATTGGTTTCTGGGTCAATTTTGCCGATTCTCTCGGACTTGAGCACGACATTGTGTCCGAGTTTCGGGTCATAACGATATTGGCGACGCTCAACATAGGTCACGCCACTCTTGTGACGGACCTTGACTTCTCGGACTTTGATGGGGAATTCGGCATCCATAACGGCTCTCCTGCTAATAGGTGTACATTATATTAACATAGGCACAAAATAGTTGACAAGCGGCTACGGTTATGTTATAATTGATAAATGAGTTACGAAGATAAAACCATCACAACCCTCGACGGCCGCAAGGCCACTCCTGAAGCCCAGCTCGAGCTTCGCCGCCGCTGCATTGTTTACTTCCGTGATGGAGTAAAGCGCGCCGAAAT
>NZ_WEHX01000214.1 GCF_009183815.1 Sutterella seckii | reverse complement strand
ATCCAGGTACGCCGCCAGTTCGTCCGGCGTAATGGGGCCGCCGCAGATCCGGACGCTCTCATCAGAAATCGCGCAAACCGTCCGTCGTTGAGACGACGCACGACCATGCATGCACCCCTCTCGTCCCAGAAGACGATCTTGCAGACCTTGCGGCTGCGGGAAACGAAGACGACGTAGTCCTCTCCCTTTGTGATCGGGATGCCCAGAAGCGACTCCGCCAAAGTGGTGAGCGTCGGAATTCCGCTTCGTCCGTCAACGGGAGAAGCAACGAGCGTCGTCCTGCGCGCCTTGAAGTCGATGATCATGATGAGCCTCCGGCTGCCTGCATCATGCCGATGGCAAGAAGCTCGGGCGATTCGGAGGTGAATTCCAGGAGCGTGCCGTTCGGCAGCTTCAGACGCACCTCCCGTGCGGAACGGTTCGAGCAGCGCTGCGGACGCACGATCGGAACCGGCTTTTTCGGGATCGTCGAAATGCGGGAAGGTTTGGAGGCGTGAACGGGAACGGCTGGGAGCTCGACCACGGCAACAGTGCCGGCGTTCTGAATGCGGCTGACGGCTTCAGCCTCGATGAGGCGCTCAATCTGCTGGAACTTTTTATAGAGCGTCCAGATGCACGGCGGCTGTTCCGGGAAGAAGGTGGAGATGTGCGTTTGATGGAAGGCCCGGCGGGTAAGGCCGGATTTCTGCCAGGCGTCATACGCCCTGCGCCAGATGGAATCGATCATGAGATCCTCCTGATTGGGAATGACCTCAAGTGTCCCGGAAAGCCTAAAAA
>NZ_WEHX01000213.1 GCF_009183815.1 Sutterella seckii | reverse complement strand
ATGGACTTGCCCGCACTGCGGTAGTCATCACGATCGCGACGTCAACGCTGCAGCCAACATCCGGGCAGAAGGCATTAGAAAATTGAGGGCGGAGGGGCTACCCGTCCTGCGGAGAGAAACATCCTCTCCCAATGCTCGCTGAGGTCGTGTAAATCCCGGAGACATCCGGGTTGTGACCGAAGAAGCGAGAAGCCTCGCCCAATTCGAAGAATTGGACGGGGAGTAGTCACCAACGAAAAGACCGAGGTCGCCAATCTTGAAGCGTTCTGGCGGGACAACGCTGGGCTCCTCGGTATGGAAGGACTGGCGGTCAACTTTGCAACGTTTGCAGAGCTGATGGAATTTCTGCTTCAGCGCTCAATCAGCACGCCTCTGGTGCTCGTGATCGATGAATTTCAGAATTGTGCTTCCGTGGCTCCGTCCTTCATGGGCGACCTGCAGCGCCTTTGGGACAAATGGAGAAAACATTCAAGGATGCTCCTGGTTCTCACGGGCTCGGCGGCGAGTGCGATGAGGGAGATCACGGAAGGTACGAACGCGCCGCTTTTCGGACGTGCGAGCGCGAAGCTCATTCTTCAGCCTTTTTCGACGGACGTCATCAAACAGATTCTCACGGACTACCACGCCGACTGGCGTCCGGAAGAGCTCCTCACGCTCTATACGCTGGCGGGCGGTGTCCCCATGTTAGAGGACACTATCTACTGACCCACTTTTGGACGGATAAAGTGACCCTCACTGTCGAATCGGGCGCTTTTTCTTGACCCGAGCAAAGTTGACCCGG
>NZ_WEHX01000212.1 GCF_009183815.1 Sutterella seckii | reverse complement strand
TCAATACCGACCGCGCAAGCATCGATGCTTTCGCCGCCTGGTGCCGTGAATGCAATCCCGACATCATCCTTATGGAATCAACCGGGTCATTGTGGCAGAGCCCGTACGAAGCCCTCGAGAGAGCCGGCTTCACTTCTGAGCAGCTGGCTCTGATCAATGCCCGCGACGCCAAAGCGGCAGCCGGCCGCAAAACAGACCGCAAGGACGCATCACGTCTGGCGTCTCTTGCCCGAACGGGAAACTTCAAAAAATCCTTCGTGCCGGAGAAGGCCTTTCGTCTGCAGCGCGTCATTCCACGTGATCTGCAGAAGAACAGGAATGACATTTCCCGAACTTCCAATCGTTTCGGCAAGTCTCTGATCTCACGGATGCCCGGCCTACAACGGTATTCAGCGACATCCGCGGAGGCCAAAGCTGCCAGCCTCATCCTGATGGCCAAGCTCAGAGATGATCCGCACTTGTTTGATGTCATCAAGCAAAACAGCCGCCGGTGCGGCAAGCCCTGAACAGATCATGCAGCGCTCGACTTCGAAATCGAGCCAATGATGAAGGAGCAGATTCTGGCGCTCCGGAAAAAGATCGATCAGCTCGAGGAGTACGACCGAAGCACTTTCGAAAGGCTCCGCCAGCTGCAGGCTCCCTACGAGAAGGACATCCAGCTGCTCATTACCATAACGGGGATTCAGGAACGCTCGGCCCGCATGATTTACGCCGAACTCTGTGCGGATTTGAAGGACCACTTCCCCACGTCAGAGCAGTTTACTTCCTGGCTCGGCATTTGC
>NZ_WEHX01000211.1 GCF_009183815.1 Sutterella seckii | reverse complement strand
CCGCCGCCGTGCGGGCGGGCCTCTCGCCCCTGGGGCTCGCCGTCACGGACGGCGGAATGTGCACCGTCCTTCCGGAGGATCCGGAACTCGGGCGCGTGGCGAAGACGGCTCCGGGAAATGAAGAAGCCCGCGCACGGCTCCTTTCGCTTCTGGCTGCCGGGTGGCTTCCGGTGATTTCTTCGGTCGGGCTCGATGCAGAGGGGCGCCTCTGGAACATCAATGCCGACGATGCGGCGCTCTCGATTGCGGAGCTTCTCGGCGCGCCCCTCATCTTCCTCTCAGACGTCAGGGGCGTTCTTGACGGCGACAAGCGGCTGATTCCGGAACTTACGCCTGAAAGCACGGAAGTGCTGGTCCGCGACGGCGTCATTACGGCCGGCATGGTCGTCAAGATGAATGCGGCGTTTGCCGCTTCCCGGGCAACCGGAGCGCCGGTCTCGATCGCGTCCATCTTTGATGACGCGGTTCCCCGACTCCTCTCGGAAGGAAAGTTCCCCGGAACCGTCTGCAGAGTTTAATTGTCGACAATAGAAAGTTGATTATCGACTGAGCTCCGACGTATTATCGATCAATCTTTAAATTATTATTCAATTGATTGATAATCAAGGAAGAAATGTAAATTCATAAGGCGAGGACATAAGGCGGGCATAAATATTCCTGCGCTTATGTCCTTTTTCTTGGCCTTAATCAAATTGAGCTATGCAAAATCACCTAAGCGCCGCAATTAAGCATCCATAGGGGGCTTCCATAAATTCGGAAAGCCAGTTTTTCCACTTCGCCGACAGTACCCAAAACAACGCCGAGAGCCTCAGCACCGATCCGATGTTGAGGCTT
>NZ_WEHX01000210.1 GCF_009183815.1 Sutterella seckii | reverse complement strand
AAGCCTCAACATCGGATCGGTGCTGAGGCTCTCGGCGTTGTTTTGGGTACTGTCGGCGAAGTGGAAAAACTGGCTTTCCGAATTTATGGAAGCCCCCTTAACTCTTGATATAATATCATTTTATGATCCACTGTTGAATCTTATTTTAACTGCCACATGCTCCGCGCTGCGAAATTCCGCATCTATCCCAATGCCGCTCAGGAAGCTTTTCTCTGGGCGCAGTGGGGTGCTGTCCGCAAGTGCTGGAACATGGCGCTCTTCCTGAAGAAGCATTACTACCGCACGCGGGGCGTATCGCTCAACCTCATCCACGAGATCAAGCCGCTCATCGCCAGAGCCAAGAAGTCGAAGAAGTACGCATGGCTCAGGGAATACGATTCGATGGCGCTTCAGGAATCGGTCCGGAATCTCAATAAGAGCTACCGCGCATTCTTTGAGAAAAGAGCGGGCTTCCCGCACTACAAGTCCCGCCGAGGCCCGCAGTCGAGCTATCACTGCGCCAACGTCTCCGTCGGCCCCAACTACGTGCGCGTGCCGAAGATGGAACCGATCAAGGCCCGGATTCATCGCGAGGTCGCAGGCAAGGTAAAGAGCATCACGCTTGAAGCCGATGCCGCCGGCGACTACTACGCCGCCGTGCTCTGGGAGGATGGCCTTGCTGAAAAGGAACCTCTTAAGGAGATCTGCGAGGATCAGGTCATCGGCATTGATGTCGGCATCACGGATCTTCTTACGGAGTCGAACGGCCGTAAGGAACCCAATCCGAGGCATCTGAAGCGCGCCCGCAAGGCGCTTCGCCGCAGAAGCCGGCAGTTTTCAAGAACAAAGAAGGGCAGCCGCCGGCGCGAGAAGGCGCGCCGC
>NZ_WEHX01000209.1 GCF_009183815.1 Sutterella seckii | reverse complement strand
CTTCAAAACAATGATTTATCTCGTTGCAGGTAATCTGGATTTCAGCAGATGGACTCAGGCTTTAAAGTGTGGTTACCCACACTAAACGTCATAGAGCCACCTTGGGTCGCTCGCATGGACTCAGATGATTGGGCGTTTCCTGATAGGTTTAAATTCCAAATGGAATATCTAGAACAGCATCCTCATACAACTGTTTTAGGTACACATGCAATCTTCCTTGAAGACCAAAAACCCCTACATTCACATTTGCCTCTATCCCCTGGTCAAGTTGCAGCTGCAATGCCATTTTATTGTTGCGTCTGTCATCCTTCAACTATATTGAATAGAAAACAAATCATTGAAGAAAAATTATATCCCGACTTTAATCATGCAGAAGATTATGGTTTGTGGTTAAATCTTATACTCAATCCTCAACGACGAATCGTCAACCTGCCAAATGTCCTATTAAAATACAGGCGGGGCATCAGTCGACCTCAATATAATGAACAACAAATATTGAGCACCATAAAAATTAAAAAGATATTCGACCAGAATATAGGAATGACAGGGACACGACCTGCATTTATTGAAAATTATGATTGGGATTATGTAGAACACTGGTTTTCGGATTACCATCAAAAGATCATCAAACGTCTTCCTTATATTGATAAAAATTTATTGATGAAATTAATAGTCAATCAAAAGAGAAAAGCCGCTAAAGCTATTTATAGAAAAGATAATCTATTTCTCATTAGATATCTTCAGCAAGCATCAATAGACTTATTCTATAAAACACTTTATCGTTATTAACAAAGGTATTTAATAGTTGACGGATGGTGCTGTGTGGCGCTTGGGGTCAGGCCGCCTGTGCATAGAGGGTACTCTCATTCGTAAAACAG
>NZ_WEHX01000208.1 GCF_009183815.1 Sutterella seckii | reverse complement strand
GTTACATCTTTTTGATTGACTTCGAATGCAATTGCGCGATTGAGATTGTCCGTGTGGTTGCTATACTGCATGGCGAGGCGTCCGGTTGGTTTTTTCCTGCTAATTAAATTATGCCGCGATCGCCTCTGTTCATTTGTGCAACAAGCATAAACACTGATTTAGATCATTATTTGATCCGTGTACGCCGCCTGAAAATTTAGGCCCACCTGCCGATTGCAGATGAGCCTACGCCCAAGGTCTATTTTTGGGCGAAATATTCAGGCTAAATCCGAGCGTTACAGATTAATAATTTGGATCCATTGTCGACGCGTCAGGACAAAGGTGCTCTATGGGAAAACTTCTTTTTCATGGAACGCGTGAAATATCATTCATACAGACAGGATTTCGGACGAATGTACTTCTGGCGAACATCGAAGAAAAAATCCAACGAACTGGACTTCATTGAGGTCGTGGATGGGAAAATGGAAACCTTTGAATGCAGAACCTCACCCACCGCAAAAGCAAAGCCTGGTCCCGATTTCCATAAAGCCTATCCGGATTGTCCGATTCGAACGGTTGCTCCGGCGACGTTCCTGCAAGTCTGGCTTGAAAGCGAGGAGTACCGGAAGCCGGCAGTTTGAGAGCTGCGCGCGAAGAAGCGGCAAATGCTTTGCTTCTTCGGAGGAAAAGCATTTCCAATGCTCAAAAGTCTTAGCTATGATTTTCTTGTCATTTCTTACGGAACTTCTCAGCCTGGATCACGGGAGCTTTGCTGAGGCTTTTCGGCCAGCAGTTGATGAATAGCCTAAAAGTCGTCGAAAGCCCTCACGAAAGCTCTTTAGAAATGAGTTTTCCAATAAAAATTCCGTGAAACTCACGGACTTTTTTGTTGACTTCAATAGT
>NZ_WEHX01000207.1 GCF_009183815.1 Sutterella seckii | reverse complement strand
AGCTCGAGCTGGGCTTCAGGAGTGGCCTTGCGGCCGTCGAGGGTTGTGGTGGTTTTATCTTCATAACTCATTTATCAATTATAACATAACCGTAGCCGCCTGTCAACTATTTTGTGCCTACGTTAATAAGTTGGATTATGTTGCTGAGGAAGTTGCCATGAATATCATTCAAGTCATTGATGTAAAGGCAGAAAAATGAAGCTTTCTCCTCAGCACAAGTCTAGGTTTGTCTAATGCGCTCGTCTGAGAAAAGGATTCTGCGTCGACTTCAGGGTTTTTCCGATTTTCGAGCGGCCGGCGGAACGTGCAGAATAGCTCCACCGTTTCTTTCGGATGCTTCCGAAATGAAGCGCCGTTTTTTCTGCCCAGGCTAGATGCTTTCGCGGACTGCCGCCTCAATTCCCACAGGCGGTCCCGGCATCCTCAACGTTCGCCGTCGCATTGGGTTTCTCTGGACCGGCAGGTTCGGACGAACCTGCCCGTGTCCCCAAAAAAATCAATCTGAGATTTCTGAGGATGCTCTGAGCAAATCGAAAGATAATGCACTGATTTCATAAATATCAAATATATGATAGAATATATCTATCATGAATAGATTTGCGAGAGGCTTCTGATGGAACAGCTTTCGTTTTCAGACCTTGAAACCAGTCTTCGCCGGAAAACCCGCAAAACCCGTACGGAACGCCTCACCGAACGGTTGGAAAAGCTTCAGACCTTCTGGCACTGATTCAGCCCTTCTACTACGAGTCAGGCCGCCGCGGCCGGCAGCCTTTCCCTCTTGAGCTGATGCTCCGGATTCATCTGCTTCAGATCGCCTACAACATGAGCGATCCCCAGATGGAGGACTTCCTGCACGAGAACTCTACTGCTCGAAAATTCGTG
>NZ_WEHX01000020.1 GCF_009183815.1 Sutterella seckii | reverse complement strand
CCGTTAAGCCTTGATACTAGGAACCGCCGTATACGGAACCGTACGTACGGTGGTGTGGGAGGACGGCATGGGAACTAATCCCATGCCTCCTACCCGATTGAAGACCCTTGATATCGAGAGCGAGAGGAGCTTCTCTCAGAGGTCGCCGAAAAGGCGCTTCAGATCGTCGATGCTCTTTTTGGCGACGGGCTTCTCTTCGTCGCTTTCCTTCGCGGACACCTCATGAATGGTGTAGACGTCCTCGATTTCCTCGCGCCAGTATGTGATGGGGGAGCCGGAATGAAGGAAGCGGTCCGCCACTTCGGAGCCCACGGATTCGCAGCGCAGAATTCTCCCCGTATCGAATTCCACATCAAGATAACGGCGCGTCGGGTCGTAGCCGGCAGAGACGATGCCTCCGCGATGAATGGGTTTGCGCTTCATTTTTTCTTTCTCCTGCCGCCTCCGGGAGGCTTCTGGTTGAAGGCATGTCCCATCATTCTATGCCCGGGGAATCCGGCCGGAACGGAAGCATCTGGAATCAAATGCACAGGTTTGGAAACGAGGAATAATTTGATTTTTAAGGGAAATGGAATTATCTTTGTCCACCTCCAGCGGGTTTTCTGCTAATCTCCGGGCAGTTCCAGTCTTCGCCATGCGAGAAAACCCTAAGAAGAACGGACTGGATACCCATTAGAAGGACCCAGGCAAAAGCGGTTCGGCTGACATAACGGATGCACTTTGGCGCATCACGCCCTGAAGCCGCTTTCACGCAGACCGGATGCGTTTGTTTCCTGTCCCCGCAGGGCGCATCCAAACTTCTCCCTGGCAAAGCGCGATTCTTTTCTTCGCCTTGCTCAGAAGTCTGCCGCCGCCAAGATTTATGAAGAAAAAAGTCAAAACTTCCCCATCCGCCATTACCCACGAGGAGAAAAAGCCCGTTCTGGAGCGCTTCTGGCCGACAGGCGTCATCGCTTCGTTCGCCGTTGCGGCTGCCGTCGGCCTTCATATCGCGGGCTATACGACAGCGCCCGTGAAGACTGAGGTTGCCGCTGAAGCGCTCGCACTCGAAGCTGAAGAAGCCGAGGACGCGGGAGCTGATGCGCTCATTGCCCCGTGGGAAGAGGCTCACCCGAACGGCGTGCCGGCGGAAAAAGAGGACGCGCTCAGCGTCTCTGAAAAGGAAGTTGCGACCTATATTTCCCGCAGCTACCGCGTGCCCATGGCCGAGGCCGAGCAGCTCACCACGTGGGCCGTGGAAATCGGCGCGGGCTTTGACGTCGATCCGCTGCTGATACTCGCCGTCGCCGCGGTGGAGTCGAGCTTCAATCCCAAGGCGAAGAGCGGCGCAGGCGCTGAAGGCCTCATGCAGGTGATGACGCGCGTTCATGCGGAAAAGTTCCATGCCTTCGGGGGCCCTCAGGCGGCGCTTGCACCTTATCCCTCGATGGTCGTCGGCACGTCTATCCTTTCGCGCCTCATCACGCGGACGGGGAGCGTTCAGAAAGCCCTCAAATTCTATTTCGGCGCGGCGAATCAGCCGTCCGACGGCGGCTACTCCGAAAGGGTCTTCAAGGAACGAAGCCGCATGCGCGTTGCCGCCGGAGGCGACTCCGACCATGCCGTGCAGCTTTCGAGAAAGAAGCGCACCGGACCGGAATTTGCTCAAACCCGCGCCGGCGTGAAGCAGCTGGGCTTCAGGAAGTGGACGGAAGTGACGGGGATCGTCGAGACGAAGCTCGCCCAGAATGAAGGGAAGGTTCGCCAGCTCCAGGCGTCGAGCGACGACGCGCAGAAGCGCTCCGCCGAGCCTCTCGAAAATGCGCCCGGAGATGCGGGCGGCCCGACCCGGCTGAACTGAGGTTTGGACTTAAAGTGCGACCAGCGGACTGCTTCTCAGCGCGGGAAGTCTCCGGCAATCGTTTGAAGCCAGCAGGCGGCTGCAAGTCCTGCCGTTTCTGTTCTCAGCACGCGGGGCCCGAGGAGCATCGGCGTCCAGCCCGAGGCTGCAGCGAGTTCAATTTCCGCGCTGGTGAAGCCCCCTTCCGGGCCGACGGCGAATGCCGCCGAGCGGAGTCCCGGTCGAATGGCTTCCGGTATCCGCGGCTCCGCTCCCGGGGCGAGCATGAGGCGAACTTCGCCTTCTGCTTCGGCAAGCCCGCTTTTAAGCGTCGGCGCAGCCGAAATTCGCGGGACGACATTTCTCCCGCATTGCTCCGCCGCCGAGCGTGCAATATCCGTGAGCCTTGAAAGGCGCTTTGCGAGCCGGTCTCCCGAGAGCTTCGTGACGGATCTTTCCGCCGGAACCAGAAGAATGGCGGAGATGCCGGTTTCGACGGCCTTTTCCACGATCCATTCCATCTTTTCCGGGGCGACGAGGCTCTGAACGAGGGTCATGAAGACCGGGGATTCGTTTGCCTTCTCCGTCACGGCATCAATTTCCACCCATGCGGAGTCGGCAGAAAAGCCAATGGGCCCCGACCAGGCAAAGCCCGAGCCGTTGAAGACCTCGACCCGTTCGCCTGCGGCAAGCCGCAGCGCCCGGCCGGCATGGTGCGCGGCTTTGGCGGGAAGCGTGAAGGAAGAGCCCTCGGCGAAGGCATCGGTCGGAGCATCAACGAAAAAGCGCGGCAGAGACATGACGGACTGGGAGAAAACAGGATTCGGGAAAAAGGTCCCTGAATGTTAAAATATTAGATTCAGTGAGGGGCCTCCATTTCATTTGAGCGGCCCCTACCATATTTTCTCTACTCACCGAGAACGACTTCACATGTCAAAGGTCTCTCCCCAGATGATGGCGAACGCGATCCGCGCGCTCGCCATGGATGCTGTTCAGAAAGCCAAGTCCGGCCACCCCGGCATGCCGATGGGCATGGCAGATATCGCCACGGCGCTCTGGTCGCGCCATCTGCGCTTCAATCCCGCTGATCCGAAGTGGCTCGGCCGCGACCGCTTCATTCTCTCGAACGGCCACGGCTCGATGCTGCAGTACGCGCTTCTGCATCTGACGGGCTATGACCTCTCGATGGACGACCTCAAGGCCTTCCGTCAGCTCGGCAGCAAAACCCCGGGCCACCCCGAGGTGCATGTGACTCCGGGCGTCGAAACGACGACGGGTCCGCTCGGCCAGGGCATCGCGAACGGCGTCGGCATGGCGCTCGCCGAAAAGCTCCTCGGCGCGGAATTCAACCGCGAGGGCTTCCCCGTCATCGACAACCGCACGTATGTGTTCCTGGGCGACGGCTGCCTCATGGAAGGCATCAGCCACGAAGTCTGCTCGCTTGCCGGCGTCTGGCACCTCAATAAGCTGATCGCGATCTACGACGACAACGGCATTTCGATCGACGGCGACGTCCGCGGCTGGTTCCAGGACGACACGAGAAAGCGCTTCGAAGCCTACGGCTGGATGGTGATCGGGCCCGTCGACGGGCACGACATCGATGCCATGGACCGCGCGATCGCCGAAGCGAAGACCTCGGAAGACAAGCCCGTTCTCATCATCGCGAAGACGACGATCGGCAAGGGCTCTCCCAACCGTCAGGGCACGGCGAAGGTGCACGGCGAAGCGCTGGGAGACGAGGAAATCGCCGCCACGAAGGCTGCGCTCGGCTGGAACTACGGTCCCTTTGAGATCCCCGAAGAGGTCTATGAGGCCTGGGATCACCGCGAAGCCGGCAAGGCCCTTGAAGCCGAGTGGGACGAAATGTACGCGGCCTATGAAAAGGCCTATCCGAAGGAAGCCGCGGAACTCGCGCGCCGGCTCGCCGGCGACCTCCCCGAAAACTGGGACGAGATCGTGATGGACGCCGTCTGCGCGGCCGAGGAAGCGCAGGAAACGGTGGCGACCCGCAAGGCGAGCCAGAAGGCCCTTAATGCCCTCGCTCCCGCACTTCCCGAACTCCTTGGCGGTTCGGCCGACCTCACGGGTTCGAACCTCACCAACTGGAAGGACGTGAAGAGCCTCAATACGGGCGACTTCCACGCCCGCCACATCAGCTACGGCGTGCGCGAATTCGGCATGTCGGCGATTCTGAACGGCATTGCGCTCTTCGGCGGCTTCATCCCCTACGGCGCTACCTTCCTCACCTTCTCCGACTATTCGAGAAATGCGCTTCGCATGTCGGCCCTCATGAATCTGCGCGCGATCAACGTCTTCACGCACGATTCGATCGGTCTCGGCGAAGACGGTCCGACGCATCAGTCGGTCGAGCACATTCCGTCCCTGCGCCTGATCCCGGGCATGGACGTCTGGCGTCCTGCCGACACCGTTGAAACGGTCGTTGCCTGGGCGAGCGCCATCGAGCGCCGCGACGGCGCTTCCTGCCTCATCTTCTCGCGCCAGAACCTTCCCTTTGTGGACCGCGACGAAGTGGATGCCGACGCGATTGCGATGGGCGGCTACGTGGCTGCGGAAGCGCCCCTCGGCAAGGGCGAGGCGCAGGTCATTCTCCTTGCAACGGGCTCTGAAGTGGGTCTTGCCATGGAAGCCCGCGCGAAGCTCGCGGCCCTCAACATCCAGGCCCGCGTGGTCTCGATGCCCTGCACGACGCGCTTTGACCGTCAGACGAAGGAATACCGCGAGTCGGTCCTTACGCCCGGCACGCCCGTTCTCGCGATGGAAGCGAGCCGCACGGACCTCTGGTGGAAGTACTTCACCGGCCGCGGCGACGTGCTCGGCGTCGATACCTTCGGCGAAAGCGCTCCCGCGAAGGACCTCTGGCAGAAGTTCGGCTTCACGGTCGAAAACGTGATTGCCAAGGTCGAAGGGCTTCTCAAGTAATTCAACCGTCACCACCACCATTATTAGGAAACAGAAAACATGACAATTCGCGTCGCTATCAATGGCTTCGGCCGAATCGGCCGCAATGTTCTTCGCGCCCACTACGAGTACGGCAAGAAGCACGACATTGAAATCGTGGCCGTCAACTCCCCGGGTGACGTGACGGTGAATGCGCACCTCCTTCGCTACGACACCGTGCATGGCCCCTTCGGCTCCAAGGTTGAGGTCGACGGCAAGGACATGATCGTTGACGGCGATCGCATCCATGTCTTCGGCACGCGCAATCCGCGCGAACTCCCCTGGCAGGATCTCGGCATTGATCTCGTGATGGAATGCACGGGCGCCTTCAATTCGAAGGAGCTTTCGATGCCTCATATCGAGCAGGGCGCAAAGAAGGTTCTTCTTTCCGCTCCGGGCAAGACCGCGGATGCAACGATCGTCTACGGCGTCAATGAGAAGACCCTCAAGGCGACCGACATCGTCGTTTCGAACGCCTCCTGCACGACCAACTGCCTCGCTCCCCTCGTGAAGCCCCTGCAGGAAAAGATCGGTCTCGAGCGCGGTCTCATGACGACCATTCATTCCTACACGAATGACCAGGTGCTCACCGACGTCTATCACAAGGATCTGCGCCGCGCCCGAGCTGCGACCCACTCCATGATCCCGACGAAGACGGGTGCCGCGAAGGCCGTGGGCCTTGTGCTTCCGGAACTGAACGGCCTCCTCGACGGTTTTGCCGTCCGCGTGCCGACGATCAACGTGAGCTTCGTTGATCTTACGTTCCTCGCGAAGCGCGACACCACGATCGATGAAATCAATTCGATCCTGCGTGAAGCGAGCGAAGGCGAACTGAAGGGCATCCTCGGCTACAACGATCTGCCGCTCGTCTCCTGCGACTTCAACCACAATCCGCACAGCTCGATCTACGACTCGACCCTCACGAAGGTCTCGGGACGTCTCGTCAAGGTGATGGCCTGGTACGACAACGAGTGGGGCTTCTCCAACCGCATGCTTGATACCGCCTGCGCCATGATGGCTGCGAAGTAAGCGTGCAGTTCTTTTTCTGAAACATGAAAGCCGCATTTCATTCGTATTGAATACGGATGATGCGGCTTTTTCTACATTGTATTTTCCTTTCTGGAGCATCAGAATGCATGTGAATACTCTTGAAAATCTGGCAGATAAGGGACTTCTTGCCGGTAAGCGCGTTTTGATCCGCAGCGACCTCAACGTGCCCCGCAACGACGAAGGCGCGATCACGAACGACGCCCGCATTGAGGCGAGCCTCCCCGCGATCCGCATGGCGCTCGCAGCCGGCGCTGCCGTGATGGTGACGAGCCATCTCGGCCGCCCCAAGGAAGGTCAGCTTCTGCCGGCCGATTCGCTGCAGGTGGTTGCCGACCGCATCGGCGAGCTCCTCGGGCGCGAGGTGCCGCTCGTTAAGAACTGGGTTGACGGCGTCGATGTGAAGCCGGGCGACCTGGTGATTCTCGAAAACTGCCGCTGCAACGTGGGCGAAAAGAAGTGCGACGAAGCGCTCTCGAAGAAGTACGCGGCGCTCTGTGACGTTTATGTGAACGACGCCTTCGGCACGGCGCACCGTGCGGAAGCGACCACGGTGGGCGTTGCCCGCTTTGCGCCGATTGCCTGCGCCGGTCCCCTGATGGCGAAGGAAATTGATGCGCTTACGAAGGCGCTCGAGGCCCCGAAGCGTCCGCTCGCTGCCATTGTCGCGGGCTCCAAGGTTTCGACAAAGCTCACGATTCTCTCGAACCTCGCGGAAAAGGTGGACCGCCTGATCGTTGGCGGCGGCATTCTCAATACGTTCCTTCTCGCCGAGGGTCACCCGATCGGAAAGTCCCTCGCGGAACCGGATCTCGTTGATGAATGCAAGAAGGTCCTCGCCATTCTGGAAAAGAAGGGCGCAGCCCTTCCGATGCCTGTGGACGTCGTCGCCGCCAAGGCCTTTGCGGCGGATGCGCCCAACCGCGTCTGCGGCGTTGATGAAGTCGAAGCCGATGAGATGATTCTCGATGTCGGCCCCGAAACGGCTAAGCACCTCGCGAAGGAACTCCGCTCGGCCGGCACGATCGTCTGGAACGGTCCGGTGGGCGTCTTCGAGATGGCTCCCTTTGCGAAGGGTACCGAGGCGCTTGCCTACGCGATTGCTGAAGCGACCGACCACGGCGCTTTCTCGATTGCGGGCGGCGGCGATACGGTTTCCGCGATCGACAAGTTCGGCGTTGAAGACCGCATTTCCTACATTTCCACGGGCGGCGGCGCTTTCCTTGAATTCCTTGAAGGAAAGACGCTTCCGGCTGTTGCCGTGCTCGAAGAGCGCGCGGATAAGTAAATAAAGCCCAAACCGGAAAACGCGCCCGGATTTCGGACTGTCCTTTGCTTGAGGGCAGCTGCCGGATGGGCGCGTTTTCTCTTTGGCTCACACCAAGAGGAGACAATAAAAATGATCGATGTCAGGAAAGAGCTTCTTGAACGTTTTCTGCGTTATGCGGCTGTAACGAGCCAGAGCGACCCGAAGGCGAAGGTTGTGCCGAGCACGCCGGGTCAGAGGACCCTTGCCGAACTTCTCGCGAAGGAGCTTGAAGGCCTCGGGTTGGTTGACATCGCCGTGTCGGAATATTCCGTCGTGACGGCGCACCTGCCGTCCAACCTCCCTGCCGGCAGCAAAGCGCCCAGGGTCGGCTGGTGCGCTCACCTCGATACGGTGGATGCGGGCCTCTCGCCTGAAGTGCATCCCCAGGTGATTCGCAACTACCAGGGCGGCGACATCTGCCTCAATAAGGAAAAGGATCTCTGGCTGCGCGTTTCCGAGCATCCTGAGGTCGAGCGCTATAAGGGCGACGATCTTGTCGTCTCGGACGGCACTTCGGTGCTCGGCGCCGACAACAAGTCCGCAATCGCCAACATCATGACGGCGCTCCACGTCATTCAGGAAGAAAAGCGCCCGCACGGCGACATCTGGGTGGCGTTCGTTCCGGATGAGGAAATCGGGCTCCTGGGTTCCAAGAAGATCGACTTCACGAAGTTCCCGGTCGACTTCGCCTATACGATCGACTCGTGCGAACTGGGCGAAATCGTCTGGCAGACCTTCAATGCCGGAAGCGCAAAGCTCGAGATCCAGGGCGTGACGGCGCATCCGATGTCCTCGAAGGGCGTCCTCGTCAACCCGATTCTCGCCGCGCACGACTTCATGAGCATGCTCGACCGCACGCAGACGCCGGAATGTACGGCCGGCACCGAGGGCTTCGTCTGGGTGAACGGCATTTCGGGCGGCCCCTCGCGCTGCTCGGTCTCGCTCAAGATCCGCGATCACAACCTCGAAGGCTACAAGGCCAAGAAGGCGCTCATTGCTGCCGCCGTCGAATATCTGAAGGTCCGCTATCCGCGCGCCAAGTTTGCGCTCTCTTTTGAAGACGTCTACGGCAACATCGCCGACGCGATCAAGCTTGAGAACAGCGCCTGCGTGGATCTCCTGCGCGAAGCGATGGCGATTGAAGGCGTGAAGCCCATCAATCTCGCCATGCGCGGCGGTACGGACGGCTCCTTCATCTCGACGCAGGGCATCCCGACCCCGAACTACTTCACCGGTGCGCACAACTTCCACAGTTCCTGCGAATTCATGCCGATGTCTTCCTGGGTGAAGAGCCTTGGCGTGACGCTGCGCCTGGTGGCGCTCACGGCTGAAGCGAAGTAATTCCGAAAGCTTCGGGCGAAAAAAGAACGCGCGGGAGATTCTCCAGCGCGTTCTGCTCAAAATTTTCCGGCGGCGCTCTTCCTTGCAGGGAAAAGCGCCGTTTCTTTTGACGGGTTTTATTCCGCCCAGCCGTAGTGCTTGGCAAGCACCGACTGGGAGTCGACGGCCTTGCCGTTCTTCGGAACCGAGAGGCGCTTGTAGCTTCCGTCGCTCAGGAGCTCCCAGCTCTGCACGTTGTCGGCAAGCTGTAGATCGAGCGTCGCCTTGATGCGGTCGCGGATGTTCTTGTCGAGCACGGGCGTAAGCACCTCGATGCGGCCGTCAAGATTGCGGGGCATGAGGTCGGCCGAGCCGATCAGCATGAAGGGATTCCCGCCGTGACGGAAGTAGTAGGCGCGGGCGTGTTCGAGGAACCTTCCCACGATGCTCTTCACGGTGATGTTTTCGCTCACCCCCGGGATGCCGGGACGCAGGCAGCAGATGCCGCGCACGATGATCGAAATCCTGACGCCCGCCTGGCTTGCAGCGTAAAGCGTGCGGATGATGGCGCGGTCGACGAGCTGATTGCACTTGAGGATGATTTCGCCCTTGCCCGACTTCTTGTGGCACTCGATTTCGCGCTCAATGTGGGCAATGATGGCGTTCCGGGTGCTGTGGGGCGAGACGACAAGCTCGCGGTACTTCGTCTGATCGGAATACCCCGTCATTACGTTGAAGAGGTCGGAGACGTCCGAGCAGATGTCGCGGTTGGCCGTGAAGAGCGCATAGTCGGTGTAGATCTTCGCCGTTCCCGGGTTGTAGTTGCCGGTCGAAATGTGGACGTACCGGCACATGCCTTCCGACTCGCGCCGCACAACGAGGCAGAGCTTCGCGTGGATCTTGAGGCCGGCAAAGCCGTAGACGATGTTGACGCCCGCCTTTTCCATTTCCTCAGCCCAGTTGATGTTGCGCTCCTCGTCAAAGCGGGCTTTGAGTTCAACAACAGCCGTCACCTGCTTGCCGCGTCTTCTCGCGTCGATGAGGGCCGCGACGATGGGGCTGTTGCTGCCGCAGCGGTAGAGCGTCTGCTTGATGGCAACGACCTGCGGGTCGCTCGCCGCTTCGCGGATGAATTCAAGAACGCCGTTGAAGCTTTCGTACGGGTGGTAGAGGAAGACGTCGTGGCTCTTGATGGTCGGGAAAACGTCGCCCTCGGCAATGAAGGCAGGTTCGAGCCCCTTATAGGGCGCGTCCTTCAGGTTCGGGCGGTCGAGGCCGATCAGGGGCATGAATTCGCTCATGGCGAGCGGGCCCTTGATGCGGAAGACCTGGAAAGGCAGAAGATCGAGCTTTTCCGTAAGGAAGTTGGTGAGCGCCGGGTCCGAACCGTGCTCCACTTCAAGACGGATCACGTCGCCGAAGCGCCTCTGGTCGATGAAGTCCTTCACCGCAGCGAGCAGGTCGTCGGCTTCGTCTTCCTCAATCTCGAGGTCGGTATTGCGGGTGATGCGGAAGATGAAGGACTTCTTCACCTTGTGGCCGCTGAAGAGCTTGTCGAGATGCTCGCGGATCAGGTCCTCAATCAGGATGATGTCGTCGTCGCGTCCGTTCGAATTGAAGCCGAGCTCCGCATAGGCGGATTCCTTCGTGCGGGGCACGAAGATGAAGCGCGGCATGTTGTTCGGGCACTTGAGGCGCGCGTAGCGGACGTTGCCGTCCTCAGATTCGAGCTCGATCAGAATGTTGATCGAAATGTTCGAGATGGTGGGGAACGGGTGGCCGGCGTCGATCGCCTGAGGCGTGAGGATCGGATAGATCTCGTTCAGGAAGTACCCCTCGAGGAAGTCCTTCTGCTTGACCGTCAGATCCTTGTAGCGGACGATGTTGATGCCCTTCTTCGCAAGTTCCGGAAGGAGCTTCTGCTTCCAGTGGTTCTGGGCGCGCGTGAGCATGCCGAGAACGCGGCGGCGGATTTCGGCGAGCTGCTTCACGGGAGCGAGTCCGTCCGCAGAGGTCGACGGTGCGCCGATCTTGAACTGACGGATGATGTTTGCCACGCGAACCATGAAGAATTCATCAAGGTTGTTGTGGAAGATCGCGAGGAACTTGAGCTGCTCGAGGAGCGGCGTCTTCGGATCGCACGCTTCATCAAGCACCTTGCGGTCGAATTCAGTCCAGTTGAGTTCGCGATTGATGTAAAGAAGCGGGTCGTTCAGGTCCGGCACGCCCTCAACAGGCGGAAGCGGCGGCGGGACGTCGTCGCTCTGGGCCTGAGGCGTGCGGCGGGCCGCACGGCTCTTTGCGGGGGCGCGCTTTTTCTGAGCGGGAGCCTTCGCAGTCCCGGACGCTTTTTTGGTCGTCTGAGCCGCAGACGCAGTTTCGGGCGCAGGCGCTTCAGGAGCGGCCGCTTCCTTGGGGTTAACGGGCGTTTCCGCGGCCGTCTTCAGGTCGGCGGCAGCGGCTTCTTGATTTTGTTTTTCCGTCATCGGCATTCCGCAGAATAAGAGAAAATGATGTGATTTTCCTCTTATTCTAGGCTCAAAAATATGACGGATTAATGACGATTATCCCTGAGGAAACGGCCTCAGAACTTTGCCGCCTTGGATTCCTGGAACTTCTGGAACCACTTCCAGGCAAAGCCCACGATGATGGGACCCGAGATGGCGGCGAGGATGCCGAGGAGCAGAATCTTCGAGAGATTCTGCTGAATGAAGGGGATGTTGCCGAAGAGGTAGCCCGCTCCGACAATGGAGACCGCCCAGAGGACGGCGCCCGCGCCGCTGAAGAGCTCGAAGCGCAGCCCGTCCATGCGCGCCGCACCGGCGACGAGCGGCGCAAAAGCGCGGATGATGGGTACGAAGCGGGCGAAGAGAATGGTTTTGCCGCCGTGTGAGACGTAGAAGTCGTGCGCGTGCTGAAGCTTATTCGCATCGAGCCAGCGGATGTTGCCGTCGTAAATCTTGTTCCCGAGCCATTTGCCCGTCGCGTAGCCCACGGAATTGCCGAAAATCGCGCCGAGGATGACGGCAAGCATGATCATCCAGGGGCTTGCCGTACCGGCGGCTGCAACGGTGCCCGCGACGAAAAGGAGCGAATCGCCCGGCAGAAACGACATGACGACGCATCCCGTTTCGAGAAAGAAGATGATGAACATCGCGACATAGATGAGCGTGCCGTAGTTTGTCGCAAGCGACACGAGAAAATGGTCGGCATTGGTGAAAAGCTCAACAATCAGTCCGAAGATGTCCATGGCCGGAAACGCAAAAAATCTATGAAGGAAAAAGGCTGAAGCCCGAAGGCCTCCCGCCGGGCCCCCTATCATAACGGGATGACGCTTTAGAGCTCCTTAGCGCATGTCAGGATTTAATCCCGACATGTCAGAGTCGTAAAACTTTGCATTTGCTGCCTCTCAGAGCAGCGTACTTTTGGGTTCAACACATCCATGCCCCGCCGTTCCATTCAAGAACTTTCTTCCCAGCTCATCAGTCAGATCGCCGCAGGCGAGGTGATTGAACGGCCGGCCTCCGTCGTCAAGGAACTCGTTGAAAATTCCGTCGATGCGGGTGCCGACCGCGTTGAAGTGCGCATTGAGGGCGGAGGACTGCAGCGTATACTTGTCTCCGACAACGGCTGCGGCATTCCGAAGGAGGAGCTTCCCCTCGCATTGAAGCGCCATGCCACGAGCAAGGTGAAGTCGCTCGAGGAGCTCGAGCATGTTGTGACGCTCGGCTTCCGTGGTGAAGCGCTCGCGTCAATCGATTCCGTGGCAGACCTTCGCATCCAGTCAAGAACGCCGGAGGAGAATCAGGCGTGGCAGATCCGTGAGGGAGCGATTGAGCCCGCATCCGGCATGGAACCCGGCACGCGCATTGAGGTGAAGGATCTGTTCTACAAGACCCCTGCGCGCCGCAAATTCATGAAGTCGGAGAGCACGGAGAATGCCCATGTGGTGACGCAGCTCGAGCGCATTGCGCTCGCGAATCCTTCGGTTTCGCTCACGCTCTTCACAAACGGCCGTCAGACGATGCGTCTCGAGCGCGCGGATTCTCACGCCGAACGCATTGCGGATCTGATGCCGAAGGATTTCCGGGGGGCTTCGCGCGAAGTGGATGCACAGTCCGGAAAATGGCGGCTTACCGGGCTGATAGGCCTTCCCACCATTTCGAGGACCCGCACGGAAGCGCAGTACTTTTTCGTGAACGGCCGCTTTATTCGCGACCGCGTGATGGCGCATGCCGTGCGCGCCGCGTACGAGGACGTGCTTCATGGACAGGCGCAGCCGATGTACTGCCTTTTCCTCGAGCTTCCCCCCGACGAGGTCGATGCCAATGTGCATCCGACAAAGACGGAAGTGCGCTTCAGGGAATCGGGTCGGGTGCATCAGTTCATTACTCAGGCCGTGAAGGCCGTCATTGCGCCGCCGCTCTCCTCCGATGAAGGGCGGCCTGCCTTTGCGGACAGCGCTTTTTCTGCAAAGTCCGGTGCCGTTCCGGAACGGCGCGAAAGCTCTATTTTCGGCGGGGGCGCAGGGGAAAAGCCTTCGCCCGCCCAGGTGTCGGCGCAGAAGCCTGCAGCTGCGCCGATGCCCTTTGCCTATCCGTCGGTGCAAAGGCCTTCTCCTCAGGCGGTGGATCGGGCGATGGCGCTTTTCGGCGCGAAAACGTCTCTGACGCCGGAAAAGGAAGCGGCTGAGTCTGAAGAGATTCCGCTTGAGGAAAATACAAAGCGAGATGTGCCTGCCGTGCCGCCTTTCCCATCCTTTGAGCCGGCAAAGGTTCAGGCGGCGCAGCCCGCGACCGCGAACATTTTCGAGGAAGCCGACGGCAGCGACGGCGCGCAGACGGACGGCGCGGGCGAGCTTGGGCACGCTGTGGCGCAGATCGGCGGCGTCTACATTCTTGCGGAAAACGCGAGAGGCCTCGTCATCGTGGACATGCATGCAGCCGCGGAAAGAGTGCTCTACGAGCGCCTCAAAAAAGCGATGGATGAAAGCCGCATGGCGGTGCAGCCCCTGCTTATTCCGCTCGTCGTTCGCGTGACGCCTCTGCAGTATGCGGCTTTTGAGGAGCATGTCGGGGAGCTTGGGAAATTAGGCCTGGATGCCACCGGGGCGGATCAGCAGGCAGTGGTGCTGAGAAGCATCCCGGCCATGCTCTCGGACACGCCCGTGCCGGAGTTGGAGGCGCTTCTGCGGGAGGTGCTTGACGACCTCCATCAGTACGATCAGTCGGAGGCGATTGAAGTGCTCCGCAACCGGATCCTCTCGACAATGGCCTGCCACAGCGCCTTCCGAGCGAATAGAAAGCTCTCCATCCCTGAAATGAATCAGCTTCTGCGGGATATGGAAAAAACAGAGCGGGCGGATCAGTGCAACCACGGCCGCCCCACCTGGACTGCGCTCTCCATGGAAGAGCTCGATCGCCTTTTCATGAGGGGACGCTGATGACGGAAAAACCGATTGCCCTGCTGCTTCTCGGACCCACGGCGTCCGGGAAATCCGCGCTGTCGCTGAATCTCGCGGAAAAGTACCCCGTGGAAATTATTTCGATTGACTCTGCCCTGGTCTACCGGGGAATGGATATCGGTAGCGCCAAGCCGACCGAAGAGGAGCTCCGGGCAGCACCCCACCATCTCATCAATATCCGAGAGATCAATGAACCTTACAGCGCTGCAGACTTCGTGACGGACTGCACGCGGCTCGTGCACGAAATCCGGGGAAGAGGCCGGATTCCGCTCATTGTGGGCGGAACCATGCTCTACGCGAAGGCTCTTCGCGAAGGGATAGACGAAATGCCGACGACCTCTCCGGAGGTCCGGGCAGGGGTCGCTGAGGAAGCGGAAAAGCTTGGCTGGCCCGCCATGCATGAAATTCTTCAAGCCTGCGATCCGGAGACGGCGGCGCGGCTCGCGCCTAATGACAAGCAGCGAATCGGCAGGGCGCTGGAGGTCTACCGCATGACGGGAAAGCCCCTCTCTAGCTTTCATCGACGGGAAGCCCGACCGGCATTCCCCATGGCAACCGTTGCTTTGGTGCCCGAGGACCGCAAGCGCCTTCATGAGCTGATTGAAAAACGCTTTGATGCCATGCTCGCTGCTGGATTCATCGATGAAGTGAAGGGTCTGATGGCGAGACCCGATTTCGATCCCGAAAGTCCGGCCATGCGTGCTGTAGGGTACCGTCAGGCGATTGAATATCTCGAAGGCAGGCGCACGTATGATGAATTCAGGCTTGCCGGCATCGCCGCAACTCGTCAGCTCGCGAAGCGGCAGCTGACGTGGCTTCGCTCAATGGAGAACATCACCCGGATTGACCCCTTCGAGTCCTCGTCAGCCAGGAAGATCCTGACGGTTATGGAAGAGTTGGCGGCGGGATAAAACAAAAAAGCCTCCCGGGAATGGGAGCTTTTTGACGATCTGAACTTTGATTTACTTCACGATGCAGGGGGCTTCGCCCTCAGGCAGCGTTTCGATCGTGCCGATGCGGAAGACCTTTTCGCCCTCAGCTTCAAAGGCCTTCATAGCGCGGTCGGCATCCTCGGCCGCAACAATGACGACCATGCCGATGCCGTTATTGAAGACGCGGTACATCTCGTGACGGTCAATGTTGCCCTTTTCCTCGAGCCACTCAAAGATGGCCGGACGCGTCCAGGACTTGCCGTCGATGCGGCACTGGGTGCCTTCGGGCAGAACGCGGGGCACGTTTTCGATGAGGCCGCCGCCTGTGATGTGGGCCATGCCCTTGATCTTCACCTGCTTCATGACGTTGAGAACCTGCTTCACGTAGATGCGGGTCGGAGCCATGGCGCGGTCGGCGAGCGTAGCGCCGTCAAAGGGTATATCCCAGTCGGCCTTGGCGACTTCAACCACCTTGCGAAGGAGCGAGAAGCCGTTCGAGTGCGGGCCGCTCGAGGCGAGGCCGAGGACGACGTCGCCCGGGCGGATCGTCGTGCCGTCAATGATTTCGTCCTTTTCGACAACGCCGACGGCGAAGCCTGCGAGGTCGTATTCGCCTTCCGGGTACATGCCGGGCATTTCAGCGGTTTCGCCGCCGATCAAGGCGCAGCCGGCGAGTTCGCAGCCCTTGGCGACGCCCTTAACGACGCGCTCGGCGATATCCACATCGAGCTTGCCGCAGGCGTAGTAGTCGAGGAAGAAGAGGCTCTTGGCGCCCTGAACGAGGATGTCGTTCACGCTCATCGCCACGAGGTCCTGGCCGACCGTGTCGTGACGGCCGAGCTGGAAGGCGAGCATCAGCTTGGTGCCCACGCCGTCCGTGCCGGTAACGAGCACGGGGTTGCGGTATTCGCGGCTCACCTCAAAGAGAGCGCCGAAGCCGCCGATGGAGCCGAGCACGCCGGGAATCAGGGTGCGCTTGGCAGCGGGCTTGATGCGTTCGACAAGTTCATCGCCGTTGTCAATGGAAACGCCGGCGGCGGCATAGGAAAGCTGGCTCATGGAATCACTCAGTCAAGAGAGAATGGCGATCTTTCTCTGCGGCAAAAGTTCCGTTTCTGCGGAGTTTTTCCGAAGAGAAGATCATCAGGGAAAAAAGAGTTGCGAAAGTATAAGTCAGGCGCCTCCTGAAGGCAGGGAAAAGAGGCAGTTTGGACGCGTATCGGATGCATCGCGGAAGGCCGTGGGGAACGGTCAAAAGAAGTACACTCTCGAGACGCCGGAATTGCTGCTTTGAAGGGTTCCTTCTGGTGCTTATTCCGCATCCCGCTTCATTCGTTTCCTTTCGTTTTTCTCTTCCTCCCAGTGGAATCTTCAAGCCTGCCGCCGGATCAATATCTTCTTGACCTTCCTGAACTTCAGGGAAGGGATCGGCCGACTTTCGCAAATTTCATACCCGGCGAGAATACTGAAGTGCTCGCCGTGCTCTGCGGCATGGCTGCCGGGAGAGGACCGAAATTTCTCTATATCTACGGGCCACGGGGAGCCGGACTCACGCATCTTCTGGAAGCTTTTCTGCCGGGCTCTACGGAGTCGGATTTCCGCGTGCCGCTTTATCAGCCGGGCGTCAGAAAGTATGCGGTCGATGACATTGACGCGCTTGACGAAGGCTATTCCCGGGAGCTTCTGCAGCTGCAGAATGCGGTGTACGGAGATCCGGATGCGAGACTCGTCTGCGCCGGGCGCTTCCCGCCTAAGGAACTCCCGTTGCCCGAGGGCGTGAAGAACCGCCTTCTCGGAGGGCCCTGCTACTTTGTCGCACCACTGAACGAAGAGGACCGCTTCAGGGAGCTCTCCCGTCAGGCCGCCTTGCGCGGCATTCTGCTTACGCCCGACATGACGCAGTGGATGTCGCGTCACCTGCCGCGCGACATGCGTTCGCTCACGCGCATTATGGATGTGGCCAATCAGATTGCGCTCCACTCCAAGCGCCGGGTGACGCTCCAGATCATCCGCGAGGCCGTGAAGGTGTCCGGCGTTGAAGAAAAAGATCCTGAACTCTGACTAAACCCATTCAATGAAGCTTGCTGTATTTGACCTTGACCATACGCTCCTGCCGATCGACTCCGGAGACGCCTGGTCTCACTGGCTTGTAGAGAAGGCCGGCCTTGACCGGGACATCCTGAATGAGCGGATTGAAGGGTATGCCGAGAGCTATCGCCAGGGCAGCTTTGTTCCGCTTGACTTCATTCACTTTCAGTTTTCGCTCCTTGCGGCAGAGAAGAGAAGCGATCTTGATGCCTGGCGAGCGGAATTCATTGACCGGATTATTCGTCCGGCGATTCGCCCGGAAGCGCTTGCGCTTCTCATGGAACGCCGCCGTGCGGGCTACGAACTCCTTCTGGCGACAGGCACGCACCGCTTCGTGACGGAACCGATTGCGGAGCTTTTCGGCATCCGGTGGCTCGCAGCGGCGACGCCCGAGGAGCGCCCTGACGGGGCTTTTACCGGAGAGATCGTGGGGTCAGACTCCTATGGCGAGGGGAAACTCCTTCTTGTTCGGGAGTGGATCGAAAAACTCGAGCTCCAGTATGGGAAAACCACGTCTTTGGAAGCCTGGTCCGACTCCATTAACGATCTTCCGCTTTTAGAATTTGCGGCGGGCTTTGAACCCGCCGGAAGAGCCGTTGCCGCCAATGCTGACCCTAAGCTTCGCGAAGCTGCGCGCAGGTATGGTTGGGAGCAGGTAGAGCTCTTTGACAAGAAGAAGGAATAAAACCTCGATGTTTGACGCAATCGTAAGCCGCGTGAAGTCTTTTTTAGGCGCGGAAGAATCCCGGGAAACGTTGGTGCGCGAGCCGCGCATCATCCCGAAATCCGAGCACGGCATTGATCCGGAGCTTGTTTCCTGGCAGGCGAAGCGCTGCTGCGAAGCGCTGCAGCGCCGGGGCTATCGTGCGTACATTGTGGGCGGCGCCGTGCGCGATCTGCTCCTCGGCGTGACGCCGAAGGACTTTGACGTGGCGACCGACGCGACGCCGGAGGAAGTAAAGAGAAGCCAGCGCCGCGCCATCATCATCGGACGGCGCTTTCGCCTCGTCCATGTGATCTTCGGACAGGAAATCATTGAGTGCTCGACCTTCCGGGCGCTTGAGGGTGCGGGCGTCCGAAAGGACGGCAGCGGCCGCGTGATTTCCGACAACGTCTTCGGTGAAATGTGGGAGGACGCGGCTCGCCGCGACTTCACCATCAATGCCATGTATTACGATCCGGCGACCGAAGAGGTCTACGACTATCACCATGGCTTTGAGGACATCGCCAGGCACCGTCTCAGAATGATCGGCGAGCCCGCGGAACGCTATCGCGAGGATCCGGTCCGGATGCTCCGAGCCGTGCGCATTTCCGCCAAGCTCGGGTTTCAGATTGAACCCGCAACGGAAAAGCCGATTTCCCGCATGGCGAAGCTCCTCAAAAACGTGCCGACGGCGCGCCTGGTCGACGAGGTGCTGAAGCTCCTCACCTGCGGCCACGCCGTGGAATGCGTGAAGCGTCTGCGTGATGACGGGCTCTCGGCCGCGCTCCTCCCGGTGCTCGACCACCTGCTCTCGTCGCCCGAAGGCGAGGAATTCCTGATGCTTGCCCTGAGGCGCACGGATGAGCGGCTGGCGATCGGCAAAAAGATTTCTCCCTTCTTCCTTTTCGGCACGCTCCTCTGGCCGCAGGTGAAGCGCCGCTGGCAGTACAACGAGGAAACAAGAGGGCTCTCGCGCATTGCCGCGCTCCATGAGGCTGCGGTTGAAGTGCTTGAGACCGAATGCCACACCATTTCAATTCAAAGGCGCTTCCAGGCAGACATGCATGACCTCTGGCTCATGCAGGGGCGGCTTGAGCGCCGTACCGGAAAGACGCCCTATTCGGTGGTGCAGCATCCGCGCTACCGGGCGGGCTACGACTTCCTGCTTCTGCGCAGTCAGGTGGGAGAGGTGCCGGAATCTCTCCCGCAATGGTGGGATGCATTTGCAAACGCCGACGACGATACGCGCATCGCCATGATTCGCGAAGCGCAGGCAGAGGCGAGACAGACGGCTGATCAGGCGCGCAGGGGCAGGGTTGCAGAGGGTTCAGACGCTTCGCAGCCCTCCGGAGAACGGCGTCGCCGCTCGCGTCGTCGTCCGCGCCGCCGCACCGCGAGGGAAGGACAGGAATAATGGCGGGAGTCTGGCTGAGCCTCGGCGCAAACCTCGGGGACCCGAGAGCTGCGCTCGAAGCGGCAATAGAAGAAATTAAGGCGATCCCCGGCGTTCGTGCGTTTCGCCGGAGCAGCTTCTATCAAACATCTCCGGTGGACTCTTCAGGTCCGGAATATGTGAATGCGGCGGCGGCGCTCGAATGGGATGGTGAGGCTCTCGATCTCCTTCATCTCTTGCAGACAATTGAGCTCGCGCATGGGCGCGTGCGTCCTGCGGGCGTGCACAATGCGCCGAGGACGCTCGACATCGACATTCTGGCGATTGAAAACGTCAGAAGCGGGACGCAGGAGCTTCTTCTCCCGCATCCCCGCATGAATGAGAGGCTCTTTGTGTTGGTGCCTTTGGAAGAGCTTGAGCCCGATTGGACTGCGCCCGATGGTACAGGCATTCAAAAACTCATCGATCGCGTCAAAAAGATCGATCCGGAACAGCAGATAACAAAGCTTTCCGACTGAAGATGTGGCATACTCTGCCGGCTCCCCGGATGGCGGAATGGTAGACGCAGCGGATTCAAAATCCGCCGGGTAAAACCGTGAGAGTTCGAGTCTCTCTCTGGGGACCAAAATGGCATCCCATACTGTCCCATGCAGTATGGTTTTTTCATTTTTATCAATTAATTAACTTTTTTAGCGTCTCAGCGCGTCCCACCGCAACTCATGGAAGCGCGGAATTTTTAGCCCGTTTTTGAGCCCGCCTAAAAAGACATCAGCTAAATTAGCCTGTGAGCACCTCTCCATATGAGGCTAATCAGAAAAACAGGTGGGCTCGAATGTCTAGAAAAGCCAAAATTCTCACAGTGAAAGCCATAGATGCGGCGATTAGCACAATCAAGAAAGCCGAGCGCGATTCTCTAGAGTTGGGGGATGGTCATGCGCCGGGGCTAATCCTGACTCTCCGGAGAGGAGCACAGGGGCTAATTGCTTTTTGGGTGTACCGCAAGCAGAAAACAAAAAGCTTTCGCGGCTGTAAGTTGGGCTTAGGTAGCTATCCCGCCGTTTCGCTAGAGCAAGCTCGAAAGCAGGCCTTGACGTACGCTCAGCAAATTGCTGAAGGTATCGACCCGAAGAAAGCGCGGGATTGTGAGAGAGCTCAAAAGACCGAAGCGAGGCGTAAGGCTGAAGAAGAGGCTAGACGGGGAAAGCCTTTTCGAGAGGTTGCCTTGATGTGGCTTGATGCCGCTGATGCCGAAGGGGAGTTTGCTGATAACTCACGCGGTCGCGATAAAGCCGAAGGAGCCCTTCGAAAATGGGTGAATCCCGTGCTTGGGGATCGACCCGTAAATGAGATTGATCGGGCGGCGGTTGTTGAACTGATTCACTACAAAGATTTAGGTGCCATGCGAGATACGGAGCAGTATTGCCGCCGGATAGTGAACAAGGTATGCACGTGGGCTACGGTGCATGGCTATCGAGACGAAAGCCGCAACCCGTGCCCCGCTTCAATGAGGGACCCACTGTTAGCAACTGCCTGTAAAGGGCTAGTGAAAAAACGGCCGCCAAAGGGTCATAACCCGGCATTGCCGCCTGAGTGCATGCCTGAGTTTATGGCTCAGTTGAACAAGCTTGATACGGTGGGTGCTAAAGCTCTCGCCTTCATGATCCTTACATGCGCTCGGCAAGATTCGATCTGCCATGATGAAAAGGGCGACGGTACTTATCTGGGGCTTCGCTGGGAGCATATTGACCTGACTAAAGGCATATGGCATCAGCCGAGAGACTGGACGAAAACAAAGCGAGACGCAGGCATGACCCTCATGCTCTCTTCTTACGCAAAGTCGTTGCTGATGAGCTTGCCGCGCTTCGAAGGGGAGCCGTATGTGTTTTCAAGTGCCAAATCAAAGGGGCATTCGATTGGTTTAGGGACAATGGGAAGCGTGATCCGCGGAATGAATCGTGCTCGAGAGCAATTAGGTATGGCTCTCTTCATAGACCCCCAACAAAACAGAGAGGTTGTTCCTCATGGAATGCGAACATGTTTCCGATCTTGGTTGAAACATGCCGCTTTGCATGGATTGAGGTTTGATCCTGAGTTAGCTGAACTTTGCTTAGACCATGTTGACGGCGATAAGTTCGGCGGCGCTTATAACCGTATGGGTCTCTCTGAAGAGGATGACAAAGAGCGTCTCAAAATCATGGAAGCATGGGGCCGCTACTGCATGGAAGGCAAATGGCCCGATGAAGAGTGACGTCGGGGCGGAAAGCGCCTGAACCACCGTAGTGATAAATCTGAAGCCCTGCCTAACCGCGGGGCTTTTTTCTTGCTCAATGGTATCTGTTTTAGAGAGAATCTATCAATATCTAATATAACATTATGTTACTTGCTAAATAACTTTTGCTCTTTAAACTTAGCTTTTCCCACGTCGGTAGCTCGAAAAATCGACCTCAAAGTTCAGATATTACTTTTCGAGTGGGAAATGTGTGAAACCTAGAGGCACAGTGAATTCCACTTCCCACTTTTTTTGTAAAAGTGGGAAATTGGGGAAAAATGAGGGTTAACCCGTATTTCTAAATGTAACGATGATAGGCAGAAAAAAGTTATCTAAATCTCTCATTCGGAGTGACTTTCTACCGATGATGGCCGCATGCCCGGCGGCGATGGCGTTCAACGCGCGCCCGCATCAATCACCGGCGGGATATGCGTTTGCCGGGGGCTCATCCGATGGAGGATGACTTCGGCGGGTTCTCCCATCGAACTTGCCCTTAGCGGGTCGGGGTAACCTCAATATCCGGCTAGCTGTAGGGTGCGAAATTTTGTTTTTGCATGGGGATAACGAGGCCGCGCTTTCGGGGTTAAAGCACGGAGAAAGCACGGAAAGATGTTGTTCGGCGCTGATGGCCTGATGGTCTTATTCCGGCGGTTTGAACTTGCTACGAGGGTTTCTGAAGTTCGCTGGAGGGAAACAAAGTTCAGGCACAGTTAAGGAGGCCTCAGAAACTATCAGAGAAACTTTTGTGCATGCCCGGATTCCTTGATTTGACGCGGCGCGGGCGGCGATTCATCTTCACTGAAAATGCAGGGTATCGAATGGCAGAAAATATGAAAGATTTCGACGGCGAGCATGCATGAAAAGTTTTCCGCGAGAAACCTGCAGTCGTTACGGCTTCGGGTTCGATACCGGGGCAGAAAGTTAAGTTTTGTTAAGGTCGCGCCGGTTTCTCGGTGAGTTGATGGGCGAGAAATTGCAGAATTTGCCGAGGCCATAAAAAGAGGAGAATCCGAATTTTCTGCAACAGTCCGTGCGCACGCGCGAAGGTTCTGCTTGCCGCCATTTTCTAAATTTTTAGAAAATGCTTCGACCTTTCTCTTTTGGGGGCTTTTGGGCGCATAGGGGGGTCGCATGTGCTCTCTTACTGTCCGTAGTGAATCGCCTATGAGTTTGGCGGTTTGACTGCAGGTTGAGCGCCGGGGTTTGAATATTCGCCAAAATTGGCGTTTAGAGATAAATCAGGAAGTTGCTCGATAAGTGCTTGATTTCTTCCGTAAGGGAAAAATTCCCCTCACGGAGGGGAGATACGGCCGACGTTAATCCAGTTTTGGATTTACCTTAGAAATCAAGCATTACGCAAAATTGCGCGATGGTCTGAAACCGTGTGCGCAAAAATGCGCAGACGGTGGGGGCTTTGATCGTCTCCTCAATTTTGAGGTTACGTGAGAAATCAAGTAGTTATGCGGCCGCTGTCTGCTCAAAATTGAGGCGACAGGGGTAGGGCGGGTCAAAAGTCGCTGAGAAACCATTCCGAGACCGCGCCCCTACCTATTTTTATGCGCGTGCAAAATCGGCTCCCTTACGGATGACTCCTTGAATCGTTCATTCTGTGCGCCCCGCCTCCCGGCGTCGATCAATGATTAGCCCGATGCTTCGCGCGCGCGTGCGAAGGAGAGACGCTTCCCCCGTGATTCTGTTATGCGGCTGAATGTTGCGGAGCGATGTTTAAAGACAAACCACGGGTAAGCGTCTGGATATACGATACATCGACCGCTTTTCGCGCCTGCCAAGCGTCGTAGTCCGCTTGCATGCGAAGCCACATATCCGCATCTGGTCCGCTTAGAGCTTTTGCAATTTTTACAGCCATAATCGGCGTTATGGGTCCCTTCTCATTGAGTATGCGAGTGATTGAGCTAGGTGCAACGCCAATGTGACGTGCAAATTCACGGGCGCTAAGACCTAAGCATTCAAGCTCTTCGGCAATGATGGCCCCGGGGTGTGGTGGGTTATACATGCGGCTCATCAGTGGTAATCCTCATAGTTCAAGATGTAGGCGTCGCCATCCTCAAAGCGAAACGTAATTCTCCAGTTTCCTGTCACTCGAACAGACCAAATTCCAGCCCTATCGCCTTTTAGCTGATGTAAGCGAAGAGACTGAAGGTTCAGCTGTTGAATGGTTTCAGCGTTATCAATCATTTGCAAGCGAAGGCCTATTTTCTTAGCGTGTGCCGCTGGAATACCGGCGGTTGAGCCGCTTTCAAAGTAACTTTGCAGACCTTTGTGAAGAAAACTTCTGATCATAACGATGAATGTTTCACGATATCGAACAGTATAGTAATGTGTTCGATGTGTTGCAACGCAAACAACCAAGGTTGAAATTACCCCTTGTTTATTGCGAAGCTTGATGCCCTCGGCTTCGCAGACGATCCCGATGAGAAAACGCCGAGGGCAAAAAGGAGCAGATCGTTATAGCTTCGTCTTACGGGTCGCCGCGCGTTCGGCTTTCCTGCGCTCCCTTTCGGCGGCCTTTTCGGCCTTCAGGCGCTCTGCTTCCTCAAGCTCTTTTTGCCTGAGTTCCTCTACTTTCTCCGAATAGAGCTTCATGAGGTGAGCAACGATCTCTTCTTCGGTGGAGTCCTTCGAAAGGCCGTAGGCCTCCAACACCGCGCGGTCGTTTGCCTTATGTGCGGCCCTTAGTTCGTCTGGCATGGATGCCGTACGGTACAAGTCCGCCATGGTTGCCCCCGCTTCCTTGGAACGTGCGTCGAGGATAGCCCTTGCAGTAGCTTCAATCTTCTTCTCTTGGTCTTCAGAGGGCGAAGGCCACGCGAAATTGTTGTAGACGATCTTGTTGGAGTAGCGGTAATCGCTTTTCAGTCTTCCCGCTACGGCGCGCATCCATGCCATGTGGGCGGAGGATGTGAGCACCCCGAAATGGTAGAGGCTGGCATCGGGGATCAGTCGAACAGCATTACTGCATAAGGACTCTGGGCCCATAAAGCCCATCGGGACGTACTCACGCTTTTCGGAGGACGTTTCTGGAATCAAGACTGAATTACCCTTGGGCATATTCTCGATGAAGAAACGACGCGGGGTATTGGCCGCTTGCTGGGTTTGTTTCCTCTTGCTCTTGAGCCGGAAGGCCCGCACCGCCTCCACTCGTTTCATGCACTCAGGAAGCTTCCCCAGTACCGCCGCAGAGCAGTTCCCAAGCCATAAGCAATAGCGCACTTGCCCGTTGATGAACTCTTCGGCCCCGTACCATCGATGGAAATACGGCGCGGCGTTGGGTTCCTTTTTCAGGAAAGCTAGCCTTTCCTCTTCGGTGAATAAATAATTTCCGTCATCAATCGGCTGATTCCCGACGCCCATTTCAGGTACGTCATAGAGAGGTTTAGTACGCGCCTCAATGAACACGTTCGGCCCGTTAAGCAGGTAGCCGTTGATGTTGGTGGCGTGAGTGCCCTTGACGCCATCGAAGATGGTGCCGCCATGATTGACGCCGGGGCCGAAACCTACAATGACGCAGTAGACGTGCGCTTTCTCTGTCGCTTCGCTATCCCACACGAAGGTTCGGTACGCAAAATTGATGTGCATTCCACCGGTGGTTAATAGCGGCTTCCAAAGACTCGCAACCTGTTGACCCTGGCAGATGGAATTTGTGGCAACGAAGGACGCTTGCGCCTGCGTTCTGCTCATGAAATCGGCGGCGCGTTTGAACCAGCAGGCAACATAGTCAAGATCGCCCGCTCCCTGCCACTTAGGCCCAAACACTTGAGCTAAATCCTCTTTCTGAGAGGCATTCATGAGCCGTGCGCCTACGAAAGGAGGATTGCCAATGATGTAGATTGAGCTGTTTCGGGGGGGGGTACTATATTGTTTTTATTGGAAAATATTTCATCCCAATCCATACGAAGCGCATTCCCCTCGCGGATATTGGTATTCGACTTGAGGGGGAAATAGTCAAGGGAAGCTCCGATGATGTCTTCGGTCTTCTTGAGCATCTGACTTTCGGCAATCCATAGCGCGGTTTGAGCGACTGATACGGCGAAGTCATTGATTTCGATGCCGTAGAACTGGCTGATCTGAACCTTGACGGGGGAATGCTCGCCGCCGAAGTCAAACTGTCCAGCACCGCCGCTGAGACTCAGAATTACTCGATTCTCAAGCTCTCGAAGCTTCAGATATGTTTCCGTGAGGAAGTTGCCTGAACCGCAAGCCGGATCGAAGAGCCTGAGGTTGCCGAGCTTGGTTTGAAAGGCCTGCAGTTCGCGCGTGCGCTTGTTCGCCTGCTTGATCTGAAGGAGCTCCGCATACTCGGCCTCAAGAGCATCAAGGAAGAGCGGGCGGATTACCTTTTGAATGTTTTCGACGGAGGTGTAGTGCATGCCGCCTGTGCGCCGCGCTTTGGCGCTCAAGGTGGACTCAAACACCGCGCCAAAAATCGTGGGGCTGATGTCGCTCCAGTTAAAGCCCTCTGAGGCTTGCGCAAGTATCAAGGCTTTCAGCTCTTCGGTGAATTGAGGAATCAGAATGGACTCATCAGAGAATAGCCCGCCGTTCACATAGGGGAAGGCAAGCAGTTCAGGCGCTTCATAGCGATCGCGTTTTGCCTCAGGTGTATCGAGTATGCGGAATAGATCACGGAGGGCCCCTCGAATATCTACGGGGCGCAGGTCCTTCAGGTAATCATGAAACTGTCGAGGGGTGTTGAATAAGCTCGCATCCTCAGCATAGAGGCAGAAAACAAGCCTTACGCACAGCTTGTTCAGGCTTGAGCGAATCTCTTCGGAATCCTCACCATACTGCTTTAAAAGACCGTCGTAGATGCCGCCTACAAGCTCACCGGCGGTAACGGAAAGCTCCGTTTCCCGGCGCGTATTGTCGTTGGCGGCGTCCACTAGGAATTGAAGGCGGTAAAACTCTTTCTCCAAGTCGGCAAGGTGCACGATTTCCGGGGTTTCATCCGGGAGCTTCGAAAGATCGTGAATTTCAAAGGTGTCAAAGTTGCAGGCGATGACCCAACGCGGGCGCTTGCCGAGATGGTCTGCGTATCGCTTGCCTTGCTGGTACGGCGTCAATTCGGAGCCGTCTGACTGTTTCAAAGCTTCGTTGAGCGAGCGGTTACGGCCTTTCTGTTCGATAAGGACTCCGGCCCCTTCCATGAGAGCATCTATGCGTCCAAGTCCACGAACAGGGCGTTCGAACTGAAAAAGCGCCTCAGGCTGTGCGACTCCGAACACATCCCGCATGAGGGCAATCCAAAAGGATTGATTGTGCGAAATCTCTCTCCCTTTGGAGGGCGATGACCATTCATCGATAAATCGGCGGATGTTCTTGCGTTGATCGATCTTGTTCATTGTTCTTACTCGTTATCGCCCGGCCGAGAGCGGCGGCGGGCTTCAGATCGAACGATACGCGAGGTTGCAGTAGGGCGGAAAGGCACATGAGTTTTGCGCCCATTCCGCGCGCGCGAAGGTGAGACCATTTACGTCTTCCCGGATGGAAAGGGCGGCATTGCGTGGAATTGGCGGTTAGGCGGAGCTCAGGCCATCTGGTTCATTGACGCGGATAAAAAGCTGTCCGACTCCGAAATGAAGAAGCTTCGGCGTCAAGCAGACCTCGTAATGAAGGAGGCTGAAGAGCAGAGACAAAGGCGGCATACGGAGGTTGCTTGCTTCGCAGAATCTCTTCTTGCTGATGCCGTATCGGCTGTATCCGTCGGTCATGGATATCTGAAGCTCAAGCGTGTGCGCCCTGTAGCGGGGCTATGGGTAATGGATGCGGCGGAGATTCAGGCCCGGTTCAATGCGTTCTTCAGGGATGAGCCTCGTACCTTATGGGACAGCCGTGCCGGGCGTCCCATGGCGGACCCCGTGCTGATGGTTCCTCTCTACATCGGGAAGAACTTTTCCTCGGTGAGTTCAATCGAATTCATCAGTGAATGCGGTGGCAAATACACGCTTCCCGAAGCACGCGCGGCGGGGGCCTGTTGGGTTCCTGAAGCCTTGAGGAAGGGTGCTCCGCTTCCTGAACGTATCGGCGTTGCCGAAGGGCTAGCGACGGCCCTCAGCGTCTCTCAGGTAAAGGGCTTCCCGGTTGCGGCGGCCCGTTCATGCGGGAACCTGAAAGCCGCGGCGCAGGCGCTGAAGCTTCAGTTCTTCGGTGTTCGGCTGATTGTTTTAGGTGACAAAGGCAACGGCGAAGAGAAAGCGCGGGAAGTGGCGCAATACGCACGAACGGCGGTTGCTGTGCCCTCTTTCTCTGACCAGCAGAGGGCGCGATTCAGACAGATCACGGGGAGCAATTCCGCTCCGACCGACTTCAATGACTACTACATTGCGACGGGGAAGCTATGAACGATCTTGAGCATGCAAAAGAAAAGGCCCTGAGCGGGGAGCTCAAGGCCACGAATGAAACTATCAACGCGGAAACCATTGTAAAGGATGATGCGGCGAATGTTTCTTCGGAAAAGCCCGATGTTGATCCTATCGATGCGGAGGACAACTCCGCCGAAGATAGCTCCCTGAGGGAATGGGCCGTAAATTCTGATGGCTCGGAGTCGTTTGAGGCGGATGACAATACGCGATTTATTCGTAAGGCCCCCGGTATCTACGTTGAAAAGCGCATTAAAGATGAATGGATGGTACCGCGCCGAATCTGTGGGCCGCTGAGGGTAGCGGCAACCGCCGTGAATCGAGACTCGGATAACTGGATGCTGAAGCTATCTTGGATGGATGCGAGAGGTTTTACGCACAGCAAGGTTATTTCAAAGGGCGATTTGTCTGAAGGGAAAAAGGTGGTGCGTCTTCTTCTTGAGGGCGGACTAGACATTGACGCCCTCAGTTCTCAGACAGGCAATACCGATGTCATTAAATTCCTTTTGAAACACCCCGTGGAAAAGTGGCTTATCAGCATTGAGCGCACGGGGTGGGGGACCCCCGGTAAGTGGCTCATTCTTCCCGATGGAACGATAGTAGGGACGCCCGAAGAAGAGATTCTGTTTACCGGCGACAGGTTCATGCCGTTTTATGAAGCGCGGGGAACGCTTGAGGAATGGCAGAAGAGTGTTGCAAAGCCTGCGACGAAGTCGAGCCGTATAGCCTTCGCAATCTGCGCGGCGTTCGCTCCCCTGCTCCTTAAGTTTGCGTCCGCCTGCGAAGGTGGCTTCCACTTTATTGGGAAAACGGGTTGCGGCAAGTCTTCAAGCCTGCGCGCGGGGTTGAGTGTGTGGAGCTTCGCCGATCACACGCAACCGGGGTGCGAACTTGGATCATGGAAAACCACCGAGGTAGGCATTGAGACCTTCGCAGACAGGCATAGCAATTGGCCTATGTTTCTCGATGAACTCGGCTCCGCAAAGGCATCGGATGTAAAGAACCTTCCCGCGCTGATTTACATGCTCGTAAACGGGCAGGGGAAGCGCCGGGGCAATCGTGCACTGAAAGCCGCTCGCCCGATGTCATGGAGTGCATTCTTTCTTTCGACCGGCGAACTTACGCTGGAGGAAATGGCGGCAAGACAGAATATTCCCGTTGACGGCGGTGTAAAGGTAAGACTTGCAAACATTCCGGCGGTACCCGATAACGTGAAGGACGGAGTTTGCGACTTCCTCGCCCCCGGCGAAGACTGGATGAAGGTCGTTGGGGATATCAGCGAGGCCGCCTCTCGAAAGTGTTATGGCACGGCGGGCCCTGAGTTCGCACGCCGATTGATTGAACACATTGAAACCAACGGCGGGGTTGAGACCTTTAAGAGGCGACTATCCAACCGTCTGAAAGAGTGGATAGATAAAAGCGCCCCGAACGCACCTCAGGAAGTTCGGCGCGTGGGAAGGCGATTCGCCCTTGTCGCTATGGCGGGGGAGATTGCTACGGCCCTAGGCGTCCTTCCTTGGGATAGTGAAACGGCGTCAATGTTCGCGCGCATCTGCTTCGAATCTTGGCGGCGAGAGTATGAGCAAGCTGAAAGCGATGGCGATGCTAAGGGCGTTCCTCTGGCTATTTTCCGTGCGTACCCTTCGAAATTCGCTATTGGGTATGAGGGTACGGGCCAAATCGAGGTAATGAACGAAACCGAACCTTTTATCGGCTACTCAATCCTTGAGGAAAAGAACGGGGAGCCCGTTCGCATGTTTCTGGTCCCTGCGTCTTTCGATCAGGAAGCCCGAAAACTTGGTCATTCCGGGAAAAACGTCGTTCGGGCCTTTCGAGATGCCGGGTTACTGATCAATGGGAAAAAAGATGGCCCGCGGCGGCTAGCCTCTCGGTTCTATAAACCGCCGTATAAAAGCATGAGTCACGGCCCCTTCTATGCGTTTTGGGTAACCTCGGAAATGAAAGACAAATACGAGAGTGCCTCAACTTTTAAGGGGGTGAGATGACACCTCGACAGGAAGACTTCGAAGAGCGGGCGGCGATTCTGGAATTCGACGCCGGGATGAGTCGAGAGGAAGCCGAAAAGGAGGCGCGCCGCTTGACCGGCTATGAAGGGTGGTAGCGGGGACGGGATGCCGGATCAATGCTTCGCTTCAAGTGGGCACCGGTGCCCAGCTCTATGACCGCCAATAAGAAAAAGCCCTTCAGGCGATGAACCTGAGGGGCTTTTGTCGTGTGCCCGGCATGGGCGATTTCTATAGGGTGAAAGTCCCGATGAGCAGGAGGTAGTGCCAAGCTCACAGCCAGAGGCAAGGGTGTCCGTC
>NZ_WEHX01000206.1 GCF_009183815.1 Sutterella seckii | reverse complement strand
GCCTCCCTGACTCTGCCGAGTCGCTAGACCTTCCCCTTCTCGGGCGGTCAGTGGACTTTCACCACATAGACACACGTGCGCTGCCGAGCGCACCAAAAACCGCCTGAGGGCGGGAACCCGTCAGGCGGCTTTTGAGGAATTCTATGAATCAGCCTTCTACAACGGCGGTGCCGCAGGACGCATCGCCGAGAGCCTCAGCTTCAAGCTCCCCGGCTTCCTCGCCGAGTGTATTTTCATCGTTGGCCGCTCCCGCCTTCCACCAGAAGCAGTCCCCCTGGGCTACTGCTTCCTGAATGATTTCGCGGATGACGTGAGAGAGGACAACGTTCTGACTTTTCGCAAGCCCCTCAATGGCGAGCTTGAGTTCAAAAGGCAGTCGACAGCTTATTACGCCGGTCTTGGTGCCGCCTGGCAGTTCTTTGGTGCTACCACCTTCCTGAGAAACGTACATCGGGCTGGTTCCTTGAAAGTTGTGCTTTTTTGTTGTTGATCCACGCAGGGATGCCGGTTGGTTGAAACGAGGAAATGGCCCTTAACAGGTCAGGGCTTCGCCTCGGGTCTAATGGAAAATCAGAGTGCAGACCTTCTGCAGAAAGCCGGAGAAAAAATGCCCGAACCGAGCGTTCTGAAATTTATCTCTGCTATCTGCTTTAAGCGACAAAGAGGTAAAAGCTTTCTTTGGGCTTATCTTTTAAAGATCTTCATTCTTCTTTATCCATTATCTTAATTTTACGCACCTTCTGCGAGAGGTCCCGTCCTACGTGAATTTCCAGCGGTTTCCTACTCTCGACGCCAAGAAGCTCGTTATTAACAAAGGTATTTAATAGTTGACGGATGGTGCTGTGTGGCGCTTGGGGTCAGGCCGCCTGTGCATAGAGGGTACTCTCATTCGTAAAACAG
>NZ_WEHX01000205.1 GCF_009183815.1 Sutterella seckii | reverse complement strand
GGAGTGGCCTTGCGGCCGTCGAGGGTTGTGGTGGTTTTATCTTCATAACTCATTTATCAATTATAACATAACCGTAGCCGCTTGTCAACTATTTTGTGCATATGTTAATAATCAAAGGCTCCGCGGTTTTCTCAATGAGACCGCTCACGTCCATGACGGTTGCCATGGCGACGATCCCGCAGATGGCGACCCCGGCAGGCGCGAGCTGCTTCGCGGTGCGCGCGAACGCTTCACCCATGATGCGGGGACCGGCGCCCTGAATGAGGCCGCCCAGAATCGTGGAGATCAGGATGAGAACGCCAGGCGTCGCAATCCAGTCGATCTTCGCCGTAAGGACGCGCCCGTCATCGAGCGTGAAGCTGAGGGGCGTCGCGACGGCGGCGAGTTCGCCCGAAATCTTCGGGAAAAGCGGGTTCGCGGCAAGGATGAGGACGAACATCACGAGGTAGATGCTTCCTGCACGCAGGAACCCAAGCTCATGCGTCGCCTCCTTTTCCTTACCGAACCGGCGGTGTTCGCCGGGGGTCTTGTGTTCGAAGATGCGCAGCCAGAGAAGAAGATAGACGAGGCTCGTGAGGCTCCCCGCAAAGGCGACGAGCTGCGGCCCGAGGAGGCGCGCCGTCAGATACTGCGGAATGGTGGTCGTGATGCCGATGCCGATGAGGAGGGAGAGGATTCCCTTCACTGCGCCGAGGCCGCCTCCGACAATCGAGACCATCGCGACGGGAAGAAGGAAATTGAAGACCGCGAGCTGAAGAATCACCGTTGAGGAGAGGTCCGTGACGGAGAGGCTCGTGAGGTCCGCGAGCATGATCATCGGAATCCTAAAAGTCGTCTAATGCGGCCACGATTCAATTGACCCCCAACAGCTTGAGGAATAGCTGATCGCGTTTGGTTGTTTCCGTGGTCCATTTGGATGC
>NZ_WEHX01000204.1 GCF_009183815.1 Sutterella seckii | reverse complement strand
GTCCGCGAAGGCAAGCATGCGTTCACGCTCCGCGTTGACTTCTTCGTAGAAAGGCGCGGAAGCGTCAAATGCACGAAGCGACGTATGCAATGCCGCGCGATTTTCCGATAAATTGACGACTTTTCCGTCGCACATCCGGCGAAACGAACCCTGCAGATCGATTTCTTCCGCATAGTGAATGAAATCGTCGAAATCCGTCTGCGTCAGGCGCTGTTTGGATAAATCCAGCGTAATGCCGCAGGCGGAAACGAAGGTTTGAGTACAGTGTTCCCTGAGAAAGGGCTTGCTCATATTCTTTTTTCTAGTTTTACCGAATATTCAGCTCGGGATCGACGCGAAGCATTTCGGTGATAAAACACTGGCGAATACGTTTCAGAGATTCGCGGGTATCGCCTTCGAAACGTAGAACGATGACGGGCGTCGTGTTTGAGGCGCGTGCCAGTGCAAACCCGTCCCGCCATTCGACGCGTACGCCGTCAATCGTTATGACGGATTCCGCATCGTTGAAACGACAATGCTTCTGGAAATCGGCAATGAACCGCTTGTTCTCCCCTTCCTCCGTCGGGATCTGGATTTCCGGCGTGTTGACCGCATTCGGGAGCTCATGAAGAACAGTTGAAGGCGCTTCGCTTCTCGAGAGAATTTCAAGAAGACGAACGGCGGAATAAAGACCGTCGTCAAACCCGGTCCATCGTTCGTCGTTGAAGAAGAGATGTCCGGACATTTCACCGGCGAACGGCGCACCGGTTTCGCGAAGCTTGGCCTTGACAAGCGAATGCCCGGTTGGACTGATGACGGGGATGCCGCCCTTTTCACGGATCCAATCGACAAGCTTTCGAGAGCATTTGACGTCATAGACAATCTCTGCTCCCGGATGCGAGCGAAGAATGTCTTCTGCGAAAAGCATCATGAGACGATCGGGATA
>NZ_WEHX01000203.1 GCF_009183815.1 Sutterella seckii | reverse complement strand
AAAGCCTCAACATCGGATCGGTGCTGAGGCTCTCGGCGTTGTTTTGGGTACTGTCGGCGAAGTGGAAAAACTGGCTTTCCGAATTTATGGAAGCCCCCTGTTGATAAGCACCTTGATCATTATCACACCCATGCTCAAGACAGTATTTTTATGTGCGTTTAAGCAACGTTTGATAAATCAACCTCATTTCAATTTGTTACTAACAACATCTCTGATTGATATTCCGAAACTAAACATTAAGTAATAGAGATTAAAACTCCTAGAGCGAGCGAACTTTTGAAAAGTTAATCATCAAAATCATCTAGGATGAAAATAATTATAAAACTTCAGCATTTTGTAACAAGCTGAGATCTATTTTGCATTCAATATTCCGTATGTTCGTCGAATTGTTAGTTAAAACTATCGTATTAAATTTTTAATATATTGAATTTTATGGAATTTTAATTTACACCTTATGACTTAAGCATTTCTTTTTAGAATGGACGCCAAGTGTTTACAGCTACATCAATTTGTTGACTGCTCGCTAAAATTTAATGAACTATCAGCTACAGCGAGTTGATAGCTCTATTTAATAAAAGAAATTCAAATACCATATAGAAATGGAGAATGACCAATCATGCAAAGAGTAAAAATGAATACCAATAATAAATCACATTCCAGAAAAAATACGAAGCATCTTTATTCTACAGTATCTTTAGCTATTATCACTGTTTTTCTTGGGGGGGCACATTACGCGCCCCCTTGTCAAGGGCATTGAGTAAATAAAGTCAGATCCTGGTCCTCTGCCTTCGCAGAAACCATAGCGTACAAATTCAAATTCATCGACACGCCTTCAATAGCAATCACAGCAGCCTGAGTCTTTCCCAACGCACGAATCGACCGGGGTTTCAACGTCGTATTACGGTCATCCCAATAGCGCTCGGGA
>NZ_WEHX01000202.1 GCF_009183815.1 Sutterella seckii | reverse complement strand
GTCCGCGAAGGCAAGCATGCGTTCACGCTCCGCGTTGACTTCTTCGTAGAAAGGCGCGGAAGCGTCAAATGCACGAAGCGACGTATGCAATGCCGCGCGGTTTTCCGACAAATTGACGACTTCGCCGGCACACATCCGGCGAAACGAACCCTGCAGATCGATTTCTTCCGCATAGTGAATGAAATCGTCGAAATCCGTCTGCGTCAAGCGCTGACTGGTCAAATCCAACGTAATGCCGCAGGCGGAAACGGAAGTACGAGTTCCGGTCTCCTTAAGGAAAGGCTTGTTCATGGTCTTCTTCTTTTTGTTATTGAATGTTCAGAGCTGGAGCGACACGGAGTATTTCGTCAATGAAACATCGACGAATCCGCTCAAGCGATTCAGGAGTATCGCCTTCAAAGCGCAGAACGATGACGGGCGTCGTATTTGAGGCGCGTGCCAGTGCAAACCCGTCCCGCCACTCGACTCGTACGCCGTCAATCGTTATGACGGATTCCGCATCGTTGAAACGACAATGCTTCTGGAAATCGGCAATGAACCGCTTGTTTTCCCCTTCCTCCGTCGGGATCTGGATTTCCGGCGTGTTGACCGCATTCGGCAGCTCATGAAGAACCGTTGAAGGCGCTTCGCTTCTCGAGAGAATTTCAAGAAGACGAACGGCGGAATAAAGGCCGTCATCAAAGCCTGTCCAGCGTTCGTCGTTGAAGAAGAGATGTCCGGACATTTCACCGGCGAACGGCGCTCCGGTTTCGCGGAGCTTGGCCTTGACAAGCGAATGCCCGGTTGGACTGATGACGGGGATGCCGCCCTTTTCACGGATCCAGTTGACAAGCTTTCGAGAGCATTTGACGTCATAGACAATCTCTGCTCCCGGATGCGAGCGAAGAATGTCTTCTGCGAAAAGCATCATGAGACGATCGGGATA
>NZ_WEHX01000201.1 GCF_009183815.1 Sutterella seckii | reverse complement strand
CACGGCACTTTCGAAAATCGCGTCGACGCTCCCTGCGCGAGCATTGCATCAGCGGCACAACGGAAAAAATGAAGATTTTTCCGGAAGACTCACGGGAGCGCTACTTTCATGTCTTCTTTAACCCCATGAAGATGGCGACGGAGCGGCGCGATATAGAAAACGCGCTGACGCAGATGCAGAAGAACTTTCGACCAGTGGGTCGGCCGTGAAGTGGAGTTCGGATCCCCGCATACAGATTACTTCCAGTGTCACTACGACGAAAAAGGCCGCTTCCTTTTTGCCGAAGAGAAGAAGAGCATCATCGAGCATGCTTATTCGAGATGCGGATATTTCTGCATCATTACCTCCGAGAAAATGAGCGCCAGAGACGCTTATCTGCAGTACCGAGGCCGCGACGCCTCAGAGCAAGCTCTTCAGCGCAGACAAATCATTCCTGGGCAGCAAGGAGCATGCGGGTACACTCCGCAGAAGCCGTAAGAGCCAAGATTTTTATTGAATTTATTGCTCTCATTATTCGACAGAGGCTCTACAACCTCCTGAAGGATGAGATGCTCCGCCTGCCGACAAAGAGGAACTACATGACGGTTCCTGCGGCGATCCGGGAACTGGAGAAAATCGAGCTGGTGAGAATCAATGACGGCAGATATCAGCTTGACCACGCAATCACGAGGACGCAGGAAATCATCCTGAAATCCTTTGGCATGACGAAGGACAAGGTTATGTCGCAGGCCGCCGCCATCTCTGCCGCGCTTGCCGGAAAGAAAGACAGCATGGAGGACGTCGAGGATCTGGAACCGATTGGCGAGGAGGAGAATGAAGATGCCGAAGCGTAAGTCGCTGGCTTCGATTGAGAAGCAGATCAAACTGACTCAGCAGCGGTTGCTGAAGGTCAAAACACGTTACGAGAAGCTCGGGGTAAAGCTCATCGAACTCAACAAGGAAAAGACGCTGCG
>NZ_WEHX01000200.1 GCF_009183815.1 Sutterella seckii | reverse complement strand
AGGTGGTGGTTCTTCATCATGTTGATGATTCTTAAACTCTCCGCAGCCAGCGCTTGGCTTTCGTTCACGAGTCGCGAAGAGACCTTGTGAAGGTTGTCGGTGCGGGCATTCGCCACGCGCTTGTGGGCCCGTGCAAGTCTGCGGCGCGCCTTCTCGCGCCGGCGGCTGCCCTTCATTGTTCTTGAAAACTGCCGGCTTCTGCGGCGCAGCGCCTTGCGGGCGCGCTTCAGATGCCTCGGGTTGGGTTCCTTGCGGCCGTTCGATTCCGTAAGCAGATCCGTGATGCCGACATCAATGCCGATGACCTGATCCTCATAAATCTCCTTCAGAGGTTCCTTTTCAGCAAGACCATCTTCCCAGAGTACGGCGGCGTAGTAGTCGCCGGCCGCATCGGCTTCAAGCGTAATGCTCTTCACCTTGCCGACGACCTCGCGGTGGATGCGGGCTTTGATCGGCTCCATCTTCGGCACTCGCACGTAGTTGGGTCCGACGGAGACGTTGGTGCAGTGATAGCTCGACTGCGGACCTCTGCGGGATTTGTAGTGCGGAAAGCCCGCTCTTCTCTCAAAGAAAGCGCGGTAGCCCTTGTTGAGATTCCGGACCGATTCCTGAAGCGCCATGGAATCGTATTCCCTGAGCCATGCGTACTTCTTCGACTTCTTGGCTCTTGCGATGAGCGGCTTGATCTCGTTGATGAGGTCAAGCGATACGCCCCGCGTACGGTAGTAATGCTTCTTCAGGAAGAGCGCCATGTTCCAGCACTCGCGGACAGCACCCCACTGCGCCCAGAGAAAAGCTTCCTGTGCGGCAGTCGGATAGATGCGAAATTTCGCGGCGCGGAGCATGTAGCGGTCAACGGAATTTATTATTAAATAATATTATCATAATTCCGTGAATTTCCAGAAATCCGGTAACAGCACCCCTTGAAGCTGCATGACGATAAGGGGAATATTTTCACAGAGGCTTGCTGGATTTCTTCTCCTGG
>NZ_WEHX01000199.1 GCF_009183815.1 Sutterella seckii | reverse complement strand
GCTCCAGACTCGAGCCCGGTCGCCGTCGAGTTCGCTTTTACTGACTCGATACGATTCTTCGATGCGGTTGCGCATGCGGTAGCGCTTGAGCGTAACCCACGGATCCTTGTGCTTGTTGCTTACGAGACAGAAGATGCCGAAGTTGCGTTCCGCCCGCTGAAGCGCCTCTGTATTCAGGGTAATTCGAAGCTTCCCGCCACGTCCGACACGTGTGCAAATCAGGTACTTTTCGGCGATCACCTTATCGGCATCTGAGAGAGCTTCAATCGAGGTTCCGCCTTCAAGAAGCTGCTTGACAGTCATCACTCTCGTCTTCAGAGCTTCTCGGTCGGCATGAGTGCGGTTGGCGTTGCGGTAGTAGTGCAGGTACAGACGGAAGGATTTCTTCTCTACGTCACCCTCGGCCCTTTCACCGCGGCTGCGTTCGCGAGTCCACGACAATTCCACCATGCGCGACACGCCGTGCGTGGCATGATCAAACGGACAGATGCTGTCCCAGCCTTCAAGCTGGCTTCGTACGCTTGAACCGTCCTCCTCAATCTCATCCAGATGCTGGGCCACCCAGGAGTCTGTCACGGTGACTCGTGCAGTGAACTGAATGTGGTTGCGCAGCATGTCCACGAGGTTGCCTTTCTTGGTAAACTCGTTGTCAACGACGAATTCAGGACTCTTCAAGCCATAAGCTTTGCACGCGCTTGATGGCGTTCTTCATGCAGGTAACGTCGGCCAGATTGCTCGGCTGCATTTCAAATGCGACCGGCAGACGGCTGAAGACCGAATAGAAAGTGCACAGCTTGAACGTGTGCAGATTGTCGCCGGCCTTGTTGAAGCCCGAGCGAATGTAGGGCTCGAGATTCTGCGAGTAGCTCGAAGTTGTTGTGGAGTCAAAGGCAAGCACCGCCGAATCTTCATCGCTCAGATGCGCGAGACGAGTAAACAGCGACTGCATGCCGGTTTCGTTGTGCCCCACTTGATCGAAAAGCTCA
>NZ_WEHX01000001.1 GCF_009183815.1 Sutterella seckii | reverse complement strand
CCGCGCCGCGAACCGTCCGAGCCCGAACCCGGCAAGACGCGCCTCTTCATTGGTGCGGGCCGCATGGTCGGCATCCGTCCGGGCGACATCGTCGGCGCCATTGCCAACGAAGCCAATGTGAGCTCGCGCGTGATCGGCGCCATCGACATCTTTGATCGCTTTACCCTCGCCGATGTGGATTCTGATGTGGCAAACGACGTGATCGAAGCGCTTCAGGGCGTCCGCTTCAAGGGGGCTCCCGTGACGGTGCGTCTCGACAACGGCGGCAGGAGGAACGATGACGGCAGCCAGAATTACGAACGCCGTCCGCGCGGTCGCAGTTTCGACGATCGTCCCCGTCAGCCCCGCTATGACGACAGCCGCTGGGCGCCCCGCGGCGACGACCGCTACAGCCGCTTTGACGACGATGACCGCGGCCCCCGCCGCTGAGCCTCATCCGCCTACGGCCTTATTCACTTGTTCTGAGATTTTTTGCTGATATGGCAAACACTCCCATTCGTCTCATCGTCGGGCTCGGCAATCCCGGGCCCGAGTATGAGAGAACGCGGCACAACGCCGGATTCCGCTTCCTCGATGCACTCGCCGACAAGAACGGAGGGACCTTCCGCAATGAACCCAAATTCAAGGGCGAAATTGCGCGGGCGCGCATTGCAGGAGAAGAAGTCTGGCTCCTGAAGCCTCTCACTTTCATGAATAGCTCAGGGGAAAGCGTTTCTGCGGTCGCGAACTACTACAAGATCAAGCCCGAGGAGATCCTCGTCGTTCACGACGAAATGGATCTCCTTCCGGGATGCATGCGCATCAAGCAGGGCGGCGGAAATGCCGGCCACAACGGACTGAAGTCGATCACCCAGCAGCTCGGCACGCCGAACTTCTGGCGGCTCCGCCTCGGCATCGGACACCCGCGCACGCTCGGACTTGCGCAGCAGGTCTTTGATTTTGTTCTTTCCTCGCCTTCTGCCGAACACGCCGAAGCGATCCGCACCTGCGTCGACGCAGCGCTGCCGACCGCTGAACTTTGGGCCGAAGGCGAAATGGAAAAGGCTCACCGCGCCATCGCCAAATACGGGGCGCCCGCGAAGCCTGCGAAAGCGAGCTGAGGCGCAATGAGCGCGATCCCGGTTCTGATCAGCCGGTGCCTTTTGGGCTTCGCCTGCCGCTACGACGGAATAGAGAAGCCCTCAATCCTTCCACGGCTCGGGGAGCTTCCTGAAATCAGCTGGATTCCCATCTGTCCGGAAGCAGAGGGCGGACTTCCGATTCCGCGGCCTCCCTGCGAGATCGAACCGGGCGCAACCGCTGCCGATGTCTTCGCCGGCAACGGGCGCGTCATTACGAAGGAAGGCCGGGACTGCACCCGCGAATACTGCCGCGGCGCACGTCTCGCACTCCTCAGGGCAGAGGCGACCGGAGCAGAATTCGCGCTTCTCAAAGCCAAGAGCCCTTCGTGCGGCACGCGTTCAATCTATGACGGAACGTTCTCGAGAACGCTGACACCAGGACGCGGCATTACGGCTGAACTCCTCGCCGGCGCGGGCTTAACCCTCTTTTCGGAAGATGCGCTTGAGTCTTTCTCCCGAACACTCTCAGGTTCGCGCCCCGAATCCGATTAACCTTTAGAATGAGTCCCCCTCCGGTACAGCTTCCGGAGCTCGGATGACTCCCACCAGAAAAGAAGAGTAAACACCATGGGTCTGAAATGCGGCATCGTCGGCCTGCCCAACGTCGGCAAGTCCACCATCTTCAACGCGCTTACGAAGGCCGGCATCGCGGCGGAAAACTATCCTTTCTGCACGATTGAACCCAACGTCGGCATTGTTGAGGTTCCCGATCCGCGCTTGAAGAAGCTCGCTGAAATCGATCATCCGCAGCGCATTGTTCCCGCTGCAGTGGAATTCGTCGATATCGCCGGCCTCGTTGCAGGCGCGAGCAAGGGCGAAGGCCTCGGCAACCAGTTCCTCGCCAACATCCGCGAATGCGACGCCATTGCGCACATCGTGCGCTGCTTCAACGACGACAACATCGTTCACGTTGCCGGCGAAGTCAATCCGCTCAACGACATCAGCGTCATCAACACCGAACTCGCGCTCGCCGACCTCGCCGCTGTTGAAAAGGCGCTCAACCGCTACTCGAAGCAGGCCCGTTCGGGCGGCGACAAGGAAGCGCTCAAGCTCGTGCAGGTTCTCGAAAAGCTCCAGCCCGTGCTCAACGAGGGCCTTCCCGCCCGCTCCGTGCCGCTCACGGACGAAGAGAAGGTCGTCATCCGTCAGCTCTTCCTCCTCACGATGAAGCCGACGATGTACGTCGCCAATGTCGAGGAGCACGGCTTTGAGGGGAATCCCCTGCTCGACGCCGTCAAGGAATATGCCGCCAAGGAAAATGCCCCGGTGGTTGCCGTCTGCGCCAAGACGGAAGCCGACATTGCCGACCTCGACGACGCCGACAAGCAGATGTTCCTCGAGGACATGGGCATGCATGAGCCGGGCCTCGACCGCGTCATCCGCGCCGCCTACGACCTCCTCGGCCTTCAGACCTACTTCACCGCCGGCGTGAAGGAAGTCCGCGCCTGGACCATCCACAAGGGCGACACGGCGCCTCAGGCCGCCGGCGTCATTCACACGGACTTTGAGCGCGGCTTCATCCGCGCCCAGACGATCAGCTTCAACGACTACATCGCCTACAATGGCGAAAAAGGCGCCCAGGAAGCTGGCAAGATGCGTGCGGAAGGCAAGGACTACATCGTCCAGGACGGTGATGTCATGAACTTCCTCTTCAATGTCTAAAGCGCACGAAGCCTCAGCCTTCAGTTACATCTGAAGATAAAAAGCGGCTCCTTTAAGGGGCCGTTTTTTCATCTCCGCTCCAAAATGAACGGAGCTTCTCAGCACTCAAACTCATGGCAACGACCTCCACGAAAAAAAGACAGGAAACCGGTGCAAGGCTGCGCGCCGAACGCGTGCGCCTCGGCTACCAGCCCCGTCAGATTGCGCAGCTCCTCGGCGTTCCGCTCGAAGCATACGAACGCTTCGAATCGGGCGATGCCGACCCCGGCATCTGGCGCATGCCCCGACTGGCGGCCTGCGGCTTCGATGTGCTCTACATCCTGACGGCCGAACGACATCTCGTCATTGCAGAGGAAAACGAACTCCTTTCGCGCTTTCGCGAACTCTCCCAGCGCGGCCGCGCCTCCATCTTTACGACGCTCGACGCACTGGAACGGCTCGCACCCAATATCCGCAAACAGTTTGATCGTTTGCGCTGAGAGTAGTGATTGACACATGTTGACAATAGTTTTTACTTTTTAAGTTTGACAAGTCAATAAATTATCGCTACAGTAACAACCATCACGTTCAATTCCACTTCTTAAGGAATTTCAAATGTCTCTTCTTACGACTGAAATCCTCCCGTTTGAAACCGAGGCTTATCACAACGGCGCCTTCAAGAAGGTCACCGATGCTGACCTGAAGGGCCACTGGTCCGTCGTCTTCTTCTATCCGGCCGACTTCACGTTCGTCTGCCCGACGGAACTCGAAGACCTCGCCGAACACTACGAAGAGTTCAAGAAGCTCGGCGTTGAGATCTACTCCGTCTCCACCGATACGCACTTCACGCATAAGGCCTGGCACGAATCCTCCGAAGCCGTCGGCAAGGTGAAGTTCCCGATGCTCGGCGACAAGGCCGGCGTCCTCGCCCGCAACTTCGACGTCATGATTGAGAAGGACGGCCTCGCTGAACGCGGCACGTTCGTCATCAACCCCGCCGGCAAGATCGTTGTCATGGAACACCATGACGGCGGCATCGGCCGCGACGCTGCCGAGCTCCTGCGCAAGGTTGAAGCTGCCCAGTACGTTGAAAAGAACCCCGGCCAGGTCTGCCCGGCCAAGTGGCGTCCCGGCAAGGAAACGCTCACCCCGTCCTTCGATCTCGTGGGCAAGATCTAATCGCTGACTGAAGCGAATAGACAAATTCAGCAGTCCGTTATGCAGGCCTAGTTCGCCTCCGGCCGCTGAAGAAAGGCCGCGGCAATGCCGCGGCCTTTTTTTAATACCCCCTCATTTTCTGATTTGTCAGAGTCCAAAAAATGCTTGATGCCTCCGCTCTTCAACAGGTCAAGGGCTATCTTGACCGTCTCTCCGATCCGATTACGCTCACCCTTGCTCCGGATGGTTCTTCCGAATCCGGCCAGATTCAGTCCCTCCTGAAGGACGTCGCCTCGGTTTCGGGCAAGATCACTCTTGCCACCGAAGACGTGAGCGCCCAGGTTCGCCGCCCGAGCTTCACGGTCAGCCGCACCGGTGAAAAGATGGGCGTGCGCTTTGCCGCGCTTCCGATGGGTCATGAATTCTCGTCCTTTATTCTCGCCATGCTTCAGGCGAGCGGCTATCCGAGCAAGGAAGATCCGGACCTCCTCGAGCGCGTCCGCAGCCTCAAGGGCAAGTACGACTTCGAGATCTACATGTCTCTCTCGTGCCATAACTGCCCCGACGTTGTGCAGGCGCTCAACCTGATGGCGATCCTCAATCCGAACGTTTCCGTCACCGTGATTGACGGCGCGCTCTTCCAGGACGAAGTGAAGGCCCGCCACATCATGGCTGTGCCGACCGTTTATCTGAATGGCGCTCCCTTCATTTCCGGCCGTCACGAGCTCGGTGAAATCGTCGCCAAGCTTGACGAAGGCTTCGTCAAGGCTCAGGCTGAGAAGCTCTCCGCCAAGGCGCCCTTCGACATCCTCGTTGTCGGCGCCGGCCCCGCGGGCGCCACTGCGGCGATCTACGCCGCCCGCAAGGGTCTTCGCACCGGCGTCGTCTGCGAACGCCCGGGCGGACAGGTGAATGAAACCTCTTCCATCGAGAACTTCACGTCCATCCTGATGACGGACGGCGTCGCGCTCGGCAACCGCTTCATGGAGCACGTCAACCATTACGGCGTCGACGTTATGGCGCTCGAACGCGTTGTGAAGCTTGAAAAAGCCGGCGAATACTGGGAAGTCGAGCTTTCGAGCGGCGCCAAGCTCCAGACCAAGGCCGTCATCGTCTGCTCGGGCGCTCGCTGGCGTCAGCTCGGCGTTCCGGGTGAAAAGGAATACCAGGGTCACGGCGTCGCCTACTGCCCGCACTGCGATGGTCCGCTCTTCAAGGGCAAGGACGTCGTCGTTGTGGGCGGCGGCAACTCCGGCGTTGAAGCGGCGATCGACCTCGCTGCGCTCTGCCGCTCCGTCACGCTGCTGCAGCGCGGCGGCAAGCTCACCGCGGACGAAGTCCTCGTGAAGCGCCTCGAATCGACCTCGAACGCGAAGATCATCTACAACCTCGACATTGAGAAGCTCGAAGGCGACGGCACGGTGCTTACCGGCGTCACCTACCGCGAGCGCGCCACGGGCGAACTGCGCACGGTTTCGGCCGCCGGCTGCTTCGTGCAGATTGGTCTCGTCCCCAATACGGACTTCCTGAAGGGCACGGTTGAGCTCACCAAGTGGGGCGAAATCGTGGTCGACGCGCACGGCGCTGCTTCTGCTGAAGGCATCTTCGCCGGCGGCGACTGCACGGCCGTTCCCTATAAGCAGGTCGTCATTGCGCTTGGCGGCGGCGCCACCGCTGCGCTCGGCGCCTTTGACTGGCTGATTCGTCAGGAAACCAAGTAACGCCTCCTGAGCGCTTCCCGCATGGAATTTTCCCTGCAGAAAGCGTCCGACGCAGGAAAAAGCCGGAGAGCACGCAAGTGTTCCCGGCTTTTTCTATTCACGGCAGCAGGAAACAGACTGCTTCCCGATGTGGCAGACTGTCGCCGAAACTCCATGCTTTCTTTCCGGCTTCCGCCCTCGAAATTTATGCGCTACATCCGCGTTCTGCTTGCAGTCTTCCTTTTTGCCGCCGTCATCGTCCTCATACTCGTGACCGCGCTTGCCTGGTGGATCACGCCGGATCGCGTCGGTCACCGGATTGCTGAAGCGCTCAATGCGCATCTCGCGCTCAACGCGGAGTTCCAGGGCCCCATCGAGATCAAGCGGTTGCCGAAGCTGCGCATCACGCTTCCCGCGGCTGCGCTCACGCACTCAACGGACGGCTCTGCGGCCGGGCGCTTCGACGCTGCCGTCATCGAACTCAAGCCCTGGTCATTCTTTGCTGAATCCCCGCGCATCGACCACATTCTTGTCGACGGGCTCTCCTATAACCCGAAACCCGGCACGCCTGCGGCTTCAGAAGCCGCCAATCGACTTTCCACGACGCTCTGGGACGTCGAGCTCATGGAGCTTCGCAACAGCACGATCGCTTTTGATGCGGGCGTCTTCGGCCCGGCTGAGGCCCGGCTTTCCGCAATTCAGGCGCGCCTTGAAAACATCAGTGAAAAAGGCGGCGCAATACGGCTCGCCGGCATGCTCGAAAGCGCCTCCGTCTCAGGTTCAGCATCCTTTGCCGGCATCGTGCGCTTTAAGGATGGTGCAGGCGACCTCCTGACGCGCTTCGCGCTCGATTCCCCTGCCGTCACGCTCGACGGCCTCTGGAACCGCAGAAGCGTGCACGCGGAAGTGCGCGCGAAGTCCGTTGCGCCCACAGGTTCGGGCTGGCAGATCGAGTCGCCGGACGCCAGAACCGTTTTTGCAAACGGGCCTGAAATTACCGCCGCCGCCCCGTCAGCGCTTCTCTCTCCGGAAACGTTTGCGAGCGACCGGCTTTCGCTTTCCGCCGCTCTCAATACGCGCGACGGTCAGCTCTCCGCCTCGGGAACGCTGAAGGCGATGCATCGCTTCCAGCCGCAGAACACGGAACTGAGCCAGATCGACCTCACGACGCGCTTTGCCCCGAAAGACGCTTCGGGCGAAGCTACTGAAAGCCGCCTTACCGGCAATGCCTCATGGTCGGAAGACGGCTCTGCAGAGATCCGCCTCACCGGCACGCTCCTCGGCGCTGCGCTCTCCTTCAACGCTTCCTCCTCACCGGCAGAAACCGAAGACCGCCGGCTCAGCCTCAATGGCGACCTCACGCTGGGCGAACTGTCGTCCGAACGGCTCGCGCAGCTTCCCTGGGATCTCGAATGGCTCTCGCTCATCAACTTCAGAGGCAATATTTCAATCGCCGGGCTTGGCCCCGTCTGGGGGCTTTCCGACCTTTCCGCACATGCGGAGCTCTTCAAGGGCGGCCTCATTCTTTCTGAAGGGAAAGGCGACTGGCTGGGCGGCAAAACAGACTTTGCCGCCATCCTGACGCCGGACGGCGCCTGGCATGCGAACATCAGGGCCCGCGACGGCCGCGCGGAAAGCTGGTTCTCCAGCCAGAATCGTCCTGCCGCCATCTCAGGGCGCACGGATGCAACGCTCGCACTCGCGGGCAGCGTTCAAACCCCTGAAAGTCCGGCAAAGCTTCTGCAGGCGGACGGAACCGTCCGCATTGCGTCGGGCGCTTTCTCAGGCTTCAACGTCCCGCTCGCTTTCCGGATTCTTGCCGACGAAACGCCTGACGCCACGCCGCCCGAAGTACGTCAGCCGCACTCCGTTTCCGCCTTTAATGAGCTCAGCTTCACGACGGCAGTGAAGGACGGACGGCTCATCCTCTCCGAAGGGAAGGCAAGCGCCGAGGGCTGGTCAGCCAGCTTTACGGGAGAAGCCTTGAGCGGCAACCTCCTCATTCATGCCGTCTTCCATGCACCTGCTGCCGGAAAGCTCCCCGAACTCAGCCTGGCGGCGAGCGCTCAGACAGGATCAGACCTGGCTCCCGTCTGGACCGCAGAATGGGACAAAGCGGCTCAGGCCGTCAATCAGGCCCGATCGGGAGAACCCATGACGCTCGACCGGCTCGGCCGCAGGGTTGAACGCGCCATCAAGGACTTCTGGCAGGGGCTTGAGCTTCCTGACATCAAAATGCCGGAAATAGAGCTCCCTGACTGGAAGCTCCCGAAGATGCCCTGGGAAAAGGACGAACCGGCGCCTCAGAAACCCGCTTCTCCCGCAATCTGATCCCTCTATCGCTCTGCGGCCGCCTTGAGAAGCGGCCAGATGCGCGGGTCAACGAAGCGTGAGGCATCCTCGCCCCCGAGGCGGGCGATTTCCCTCACGAAGGTGCCGCTCACGAACTGGAACTGGTCCGAAGGCGTGAGGAACACCGTCTCCACTTCGGGCATGAGCTGCCGGTTCATGCCCGCCATCTGGAATTCGTATTCGAAATCGCTCACGGCGCGGGCGCCGCGCACAATGACATTCACGCCGTGCGTCCGAACGAAATCCTTGAGGAGCCCGGTGAAAGGGAGCACCTCCACATTGGCATAGTCAGCGCAAACAAGCTTCGCGCAGTAAAAGCGCTCCTCAAGCGTGAGCAGCGGGTGCTTTCCCACGCTCTGCGCTACGGCCACATAAACTTTTGCAAAAATGTTCGACGCCCGGCGCACGAGATCCTGGTGTCCGCTCGTCATCGGGTCGAAGGTTCCGGGATAAACCGCAATCGTCATTCCTTAATGCTCCTCATTGCGCTCCCGGCGCATGTTCTTTGTTCTTTTTTGAAGGCTTCTCCTCGCGCGCGAGCCCGGCCATCAGGCTCTCTTTTCGCGCCAGGAGTTCGCAGTCTACCTGTCCTGCCGAAGTGCTTCTGAGCCGCACGAGCCCGAGTTCGTCGAGGAGCGCCTCATCTGTCCTCCGGCCCGTGCGCTCCACGTAGAGAATTCCCTCGTTCTTCAGCCGGGGGAGCGCCCTGCGGATCGCCTCGTTCTGGAGATCGAGCGCAAAGGGCGGATCGATGAAGATGACGTCGTAGCTTTCCGTCGTGCGGCCCAGGAACCCGAAGGCATCTTCCCTATGGATGCGCACGATTTCTCCGGCATTAAGCCTCACGACCGTCTGAAGAATGTTCTTAGCCTGGACTTTGTCGAGCTCCACCGCATCAAGGGCAGACATGCCGCGGGAGACGGCCTCGAGCCCCAAAGCCCCGGAGCCCGCGAAAAGATCGAGCGCGCTTCGGCCTTCGAAAGTCCCGAAAAGGTGCCGCAGCCAGTCAAAAACGGTTTCCCTCACGCGCTCCGGCGTCGGCCTCAGGCCTCCGAGATCCGCCACCGCAAGCGGCGTGCGTCGCCACATGCCGCCCACAAGGCGCACTTCCCCTGCTCGGGCACGCGAAGAGGTTGTTAAACTTACGAGATTCGAGCGCCCGCGCTCCTTTTTCGGATTTTTCATCGCTATCTATCAGTATGGGTTTTGGTTCTTCTGAAGGCTGGCTTTCCCGCCTGAAACGCGGCCTTTCGCGCACGCGCGTCAACATCGTCGGACTTTTTTCCGGAGGCGTCGTTGACGACGACTTTCTCGAGGAACTCGAATACGCTCTGATCTCCGCCGATGTCGGCGTAGAGACCTCCACGCGTATCTTAGAGCGCCTCCGCGATGACATTAAGCTCAAGGGCCTCAAGACCCAGGATGAAGTCCGCCGTGCGCTGCGCGACGAACTCGAAAAAATACTCGCTCCGGCAGAAGGCACGCTCAATACGGACCAGGCCAAGCCCTGCGTCATCATGATGTGCGGCGTCAACGGCGCCGGCAAAACCACATCCATCGGCAAGCTTGCCAAGCGCTTTGCCGATGACGGCAAAAGCGTTCTGCTCGCAGCAGGCGACACCTTCCGCGCAGCCGCCCGGGAGCAGCTTGCCGTCTGGGGCGAACGCAACCGCGTGGAAGTCATCTCGCAGACCGGCGGCGACCCCGCCGCCGTCGTCTTTGATGCTGTTTCCGCAGGCCGCGCCCGCGGCATGGATGTCGTGATTGCCGACACCGCAGGGCGGCTGCCCACGCAAACCAACCTGATGGAAGAGCTCGGCCGCATCCGCCGCTCCCAGGAGAAAGCCATGGAAGGTGCTCCTCACGAGGTGATCCTTGTCGTCGACGGCACCAACGGTCAGAACGCGCTCGCTCAGGTTCGTGCATTTGATCTCTACGCGCATCTCACAGGCCTCATCGTCACCAAGCTTGACGGCACAGCCAAGGGCGGCGTTCTTGCCGCCATCACCGCGATGCGCGGCGAGAAACCCCTGCCGATCTACTACATCGGCGTGGGAGAAAAACTGGAGGATCTGCAGCCCTTCAACGCGCACGAATTTTCGAGCGCACTGGTCGGGCTCGATCCTCAGGACGACGAAAGCGGCAGCTGAAGACAGCCACGTTACGCAAAAGCTTTCAAAGGACAGAAAATGCTATTAGGTGCAGTAGATCTCGGCAGCAACAGCTTCCGCGTTGAAATCGGCCGCGTAGAGGGCGAACGCATCGTCACGCAGAGCTACTGGAAGGAAACCGTCCGGCTTGCCGGAGGCTTTGACAAGTCCGGAGCGCTTACGCCGGAAATTCAGGCCCGCGCGCTCGCTGCGCTTGCCCGCTTCAATGAGCGCCTCGCAGGGCTTCCCCCGGAACGCGTGCGCGCCGTCGGCACGCAGGCGATGCGCGTTGCTACGAATGCGCAGGACTTCCTGAGGAAAGCGCAGAACGTCCTCGGCTATCCGATCGACATCCTCTCGGGTCACGAGGAAGCGCGCCTCGTCTTCAAGGGCTGCGCGCAAACGCTTCCTCCTTCCGACAAGCGCCGTCTCGTGGTCGACATCGGCGGCGCGAGCACGGAGATGATCATCGGTCAGGGACTTGACGCCAAGCGCTATGAAAGCTACCGCATCGGGTGCGTCAATACTTCCATCCGCTTCTTCGCAGACGGACGCATCACGGCAAAGTCGCTTGAACGCGCCACCACGGCATGCGCCGCCGAACTCGAGGAAAGCATGACCACGTTCGGCGCCGGCAATTACGACGAGGCCTACGGTTCCGCAGGCACCTTCGGCGCTGTGAGCGACATCTGCCGCGCTCTCGGATGGACCGACGGCGTCGTTCGTCCCGAGCACCTTGAGAAGCTGCGCCGGATGCTTCTCGACATGCGCGACATCAGCGAAATTTCCTTCCCCGGACTCAAGGAAGACCGCAGGGAAGTCATTGCCGGCGGCATTGCCGTTCTCACGGCCGTCTACCGCGTGCTCGGCATCGAGGAGATGCGGCCCGCATCGGGCGCTCTCCGCGTCGGTCTCCTCTACGATCTTCTCGGACGCGTATCGAACCGCGACACGCGCGACGTCTCCATTGAAACGCTCATGGAAGCCTCGCGTCTTGACCGCGAGCAGGCGAACCGGGTCGCCAACATCGCTCAGGCGATATACAGCACGCTCAGTTCCGAACCAGATCCGGAGAAAGTACGCTACCTGCGCTGGGCTGCGCTCCTTCATGAATGCGGGATGATCATTTCCTCCTCGCGCTACCACAGGCACGGCCACTACATCGTGAGCAATGCCGACATGCCGGGGTTCAGCCGCCTTGAACAGGATCGCCTCGCCGCGCTCGTGCTCGCGCAAAGAGGCACGCTCAAGAAGGTTGAAGACAAGCTCGACACCCTCATTTCAACGGAAACCGTGCTGGCGCTCCGCCTTGCCGTCATTTTTGCGCACGCCCGCAAGGATGTCGCGCTCCCCGTGATGGATGCAAAGCGTACGGCCGAGGGCATCGAAATGCGGATGGAAGAAGTCTGGCTCAATGCCCATCCGCTCACGGACTATCTCCTGCGGGAGGAAACGGAATTCTGGAGCAAGATCGGCCGCCATCTCTCCATCCAGAAATTCTGAAGGTCCTCCCATGGCGGATGCTGCTCTTCTTGAACTTCGCCAGGCAAGCGTCATCTTCAATGGCGCGGCTGCCGTTGATCGCGTTTCGCTCTCTGTCCGCAGAGGCGAATTCGTTGTCCTGCGCGGCGCGACAGGGAGCGGCAAAAGCACAGTTCTCAAGCTTCTTGCCGGTCTGGTGAAGCCGACCTCGGGAGAAGTCGTCGTTGCCGGCGACCGCGTCGACAGCTTCAGCGAAATGGAGCGCCGCTGGCTCAGACGCTCCATGGGACTCATGATGCAGGACGGCAGACTTCTCGAAGACCGCACCGTCCACGAGAACGTCATGCTGCCGGCGCTTGCCGCTGAGGAATCCTACGCGGAGGCGCGCCGCAGAGCCTTTCTCGCGCTTGAAAAATGCGGCATCGGCGAACTTGCTCCCGCCCTGCCCGGACGACTTTCCGCCGGCGAAAAGCAGCTGGCGCTTCTCGCCCGGGCCGTCGTCAATCGCCCGGTGGTCATTCTTGCCGACGAACCCGTAGCGCACCTTGATGAAGCAAATGCTCAGGCGCTTCTCGCGCTCCTCGCGGCCTTCGTACGCGCCGGCGTTACGGTTGTAGCGGCAAGCCACGAGGCTCTCCCCGTTGCCGGCACTCCGGTGCGCGAAATCACGCTCGCCACGCCTGGCGCCGTTGAGGTTCTTCCATGAGCTTCATGACTCCCCGCCGATGGGCTTTTTCCGAAATGCTGCGCGGCCTGAAGCGCGACGGTTCGCGTTCGCTTCTGTCGCTTCTGCTTGCTGCGCTCGCGCTCTCGATACCGCTTTTCATCGCCCTCGTTTTTTACGGCCTCTCCGAACCCCTGAGAAGCCTGCCCATGTCCGTTGAGCTCACGGTCTTTGCCAAAGACAAAGCGCCGATGGACAAACTCGAGTCGGACGTAAAGGCCATGCCCTGGGTAGCCTCCACGCAGATCATTCCCCGGGATGAGGCGCTCAAAGGCTTGAATGAGAAGCTCGGACTCCCGCAGCGAACCGGCAGCAATCCGCTCCCGGACATTCTCATCGTGACGCTCTCGTCTGACGCAACCTCCGCAGAAATCGAGGATGTCGCCAAACGCATTGAAGCGCTCTCTTCCGTCGACTTCGTCCCCTATGAGGCCTCCTGGCACGAGAAGCTCCAGAGCGTATCCCGCGCCGTCTGGACCGGCCTCGGCTGCCTCGGCGCCGTTACGGCGCTCCTTGTCGTTCTGGTGCTCGAGACGGCCATCCGGCTCACGACGCTCGCGGCCGGATCCGAAATGCGCACGCTCTACCTGCTCGGCGCGACGCCCATTTTTGCCGTTCGCCCGTATGCCTGGCGAGGCTTTGTTCTGATGGGAGCCGCCGCCGGTCTGGCGCTGCTGCTCGCCCAAGCCGGCCTCATCGTCCTCAGCCCGGCGCTTAACGATGCCGCAGCGCTCTATGGCGGCGAGCTGCGGATTTCCCTTCCGCCGGCCGTCTGGTGCTGGGGCTTTGCCGGCATAAGCGCCTTTATCGGAAGCCTCGTTGCCGCTCTCGCCGCCCTTTCGGCCTGGAGAGGCATCATCCGCGAATCCGGACGCTGACACGCTGTGTTGCACCTTTGCCGCATGTGCGCCTGCCTGAAAGTGTTATCTTGAGGCGCATCACAGATCTCCTTCCCGGCTTTCCCTCGCCTCATGTCCAGTAAAAAAGCCTCAGCGGCCACTCATTCAGACGACATTTACGACATCGCCAGCGACGATGACTTTGCCATCGCCGATGACGCCGCGCCCGGGCGCGAACCGAAAAGCCTGCTGCCGGCGCTCAAGCCTTCAGGCAGTCTCGTCCCGTATGAGCCCGCAGGACTGCCGGTTCCTGCCGGTGGTCTGGGAACGCTCGACGCCTTCCTGCGCGCTGCGGAAAAAGCTCCCATGCTTTCGGCTGAGGAAGAGCGCTCGCTCGCGATTGATCTGCGTGATCATGACGACCTCGCCGCCGCGCAGAAGCTGGTGCTTTCTCACCTGCGCCTCGTCGTGTCCATCGCCCGCGGCTATCTCGGCTACGGGCTCCCCTATGCGGACCTCATCCAGGAAGGCAACATCGGCCTCATGAAGGCCATTCGCCGCTATGACCCGGACCGCGGCGCGCGGCTCATGACTTTTGCGCAGCATTGGATTCGTTCCGAAATTCAGGAATACATCATCCGGAACTGGCGCATCGTGAAGCTCGCGACGACGAAGAATCAGCGAAAGCTTTTCTTCAATCTCCGCCAGCTCAAGGAAGACAGTCAGGCGGCGCTCACCCACAATGAAGCCGAACGCATCGCGCTCACGCTCGACGTGAAGCCCAAGGAAGTCCTCGATATGGAGGAGCGCATGTACGGCCAGGAAGCCTCGCTCGATGCGCCTTCGGATTCCGACAGCGATGAAAATTATTCCCCTTCGGACTGGCTCACCCGCAAGAGCGACGAACCAGAGGCCATGCTCGAAGAAGAGGACAAGCAGCGCCTCGAAGGCGAAGGCCTTCAGAAGGCGCTCGCTTCGCTCGACCCGAGAAGCCGCAGAGTGATTGAAGCGCGCTACCTCAATGTGGATGCGGAAGGGAACGCCAAGCCCGTCACGCTCCAGGCGCTTGCCAAGGAATTCAATATTTCCGCTGAACGCGTGCGGCAGATCGAAAAGCTTGCCATCAAGAAGATGCACGGCGAACTTGCCGGCGAAGATCCCTTTTGATATTTCCTGACTCTTCCAGAAATCCCATGTTCAACGTTGTGCTCGTTCACCCCGAGATCCCGCCCAACACCGGCAATGTCATCCGTCTCTGCGCCAATACCGGGTGCGCCCTTCACCTCGTGCGTCCGCTCGGCTTTTCGCTCGAGGACAAGCACATGAAGCGCGCGGGGCTCGACTACTGGGAATACGCGACCCTCAGAATTCACGATTCCTTCGACGCATTCCTTGCGGCGGAAAAGCCGAACCCCAAGCGGATGTTCGCGATGACGACGAAGGGCTCGAGCATCTTTTCCTCTCTTTCCTTCAGACCCGGCGACTGGTTCGTTTTCGGCTCGGAAGGATCTGGACTGCCCGACGAAATACGGGCGCAATTTCCCTCCGAGCAGCGAATCCGTCTCCCGATGAGGCCCGACAACCGCTCGCTCAACCTCTCCAATGCCGTCGCCGTTACGGTTTTTGAAGCCTGGCGGCAGCAGGGCTATGCAGGAGGCGTCTGAAGCCTCCTGCCGGAGCAGAACTTAGAGTTCCTTGTCGATCTTATGCTCGATAGCGTAGATCGCCGCCTGCACGCGTGAAGAAAGGTTGAGCTTTCTGAGAATGCTCTGCACGTGCACCTTGACGGTGGATTCGGCGAGGTTGAGCGCACGGGCAATTTCCTTATTGGACACGCCCCGGGCGAGCCAGGCAAGCGTCTGGCGCTCGCGGCGCGTAAGCACCGCCGGATCCTGGCCCTGCGCCGGACGGGTTCTTCCTGCTTCCGGGTCCGCAAGCCGGTTGACGAACTTCGTCATCATCTGCGGAGAAATCACGCTGTCGCCGTTATAAGCCGCACGAATGGAGCGGAGCAGGAAGTCCTGATCAATCTTCTTCAGGAGGTAGCCGCGGGCGCCGAGCTTCAGGCACTCGCCGAGCGTTTCGCAGTCCTCGCTCACCGTCAGCATGAGAACAGCCAGATCGGGATGCGTTTCACGAATCTGCTCGAGCGCTTCGCGCCCGTTCATGCTCGGCATATCCACGTCAAGCAGCACCACATCGGCCTCAACCTGCTCAACGAGCTTGACGCCTTCAAGACCGTCGCTCGCCTCGCCGACAACCTCAAAGTCGGGCTGACGCTGCAGGAGCGCCTTTACGCCGCTTCTGAAAAGCGTGTGATCGTCAATGAGCAGAATTCGAATCATTTTTTCTTTCCCCTCTCGGAAGCATTCACCGCAGACTGCGGGAAATCCTTTTTTATGCAGTCAGTCCATTCTAGAGGAGCAGTCGGCATTGGGAATTAACCAAAAGTCGAGGTTTGCAGAAGAATTGAAAAAAAGACCGGCCGATCTTCTGTCGAATGGCTTCGACAACCGATCCGCCGGTCTCTCCCTCATGCCCGGATGCCTTACAGCATCCGTCAGACTGCTGCGCGTCTATCAGTTCGCGGGCGTCTGATTGCGCTGGGCTTCAGCCTGCGCCTGAGCAAGACGCTGCTGATAGAGCACTTCAAAGTTCACTTCAGGCAGATGCACCGGCGGCACATTGGCGCGGGTCATCAGATCAGCGAGGTTGGCGCGAAGATAGGGGTAGACCATCGACGGGCAGAGAACGTTCGTGACGTGCTGGAGCGGCTCGGCCGGAATGCCGTGAATCGCGAAGATGCCCGACTGGCGGCCTTCAACGAGGATGATCGCCTTGTCGCCGGCGGTCTTGACCGTGATCGTGCCGCGCACGGTCACATCGTAAAGATCCGTCTGGATGAGGCGCTGGCTCACTTCGAACTGGATGTCGACCTGCGGGGCCGCATCCTGCTGCTCCATGAGGATCTCAGGCGCGTGCGGCATCTCGAGAGAGGCATCCTTCAGGTAGCAGCGCTGAAGCTGGAAGACCGGCTGGTCATCCTGGGCAGGCTGCTGATCCTGCGGCTGCTGGGCAGCTGCGGCGCCCTGGGGCTGCTCGTTTTCGTTTTCGGCCATTTTCTTTACCTTGATTGAGAATAACGAAGACCTTCAGAAGGTCTCCGGAGTTTTCGGAGGACAGCGCCCGGAATCACGCGTGCGCCGCCTGTTCCTTATATGGGGACAAAGTATCAATATTCAAGCGGAAGCTTGTCGCGCATCCAGCCGACAAGGCCGTCCTGAAGGAGATAGACGTTGGGATAGCCCACGCCGCGCAGAAGCTTCGCCGCACCGGCCGCCATGCTGCCGGAATTATCCACGAGGAGAATCGTGCGCTCCTTCGGGATCTCATTCAGACGGCCCTGAATGACATTGGCAGGAATATTGACGGAACGGGCGATGCGCACCTTGCGGAAGTCCTTGTCGGAACGGACGTCGATGACGAGCGCGTTCTGCTTGTTGATGAGCTGAACCGCCACTTCAGGCGTCACCATCGGACCATAACGGCGGCGATTGAAATACGGCATGGCAAGGGCACCGCCCGCAATGACCGCAATCAGAATAAGAAGCGTGTTCTGAAGAAGAAACTGAGACATTTCAAAAGAGATTGTCAGTGTGGCGTTATTGCCGCAAAAGTACAATTATAGAAGGGGCGGCCGCATGGCCGCTCTTGCCTTCTCTGCGATTTCCGCAGTTCCATTGAAGCCTGACTCCCATGCTCCGCGCCCTTTCGCTGTCACTCCTTCTTGCCGCCTCTGCAGGGCTTGTACTCTGCGCCGAGGCTGCGCCTGCCGCCTCCGGCTCGGCCGCCACGGCCAAGCAGAAGGCGCGTGCAGAAAATCAGAAGGCGAACGTCGAAAAGCAGCTCTCCGACATGCAGAAGCGCCTCTCGGAGCGCGAGGCGGCGAGCGAAGCCGCCAACGATGAGCTGAGGAAAGCTGATCAGGCTATTTCGGACGCCAACCGGCGCCTGAGGAGCCTCAAAGGCGAACGCGAAAAAGTGGAAGCCCGGCTCGCAGAGCTTCGCAGCGACAGCCGGACAGTCGGACGTGACCTCTCGGGCGCGGAGAAGCTTCTTGAGGACATCGTCCGCGCCCAGTACATTCATTCTCAACGCCATTCCTGGCAGTCCCTGATCGAAGGCGGCAACCCCAACGAGCTCTCCCGTACGGCAGCGGAGCTGCGCTACCTTTCGATTGCCCAGGTGCGTGCTGCGGATGCCCTTGAAAAAGAACAGTCCCGCATTGAAACGGTTTCCGAGGAAACGCGCGCGCGCCGCACTGAACTGCAGCGCATCGCGCGTGAAGAAGAATCCAACCGGCGCGAGCTCCTCTCCGAAAAGCGCGATCGTCAGGAAGCCGTCAAGAAGCTCAAGCGCGACATCGAAACCCAGCAGGCGGCGATCGACAAGCTGAAGAAAGACCAGACGCGCCTTGAAAACCTCGTCGCCGATATTGACAAGCGCCTCGAGCGCGAGCGTGCGGCCGAGGAAGCCGCAAGGCAGCGCGAGGCAGCGCGGCAGGCAAAAGCCAGTGCGAAGCCCGTTGAACCTCTTGCCTCAGGCAACTTCGCAAAGCTCAAGGGCCGTCTCACAAAGCCGGTCTCCGGACGCATCGCCGCCACCTTCGGCAGCCGCCGCACCGGGACGGCCCTCTGGCAGGGACTGCTTTTCCGGGCGCCGGAAGGTGCGGAAGTTTCCGCCTGCGCTTCCGGCCGCGTCGTCTTCTCCGACTGGCTGCGCGGCTACGGCAACCTCATCATCATCGATCACGGCAACACCTACATGTCGGTTTATGCCAATAATGAGTCCATTCTCAAAAATGTCGGCGACCGAGTGAAGGCGGGTGAAACCGTTGCCACCGTCGGCACTTCGGGCGCAAGCGATGAACCCGGGCTCTACTTTGAAATCCGTTACAAGGGCAAACCCATCAACCCTCAGCCGTGGCTTGCCAAATAAGCGAGAATTACCCGGCTGATGGTCCCCCTGAAGCGAGCATCCCGCCCTTCGGAAGCTGCCGCTCAGAAGAAAACAGAAAAATCAAGCATGAAACTTCGTCTTCTTTCCCTTTTCGTTGCCGGCGCCTGTGCCGGCGTTCTCGCCAGCGTCGGCTTTCAGGCCTATGCAGAGAAAAGCACGGCCGAAGGACTGCCGCTGCAGGAAATCCGCCAGTTTACAAGCGTCTTCAATGCCGTCAAGGACTACTACGTCGACGAAGTAAGCGATAAGGAGCTCCTTGAATTTGCGGTCGAAGGCATGGTGAGCGGTCTCGATCCGCATTCGAACTTCCTCGACCCCAAGGGGTTCGAGGATATGAATGAAGCCACGCACGGCGCTTTCGGCGGCCTCGGCATTGAGGTGACGAAGGATTCTGCCGGCGTGCGCGTGATCTCTCCCATTGACGACACCCCGGCGGCCCGGGCGGGCATTCGCGCGGGCGACATCATTACCAAAATCGACGGCGAGGCGACTGCGGACCTTCCGCTCGATGACGCCGTCAAGCTCATGCGCGGCGAACCCAAGACCAAGATTCGCCTTGAAGTCGCGCGCAAGGGCGAAATGAAGCCCCTGCAGTTCACGCTCGAGCGCGCAATGATCAAAACGCAGTCCGTGCGCATGAAGGAACTTGCCGACGGCATCGGCTACATCCGCATTTCGCAGTTCCAGGAACGCACTGCGGAGGATCTTGCCGAGAACCTCAATAAGCTCGAGAAGTCCGGACACCTTAAGGGCCTCGTACTCGACCTGCGCAACGACCCGGGCGGACTTCTTCAGGCTGCCATCGGCGTCTGCGCGGCCTTCCTCCCGGCAAACGCCGACATCGTTTCGACGAAGGGCCGCACGCCGCAGTCCGACTACGTCTTCAAAGCCGTTGAATCCGACTACCGTTCCGGCAATGCCGTGAAGGCGCTCGCCGCGCTCACGCCGAAGGCGAAGACCGTTCCGATCGTCGTGCTCATCAATTCGTCCTCCGCCTCCGCATCAGAAATCGTTGCGGGCGCCCTCCAGGATCACAAGCGCGCGACGATTCTCGGCGACCGCTCCTTCGGCAAGGGATCGGTGCAGACGATTCTGCCGATGACCTTCGGCGATAAGACGGTTGCCGTGAAGCTCACGACCGCACGCTACTACACGCCCTCCGGACGCTCCATTCAGGCGCGCGGCATTGAGCCGGACCTCTATGTCGACGACACGCCCAAAGGCAACTATCCGACCTTCCAGGTTCGCGAAGCGGATCTTGCGCATCACCTTGCCAACCAGCAGAAGAACGCCAAGGAAGAGGACAGCCTTCCCTATGACGACAACGACGCCGTGAAGTCCCCCGACTGGACGTATACCTTCGGCGACGACAAGGACTGGCAGCTTACCCAGGCCCTTAATCAGCTCAAGGGCGCCAAGGTCGAGCTCTCCAAATACCGCGGCCAGCCCGTCTCGGTCGTGAAGAAGCTCCGCGAAGCTGAGCGCCAGAAGGAAAAAGCGAAGGAAGCCCTCGAGAAGAAGGCCGACGCCGCTGAAGCAGGCAAGAAGGCAGAAGAAAAGCCTGCCCACTAACCTTTCGCCTTTCATCAGAAAGAGCCGCACCGCCCCTATCGCGCGATGCGGCTCTTCCTTTCGGAACAAAGAGGATCGGCTCTTATGCCCACTACTGACAACGAACGCTTTGACGCGCTTCGGGAGCGCCTTTCGCGCCAGATGCTGATTTCCGGCTTCGGCGAGGAAGGTCAGAAAAAGATCATCGCCGCCCGCTTTCTCGTCATCGGCGCGGGCGGACTCGGCTCTCCCGCGCTCCTTTATCTCGCTTCGGCCGGCGCCTGCCACATCACCATCGTCGACCCCGACGAGGTGTCGGAAAGCAATCTCTCGCGCCAGATCCTCCATGAAAGCGCCGCCATCGGCTTGAATAAGGCGCAGAACGCCGCACGGGAGCTCCGGCGCTGGAATCCTCAGATTGAGCCCAGGGCGATCACGAAGCGCATGAAGAGCGCGGAAGACCTCTCTCCCCTCGTTAAGGAAGCCGACATCGTCCTCGACTGCTCGGACAATCTCGCCACGAGGCAGCTCGTCAACCGCGTCTGCCTTGCAGAAAAGAAGCCTCTCGTCTTCGCGGCCGCCGTCAAGATGAGCGGACAGGTGACCGTCTTCGACTTCCGGGATCCCGACTCCCCCTGCTATCGGTGCCTCTTTGACGAAGACGATGCCGCCAATGACGAAAAAGCCTCAACCTTAGGCGTCTTCTCCGGCCTCACCGGCACGATAGGACTCCTGCAGGCGACGGAAGCGCTCAAGCTTGCCGCGGGCTTCGGCAAACCCCTTGTGCGGCGGCTCCTCATGGTCGATCTTTTCGGAATGGAAATGACGGAATTGACCTATAAGCGCAGAACAACCTGCCCCTGCTGCGGGAAGGCTCATTAAGCCCGCTCAGGAGAAAGGCCGCCCTTCAGACGAAAGGCGGCCTTTTTTGTCAGGCAAATGATCAGATGCCTTCGGGCACTTCAGCCCATGCGAGCACGCGGCGGGACTTCAGGAGCGCCTCGAGCCGCTGCCACTCAGGCTCTGAAGCCACCGGCAGCAAAAACAGTCTCATGGAAGCGCTCTTCGGAACCATGGCCAGAACCTCTCCCGAAAGCTTCGCCACAAGCGCCGACATGCCGTCAGGCTCCGCATCAAAGTAGCGAACCGGCGCGTCGTCAGGAAGGTCGGCCAGCTGACGAGCCACCTTGACCGCATCAGACAAGTCTCCCAGACTGTCGACAAGCCCGTGCTCAAGCGCCTGAGCGCCCGTCCAGACCCGGCCCTGAGCCACCTTTTCGATTTCGGCTTCCGTCCTTCCGCGATTATTTGCGGCAAGGGCCTTGAAGCGGTCGTAAACACGTTCAACGCCCGAGCGCAGAATTGCGCTTTCAGCGGCATTGGGACGATGCAGAGGGGAGCCGAATTCCGCCAGTTCTCCGGTACGGTAGCCGTCCCGGCCGACATCAAATTCAGCGAGCAGTCCTTCCGCATCAGGGATCACCGAGAAGACGCCGATCGAACCGGTAAGCGTCAGGGGATCCGCGATGATGCGCTCTGCGCCGAGACTGATCCAATAGCCCCCGGAAGCCGCCGTATCGCCCATGCTCGCTACAACATGGATGCCCCTCGCTCTGATGGCCGCGAGCTTCTCGCGAATCGCCTCCGCCGCAATGGCGTCTCCTCCCGGACTTGAGATGCGCAGAACCAGAGCACGCGTGCCCGGAGTCTTTGCCGCCCGCTCAAGACGCTCGCAAAGCTCTTCGGGGGAAATTCCCGAAGCAGCGCCCGAGCTGATCGTGCCTTCTGCAAAAACGACGGCCACGCCGCTGCCGGGGGCATCAGGAAGATCCGTCGCATTGAGGTAGTCAAGATAATCAATGCGCTTCAGCTTCGTCTTGTCCCCGCCCTCAGCAAAGCGCTTCGCGAGCTTCTCTTCAAACTCGTCCTCAGTCAGAAGATCCGTGACGAATCCGGAGGTTTTCAGGATCTCTGCCGGATCTTCGCCGTCGTTAAGCCTGGCGGGAAGCTCCCTGAGATATTTATCCACTGCTCCCGGCATCAGGCCCCGGGCCTTTTCAATATCCCCCGTCAGCCCCTGCCAGGATGCGTCCATCCAGCTCTTCTGAGCTTCAAGATTTTCCCTGGAAGGCGCATCGCTCGTAAAGATTTCCGGCGCGCTCTTGAAGGCGCCGGCCTTATAGACGGAGACGCCGATGCCGACGTGCTCAAGGAGTTTGCCCCAATAGAGATTTGCTCCTGAAAGTCCCCGCAGCATGACGAGTCCCATCGGATGGAGAGATATCTCATCGGCATGGACCGCTGCTGCATACTGTCCCTGACTGAAGCTTTCGGACCAGGCATAAACCGGTCTCCCCGTCGCGCTCTTGAAGCGCTCAACGGCATTGCCGATCGTTCTTGCGGAAGCGAGACCGATCCGGGTAAGGTCGCCCGTCACGATTTCCACGCCGGCGATATCCGGATCCATTGCTGCGCGGTCAAGCGCCTCCACAACATCAATCAGCCGGGTCGACTCCGCGCCTTTGCCCGTGAACATTCTCATGTCTGCAGAGATGAGCCTCATGGGGTCCGACTCAACGACGGGCCCGCGCAGATCGAGCACCATTACGGTACGGGGACCAATAGCCGGCGCCTCCGGCTCCGACCAGTACCAGAGCGCGGCAGCGAGTATGAGGATTCCGTAAAAGACCACATTCAGGACAAGCCTGCGAAGAAAATCGAGGCATCGTCCGATCCAGCGTAAAAGTTGCATCGTTACTCTCAAATGCGCCCAATGCGGCGCAAAAGCTCTTCAACATCATGAACGACAAGATCGACGGCAGGATGGGCCATCGGCGCATTCCAGGGCATGCGCAGACCGGCATGGCGGCGCCTCATGCCGATGCACCAGACGGTCCGCATGCCGGCGAGCTTCGCCGCCCTGAGGTTGAGCAGGCTGTCGTCGATCAGAACAGCATCCCGGGGCCTGACGCCGAGCCGTGCCGCAAGCGCCTTCATCATGGAAACGGAAGGCTTCGGCCGCCAGTCTCCGAAGACCCGCATGTCCGAACTCGTTACTTCAAGATCGAAGAAGCTCCTGAGTCCGATCGCGGGCAGAATCGCGTCGGCATAGTTTCTCGGGCCGTTCGTCATCAGCACGCGTCTGCCGGGAAACTTCGACAAAACGGAGCGCATGGACTTCAGGCCCGCGAGATAAGGGGCATAGTCAAAATCATGCACTGCAGGCAGAAACACTCTCGGATCCACGCCGTGACAACGCCAGAGGCCGATGAAGGTCGATCCATAGGTGCGCCAGTAATATTCGCGAAGAAAGTTGGCCTTCTGCGCGCTGAACCCCATGCGGCGGATGAGAAAGTCGTTCATGAGATCATGCACCTCATCGAGGATCCCGGCGGACGATGCAAGAAGCGTATCGTCCATGTCGAAGATCCAGACGCTCGGATGAGAATGCAAAAACGGCACGGTTCCCGGAAAGCCGGGCTCAGTCCGTGCCGTCATGCATGGTGCGTAATCTCTGCGGCGTTCTTCAGGGAAACGTCGCGCGCGCACGATTAGTCTCCGTACATCTTCTGCTTGAGCTCGCGGCGCTGCTGAGCTTCAAGCGAAAGCGTTGCCGTCGGGCGCGCCATCAGACGGGCCACGCCGATCGGATCGCCCGTTTCCTCGCAGTAGCCGTAATCACCGTCATCAATTCGCTTGATGGCAGCCTGCACCTTCTTGAGCAGCTTGCGTTCACGGTCGCGGGTGCGCAGCTCAAGCGCATGCTCTTCTTCGATCGTCGCACGGTCCGCCGGATCCGGAACAACAGTCGTCTCGCGCAGATTGACCGTCGTCTGATCGGCATTCGCGCGAAGCTCGCGCTCCATATCCGAAAGACGGCGACGGAAAAACTCAAGCTGCTCGTCGTTCATGTAGTCGTCATCCGACATCTTGAGGATTTCTTCCGCGGTAAGTCCCTTTTTGGTGCCCATGTTCTTATTTCCTGTGAATTCAGCCCCGATCCTTCAGGCTTTGTCGTTGAGCCGCCTCGCCGCATTAATAGCGAACGTCGGGAAACTTGAATTCAAATCTCCCTGCCTTCGGAATCGGTTCCTTAGGGTAGGGAAGCGTTATACCGAAAAAATCCCGCTTCTGCCACTCAAGAGAAGCGGGATTTTTTTGAGGAAATTCAGTAAATCTTTTTTATTGCTGAATCTCACGCCAGACAGGTGTCAAGACCCTTGCGGATTGCCTCTTCCGGAAGGTTGCGCCCGATGAAGACAAGCTTCGAGAAAGGCTTGCGGTCGCCCCAGGGCCCGAGAACGTCTGAAACAGCGAGCATGTGCACGCCCTGAAAGACGACCCTGCGGTCGACGCCCTTGAAGTAAAGAATGCCCTTGTAGCGCAGCATGTCCGGCCCGTAAACGCTCGTAAGCGACATGATGTAGCGCTCGAGCTTCATCGGGTCGAAGGGCTTTTCGGAGTCGTAGACAAAGGTATGAATGTCGTCGTTGTGATGATGGTGATGATGATCGTCCACAAAGAAGTTGGGATCCACATCAAGCACATCATTCATGTTGAAGCCCGCGATGTTGAGAACAACATCGACCGGGCAGTTGCCCATGTCGACGCGGCGGATGGGTGCGCGGGCATTCATGCCGCGAAGACGGGCTTCAAAGGCCTCGAGTTCCTCAGGGGTCACGAGATCGCACTTTGAAACGAGAATGCGGTCGGCGAAGCCCACCTGGTCGCGGGCGTTGGCTTCCTCGTCGAGCGTCTTTGCGCCGTATTTGGCATCCACCACCGTGACGATGCCGTCCAGGCGGAAGAACGGCGCCACAGCGTCATCCATGAAGAAGGTCTGTGCAACGGGGCCGGGATTCGCCACGCCCGAGGTTTCGAGCACGACGTAGTCGAAATCGATCTCGCCGCGCTCGCGCTTCAGACGCAGGTTGGTGAGCACGCGCGAGAGATCGCCTCTGATCGTGCAGCAGACGCAGCCGTTGTTCATGCTGACGATCTGCTCCTTCTGTTCGGTCACGATGAGATCGTTGTCGATATTTTCCGTACCGAACTCATTTTCAATGATCGCGATCTTGAACTGATGATTTTCCTTGAGAATCCTGTTGAGCAGCGTCGTTTTCCCGGCGCCGAGGAAACCCGTCAGAATGGTTACCGGAATTTCCGGTTCCTGTGGTTCTTCAACAACCATTTTCCTTATCCTCCAATGCCCTTAAAGGAAAAAGGAGCGTGCTTCCTTTCCTCGCACGCTCCTCCTTCAGCTTAGGAACTTGTCAGGGCCGCACCGCGAGGCGCATGCCCTTCAGATATTCGCCTTCCGGACAAGTCATCAAAAGCGGATGATCCGCTCCCGCACCGAAACGCCCGGTCGCCCAGGCATTGAGTCCGGAGTCAATCACTGCGCCGGCAACAATCTTCTGGAAAAGATCCACATCGATTGCACCGGAACAGGAGAACGTAAAGAGTTCGCCGCCCGGCTGCAGGAGCCTCAGCCCGTTGAGGTTGATGTCCTTGTAAGCCCTGGCCGCGCGTTCCACATGATAGTGGCTGGATGCGAACTTGGGCGGATCAAGAATCACGAGATCGAAGTGCTCGCCCGCATCACGAAGCCTCCTGAGGCAGGAAAAGACATCCTCGCACACCCATTCGGCCTTGCCGGCAAAGCCGTTGCGCGCTGCGTTGGCCTTTGCCATCTCCAGCGCCTCTTCGGAAGAGTCGACGGAAACCACCTCTTCGGCGCCGCCCTTGAGGAGCGCGAGCGAGAAGCCGCCCGTGTAGCAGAAGCAATTGAGCGCGCGCATGCCGCGCCCGTGAACCCGGCGGAATTCCTCGGCGGCAGCCTGAGCCGCCAGACGGCTCTCGCGCTGGTCGATGTAGAACCCCGTCTTATGCCCGATGCGGCAGTCAACGCCGTAGCGCACGCCGTCTTCGACCACTTCAATCGCTTCGGGCGGATTTTCGCCCGCGAGGAGCTCGGAACGGACTTCAAGGCCTTCGCGCCGGCGCGTTGCCGCATCAGAACGGTCATAGATGCCGCGGGCCCCCGTGGCCTCCATCAGAAGGCGCCCCAGAAGCGGACGATAGGCTTCAACGCCGGCGGACTGGAACTGCGTCACCAGCCAGTCGCCGTACTGGTCGACGATGAGGCCGGGGAGTCCGTCAGCTTCACCGAAAATCAGACGAATGGCGTTCGTACGGCTCCTGAGCGGTTCGCGAAAGAGAATGGCTTCCCGGACCTTGCGCTCAAACCACGCGTCATCAATGACTTCGTCCTCGCGATAGGACCAGCAGCGCGCCCTCAGCGTGGAGGCCGGCGAATACGCAGCCCAGGCGAGAAAACGCCCGTCGCGCGAAAGCACGCGCACCGTATCGCCCGCTATGGGCTTGCCGACCACGCGCTCAACCGCGGTGTCGTATACCCAGGGGTGCCGGCGAAGAAGGGACTTTTCCTTGCCCTTTTTCAGAATAAGGTCTGACATTTCTAAATTTCCAGATTCAATCGCCAAATTAAATTTCAATGCTGCCCGTAAAAACCACCTCAGCCGGACCAATCAGGCTGAGCGTGGCGCCCGGGCCTTCCCAGGCGCAGGCGAGCGCCCCGCCCCGGGCCGAAAATTCAACCCGCCTGCCGAAAATGCCGCGCATGAGGCCCGCCGCCATCGCTGCGCTCGTTCCGGTACCGCAGGCAAGCGTCTCTCCGGGACCGCGCTCCCAGACGCGGATTTTTGCTTTCTGCGCGCTTTCAACTTCAACGAATCCGACGTTGACGCTTTCCGGAAAAGCCGGATGCTGCTGCAGGAAGGGGCCGATAAGATCAATGCGTTCGCGGTCCGCATCATCCGTGAGGATCGTTGCATGGGGATTCCCCATGCTCGTCACAGTGAATTCAATGTCGCGCTTGAGCGGCGTGCAGTAAACCTTCCAGACCGGAATCTGATTTTCAATCCGGCATTCAAGTCCTTCAGGACGGAAGGGTATGTCTTCCGGCAGAAAGCGCGGCTCGCCCATATCGGCCACCATGCGGCCGTCAGGCTCCCGCTTCACGCAGATTTTTCCCTTCATCGTCTGAAACGGAATCGAGTCGCCCGAAGCGTAGCCCCGCTCAAGCGCAAAGCGCCCGATGCAGCGCGCACCGTTGCCGCACTGTTCGACTTCATCGCCGTCGCTGTTGAAGATCCGGTAGCGAAGCGGTTCGCCTTCCTTTTGAGGCGGGTCGAGCAGAAGCAGCTGATCCGCGCCGATGCCGAATCGCCGGTCCGCCAGACGGCGCACAAGCTGAGGAGTTACCTCTACAGGCTCCGCCACGCGGTCGAGGACGACGAAGTCGTTCCCGGCCCCCTGCATCTTGGTGAAATGTAGCTCGGTCATTATTAAATTTTTGGATGAAAATCAATAAACAGAAGGCTCGCCCTCAGGCCGCGTCTTAAAGCGCCGGTGCACCCAGAGATACTGATCCGGATGACGGCGAATGTAGGCTTCAAGTTCCTTATTGAGACGCATCGTATCGGCTTCGGGATCCTTGGTTGGGAAATTCTCCAGAGGAGCAGAAATTTCAACGCGGTAGCCGTCTTCCGTCATGGTTGCAATGCACCAGACGACTTTTGCGCGCATCACGCGCGCAAGCCTCGAAACCATCGGGATCGTAGCGGCCTTCACGCCGAAAAAAGGCACGAAGATCGAATTTCGCGCGCCGTGATCCATATCGGGCAAATAGTAAAAGGGAAGCCCTTCACGGATGTGCTTCATCACCGTTCTCAGATCATTGTCGCCGGTCTTGGCGATGAGCACCGGGTTGCTGAAGCGCAGCCGCCCTTCGAGCAAGGCTTTGTCCCAGACGGGATTGCTCTGCTTCTGATAGAGCGACACGCCGCGCACATAGGTATTGAGCGCAATGCCCGCAGCGTCGAGCCCCGCGAAATGAGGCGACACCACAATGATCGGGCGATTCTCTCGATTGAGAAGGTGCTCAAGTCCCTCGAATTTGACCAGCGCCTGCACCTCTTCCTTTGTGCCCGTCCAGAGCGTGCCGTGATCGATCGCCGCGCGCGCGAGACGAACGTAGACGCGGCGCGCAAGCCTGATCCGCTCATCTTCGGAAAGCTCCGGAAAGCAAAGCCGCAGGTTGGTCAGAATAACGTGACGGCGTTTGGGCACTGCCTGCCAGAAAATCGCAGCTGCGCATCGCGCAAGCCCCCAGCGAGCGGGCATCGGCAAATGCCTGAACGAGCGGACAATGCGCACCCAGGCACGGGAAAAAGCTTCATTAAGGGACGACATCAGCGATGAGCTCCTTCTTCAGGCGGCGGAGCACCTCTCGGACGCTTGTAGCGGTTGTAGCTCCAGGCATATTGTTCAGGCATCCGGCGAATAATGCGCTCAATCATCCTGTTCATGGCGAGCGCGTCTTCATGAATGTCCCCCGTGAGCGGATCCGTCCACTCCTCGGCCTCCACCTTCCAGCCGTCATCCCCGCGCACGCCCCAGGCAAAAATGCGGATGGCGTCAAACTGGTGAGCGACCTTGACGGGAAGCGTCATCGTATAGGCGGGCCTGCCGAAGAAAGAAGCCCAGACGCCTTCGCCCTTGCTCGGCACCTGATCAGGGAGCGCGCCGAAGGTATTGCCTTCGCGCAGGCTGCGGATGATGCGCTTGACGCCGATAAGCGTCGTGGGAACGGCTTCAATCCCAGGCGCCTGACGGGCGTCGCCCACAACGGCGCGCAGAATCTTCTTTCTCGGCGGACGATAGAGAATCGTGATGCGGCGGCCGGTTTCCTTGTAGAGCGTCCCGGCGAGCCAGACCGGAAGCACTTCGAAGCACCCGACGTGAGGCGTCATGAAGACGATCGGGCGTCCGCTTCTCATGGCGTCTCCGATCAGCTTCTCCGCTTTTTCGTCCGCATGCACATGCTTAAGCACGGTTTCCACCGGACGATACCAAACCCAGATGCTCTCCATCGCCTGGCGCCCGGCATTGCGGCCGACGCGGGCAAAAATGCTTTTATGCGTGTATCCGGCCGCACACAAGTTAGCGCGCGTACGCCGGCGATACCCCGGCGCGAGCCAGAACACGAGTTCACCGATGAAGGCGCCGAAAAGCTGCAGGAAAGACAGCGGAAGTTTGGCAACGAGCGTGAGTAGCCTGTGCATGCGAAAGACAGTCTCCGATCCTGAAAGCGCAGCCCGCAGGGCTGAGCATTATTGCGGCGAATCATTAATTTTACTTGGGTCCCGGAACCTTTTTGCACCATGAATCCGCGGCACTCATCGTTTTCTCGCTTAAGGGAAACGATAGCCGCATCTGAAGCGAGCAGTTACTTCCGATATTTTTCTTGTTTACTCGTAGTCTGAGTCAAAGTTATTCGTCATCTCCCGCCGCTCTGCCTGACTCAAAAGAACCTCCTTCGTCAGATTCCTTTAATTCTTCATGCGTTATCATTGCGCCCGATTCGCCGAGTTAACAGGACAACTTGCGGGGCGAACAAGAAATTCCGCTAAAGCGTCTCCCGCATGGAGCCAAGACCAATGCGCAGAGCGCTTCTCCTTCTCAATTCTGGAGTTTTATGGCCATGGCCCACGAATATCTCTTTACTTCCGAATCCGTCAGCGAAGGTCATCCCGACAAAGTCGCAGACCAGATCTCTGACGCCGTTCTCGACGCCTGCCTCACCGAAGACCCGATGAGCCGCGTCGCCGCCGAAACGCTCTGCACCACCGGTCTCGTGGTGCTCGCCGGCGAAATCACGACCAACGCCAACGTCGACTACATCGGCCTCACGCGCAACGTTCTTAAGAAAATCGGCTACGACAATACCGACTACGGCATTGATCATCGCGGCTGCTCCGTGCTCGTCGGCTATGACAAGCAGTCTGCCGACATCAAGCAGGGCGTCGACCACGCAATGGACGACGAACTCAACCTCGGCGCCGGCGACCAGGGCCTGATGTTCGGCTTCGCCTGCGATGAAACGCCGACGCTCATGCCGGCTCCGATCTACTGCGCTCACCGCCTCATGGAGCAGCAGAGCAAGGTCCGCAAGAACGGCACGCTGCCCTTCCTGCGTCCCGACGCCAAGAGCCAGGTCACGATGCGCTACCGCGACGGCAAGCCTGTCGGCATCGACACGATCGTCATTTCCTCGCAGCACGCGCCGGAAATGTCCGACGGCACGAAGATGAAGCCCGAATTCACGGAAGCCATTGTTGAGAGCATCATCCGCCCGGTCATTCCTGCCGACTGGCTCAAGGACACGAAGTTCCTCATCAATCCGACCGGCCGCTTCGTCGTCGGCGGCCCGCAGGGCGACTGCGGCCTCACCGGACGCAAGATCATTGTCGACACCTACGGCGGCTACTGCCCGCACGGCGGCGGCGCCTTCTCGGGCAAGGACGCCACCAAGGTCGACCGTTCCGCCGCCTATGCCTGCCGCTATGTTGCGAAGAACATCGTCGCCTCGGGCCTCGCCACTTACTGCCTGGTGCAGGTCGCCTATGCGATCGGCGTTGCAGAACCGATGAACGTTACGGTCTTCACCAACGGCACGGGCCGCATCCCTGACGAGGAAATCGCTGCGCTCGTGCGCAAGCACTTCGATCTGCGCCCCCGCGGCATCATTCAGATGCTCGATCTGCGCCGTCCGATCTTCTCGAAGACCGCCGCCTACGGCCATTTCGGCCGCGAAGAGCCGGAATTCACCTGGGAAAAGACCGATAAGGCCGAAGCCCTCCAGGCCGCTGCCGGACTCTAACAGCCCTCGCAGACGCTTTTTCAGCAGAGCGTCTTCATAAGACGACTCGTCTGATACGCCAACGGGCGGCGCATCCTTCAACAGAAAGGACGCCGCCCGTTCTCTATTCCGCCGTATGATTTCTTCTTTACGGCAATGTTCCGACCTTCAGACGGCCGGAAATCCTCTTATTCGACTCTTTTCTAGCGATGACCAAAAAACGCGTTCTCACCGGCATCAACACCACCGGAACCCTGCATATCGGCAACTACGTCGGCGCCATCCGTCCGGCCATTCAGGACAGCCGCGATCCCAACGTTGAGAGCTTCTTCTTCCTCGCGGATCTGCACGCACTCATCAAGTGCCAGGATCCTGCCCGCATTGAAAGAAGCCGCATGCAGATTGCCGCGACCTGGCTTGCCGCAGGCCTTGATCCGGAACGCGTCACGCTCTACCGCCAGAGCGACATTCCTGAAATCCCGCTTCTCTGCTGGATGTTCGACTGCGTCATGAGCAAGGGGCTCCTCAATCGCGCGCACGCCTATAAGGCCGCCGTTGATGCCGCCACTGCCGCCGGCAAGGACCCGGACGCCGACGTCTCCATGGGACTCTTTTCCTATCCGGTGCTGATGGCTGCGGACATTCTGATGTTCAATGCGGAAGAAGTTCCCGTCGGCCACGACCAGCTCCAGCACCTCGAAATGGCCCGCGACGCCGCTCAGCGCTTCAACAACCTCTACGCCACGCCCGAGCATCCCTTCTTCGTGCTGCCGCAGGCAACGGGCGGCAGCAGCATCGAAGTGCTCCCGGGGCTCGACGGGCGCAAGATGAGCAAGTCCTACAACAACGTCATTCCGCTCTTTGAAGGCGGCCGCGCAGCGCTTGATGCCGCCATCGCGCGCATCGTCACCGACAGCCGGGCGCCGGGCGAACCGAAAGACCCCGACAGCACCTCGCTCACCGTCATCTTCGACGCATTCGCCACGCCCGAAGAACGTGAGAACTTCCGTGCAGAACTGCGTTCCGGCCTCGGCTGGGGCGAAGCCAAAAAGCGTCTTGCCGACCAGATCGACCGCGAGATTGGCCCGATGCGCGCCCGCTATGAAGAGCTGATGGCGCATCCTGCTCAGGTTGAAGAAATTCTGCAGGAAGGCGCCCGCAAGGCGCGTCTCATTGCAACGCCCTTCATGGCCGAACTGCGTCATGCCGTGGGCCTCAGAAGCTTCACCGAAATCGCCGCACCTCAGACAGCTAAAAAGAAGGCGCAGAAAGTGCAGCGCGCGACCTTCAAGCAGTACAGGGAAAAGGACGGGCGCTTCTACTTCAAGCTCATTTCCGCTGCGGGCGACGAACTGCTCCTTTCCGAAGGCTTTGAGTCCGGGCGGGATGCCGGCCAGTGGGTCGGCCGCCTGAAAAAGGAAGGCGCTGCGGCCCTTGAGGGCGCGCCGGTAAGCTTCCTTGAAGGCATCACGCGGGATGCGGTGGAGGCAGCCCTGCTCTCCTTCAGCGAAGAAGAGTAATTTTTCATAAGAATCAATAAATGAAGGCGGCTATAATGCCGCCTTCATCGCATCCGGGGAACATTCTCCGGCATGAGGACCAGGGGTTCGAGGAGCGCTGCGACGGAGTTTACTCACACGGAACTTCGCGAGGCTCGAACCGCTTGCGTCCGCATCCGCATTTCCAACGGCGCTCTCCTTCTTTCTTCTTTCAAGACGACAAATGGACGCTACTGAAAACTACGTCATCGCCGACCTTGGTCTTGCCGACTGGGGCCGCAAGGAAATTCAGATTGCCGAGGTGGAAATGCCCGGCCTCATGGCTATCCGGCGCGAATATGCCGCGAGTCAGCCGCTTAAGGGCGCCCGCATCTCCGGGTCGCTCCACATGACCATTCAGACCGCCGTGCTCATTGAAACGCTGACGGCGCTTGGTGCTGAAGTCCGCTGGGCGAGCTGCAACATCTTCTCCACGCAGGATCACGCCGCCGCCGCCATTGTGAAGGATGGCGTCCCGGTTTTCGCGCGCAAGGGCGAGACGATCGAGGAGTACTGGGCCTATACGCACCGCATCTTTGAGTGGCCTGACGGCGGCTACTCCAACATGATTCTTGATGACGGCGGCGACGCTACGCTGCTCCTCCATCTCGGCTCCCGCGCTGAAAAGAATCCGGAAGTCATTGCTCATCCGACGAGCGACGAGGAAACCGCTCTCTTTGCCGCCATCCGCGAGCATCTCGCCATTGATCCCAACTGGTATTCGAAGCGCCTCGAAAAAATCCTCGGCGTTTCCGAGGAAACGACCACCGGCGTGCACCGTCTCTACCAGATGAATGAACGCGGCGAGCTGCGCATCCCCGCCATCAATGTGAACGACTCCGTCACGAAGTCCAAGTTCGACAACCTTTACGGCTGCCGCGAATCGCTCGTTGACGGCATCAAGCGTGCGACCGACGTCATGGTCGCCGGCAAGGTCGCCGTTGTGGTCGGCTACGGCGATGTGGGCAAGGGCTGCGCCCAGGCGCTTCGCGCCCTTTCCGCCCAGGTCTGGGTGGTGGAAATCGATCCGATCTGCGCGCTTCAGGCGGCGATGGAAGGCTACCGCGTCGTCACGATGGACTTCGCCAAGGACAAGGCCGACATCTTCGTCACCGCCACGGGCAATGTCCGCGTCATCACGCACGATCACATGATCGCGATGAAGAATGAAGCGATCGTCTGCAACATCGGTCACTTCGACAGCGAAATTGATGTCGCCTCCATGCGTCAGTACAAGTGGGAAAACATCAAGCCGCAGGTCGACCACATCACGCTCCCGTCCGGCAACCGCATCATCCTTCTTGCGGAAGGCCGACTCGTGAACCTCGGCTGCGCCACGGGCCATCCCTCCTATGTGATGAGCTCCTCCTTCGCCAATCAGACGCTCGCGCAGATTGAACTCTTCTGCCATCACGACAAATATCCCGTCGGCGTCTACATCCTTCCGAAGCACCTGGATGAAAAGGTCGCTCGTCTGCAGCTCACCAACCTCAATGCAGAGCTTTCCGTGCTCACGGACGAACAGGCTGCCTACATCGGCGTCAGGAAGGAAGGTCCCTACAAGTCGGAAAACTACCGCTACTAATCCAGCGGAGCCCGATCTCGTGCGGCTTTATTCAAAGCCGCACGGACCGAAAATGCCCGGAAGAGTCAGTTCTCTTTCCGGGCATTTTTTTAGAAAATTCCGATATCCGTAATGATGAGGTCAAGCGGCAGATCATGCGGTTCAAAAAGAGATTCATCCACCTCATTGACCCCGTATGCAACGCCGAGGAGCCTGGGAGAAACGCCTGACCCGAGGAGCCCCGAGATGTAGCGATCAAAGTAGCCGCCGCCGTATCCTAGCCTCCTTCGCGAACGCGTCCAGCCGAGGCAGGGAATGAGAAGCACGTCGGGGATCACGCTGGCGCCGCCTGCCGGCCCGGGAATGCCGGCGGCGTCTGCAGCGAGCTTCTCGCGAGGATCCCAGAGCCGGTATTCCATGCGCGATGCTTCCCGATCCGTGCACCAGGGAAGCGCCAGGGCTCTCGCGCCGTCAGCCGCTCGCCATTCTGCAAGAACCGGATTGATGTCGGGCTCGCTCCCGATCGGCTGATACGTGCCGAGGGTGAGTACCCGGCGCTCCTCGGCCAATACGCGGGAAATCATCCTCAGAAGCCCTGCGCGCGCATCCATGCCAACCTTTCGCCTAAGTTCTCCCATGCGTTTGCGAATTGTCTGCTTTTCCGGCATTTTGAGAATTCTCCTGAGAGACGGCTTTTCCTGTCCGATCCTTCTAAGGAAGTAGGATAGGCTGAAGTGCTCCCCGCTATATTAGGATCCTCTTTCCGGTTTATGTGTTTTGCGGTTTTCCCCACTGATGCGCTGCTCCCATCTTTTTGCCCTGCTTCTCTTCTGCATCTCTTCGGCGCACGGGATATCCGCGGCAGCTGAAAGCGCAGAGAAGCCGACGCTCAATACAACCGAATCCCTCCCGGCGGCCCCCTCGGGAGAAGCGCAGCACCGCCGCGTCATCATCTCGCCCTCGCTCATTTCCATTCCGATTGCGGAGCGGCTGCAATCGCTTCGCGACCGCGAGGACAACCTGACGGTATGGCCCGAAGAGTCTGCTGTCAGCGTGAATCCGAAGGAAATCTTTGCCCGCGTCGACAAAGCTTTTGAAGCGCTCTCTCGGGATAACGCAACTAGAGAAGCCGCTGCAGGCGAAGCTGCTGACTTAGCGGCCCAGGTAACAGCATCCCTGATTGAAGAGCCCGTTTCCGACCCGCTCGACGATGCACTCCTCCTGCCTCATCCGGAAGCCCTGGATTATGTGTTTCTCGAAGCTAGAAACGCTTTTTCGCAGGGACGCCTCTCGGATCTTGAAGAAATTCTTCCGCTTCTTTCCGGGCATGAATTAAGCGCCTACCCGGAACTCTGGCGTCTGATTCTTCTCCTTAAGGCTCAACCCGATGATCCGGCAGTCAATCTGGAATTTGAGCGCTTCTTTGCGCTTCACCGGGATGAATATATTGCGGAAAACGCACTCCATGAATACCTGAAGATTGAAGCGGAAAGACTCAGCGCGGAAAGCTTTCTGAAGCTCTACAGCCAGCTTGTCTGGAATCAGGATGATCCGGATCTGCGGGCGTGGAATGCAATCCACCGCCTCCAGTCCGCTGCCGGGAAAAATGCCCGGGAAGAAGAGCTCAGCGCAGCAAAGCTTCTTTATCGCGATTCGGGTTCCCTTGCAAAGGAGTCCTATCAGCGGCTCGGGGATGCCATAGCCGGAGAAGACCGCTCATGGCTTTGGACGCGCGTTGTAGTGCTTCTGCAAAAAAGCGGTACCGGGAAAGAAATCAAGCGGGTTCTTGCCGAACTCCCCCGGCCGGAACTGCCGGCATCCATCAGGGAACTTCATGAAATCCTGGATCGACCGAATGCGTGGCTTCGGAGGCAAAAAAAAACTCGAACGCGTCCCCGCTCGTCTCGCAGTCTTTGCCTCGCTGCGCCTTTCACGCACGGATCCGGCAGCTGCAGCCCGGCTGGCCGAAGCTGCCGTAGATCCGAAGGCAGGGAGCTTCTGGAAATCACTCGTCTGGTCCCGCATCGGCTTCACGGCCATGTCCCGACTCGATCCGCGCGCACTCGGCTGGTTTGCCAGAGCCGGATCCGATCTCTCCCGCATGCCTTATGCCGTCTCCTCACCCGAGCAGCTGAAGGCCTGGCGCGCACGCGCGGAACTGCGGGCAGGAAACTGGTATTCCCTCGGCAAAGCCATCGACGTCATGAATGAAGCCTCGCGCAGCGAGGAAGTCTGGACATACTGGAAGGGGCGTTCTTATGCGGCGCGCGGCCTCAATGACCTCGCCCGCACGGAATATGAAAAGATCGCAAACCGCATCACTTTTTACGGGAAGCTCTCCGCTGATGCGCTCGGTCGTCCCTATGCGTTCTCCCATCCTCCGAAGGAAATGCCGAAAGCGTCAGAAATCGCTCAATGGGGGAAAAATCCTTCCATACGCCGCGCCGAAGTGCTCTACCGCATGCAGCTTTACCGGGAAGGTCATCGGGAATGGAATTGGGCCATGCGGGGCATCAGTCCCTATGAGTCGATTGCGCTTGCAGCCTACGCCCGCCAGGAGCGGCTGGTGCACCGCATGATTAATACCAGCATGAAAAGCGGCACCGACCTTGTCGTCATCGAACAGCGCTTCCCCAGACCTCACGCAGAACTCATTGAACGCGTGAGCAGTGCCCAGGAACTGCCGGCCTCCTGGGTCTACGGGCTGATCCGCCAGGAATCCCGCTTTATCCCGGCGGTAAGCTCATCCGTAGGCGCGCGCGGCCTGATGCAGCTCATGCCGGGAACGGCATCCTGGACCGCCCGGCAGCTTGGCATCGAGCACTATGACGAAGGGCGCAACCTCACGGAACTCGAGATGAACCTTGTTCTCGGCTCAGCCTATCTGCATATGCTTTATGCCGACTCGGGGGAAAGCTTCATCCTGGCGACGGCCGCATACAATGCCGGCCCTCGCCGCGCCCGCATCTGGCGGAACACCCTCTCGGATGCAATGGAAGCCGCAGTCTTCATCGAAACCATCCCCTATTTTGAAACCCGGGAGTATGTGAAGAACGTGCTTGCCAATATGCAGACCTATTCCATGCTGACGGGCGAACCGATAAAAAATTTCACCGGCTTTCTCGGCAAAGTCACCCCCAGCCTCGCAGAAGCCAAAGATCTTCCCTGACCTTCTCCAGGATCCGATATGCAGATTTATTCCGTCGGCGGCTTTGTCCGCGATACGCTGCTCAGGCGTCGGGGATTCCCGGCAGTCCCGGGCGACCATGACTGGGTTGTCGTCGGCGAAACGCCTGAAGCCATGATTGAGCGCGGCTTTCTTCCCGTGGGCGAAGACTTTCCTGTTTTTCTACATCCCAAAACGCACGAAGAATATGCCCTTGCGCGCACAGAGAGAAAAACAGCGCCCGGCTATCACGGCTTCGTGTTTCATGCCTCGTCCGACGTAACGCTCGAGGAAGACCTGCGGCGCCGTGATCTGACGATCAATGCGATCGCCATGGATAAAAATGGGGAGCTATACGATCCCTATGGAGGCGCCGAAGACATTGCCCGCGGCATCATCCGCCATGTGAGCGAAGCCTTCAAGGAGGATCCTGTCCGCATTCTTCGGGTCGCGCGATTCGCCGCACGCTTTCCGGGATTCTCCATTGCGCCGGAAACCATGACGCTCATGCGGGGAATGGTCGATTCCGGCGAAGCAGATGCGCTTGTCCCCGAACGCGTGCTTCAGGAATTCGTAAAGGGACTCTCTGCTCCCGTCCCCTGCCGGATGCTCGACGTGCTGATTGAATGCGGCCTCTGGCACAGGCTCTACCCGGAAATCAAGCTCTCCGGCGCTGTCCGGGCCCGCCTTTACCGGACCTGCCGCGAAGGCCTCCCGACTTCTCTGCGGCTCGCCGCGCTTGTTTCCGGCCTGCCGGACGGCAGTCAGGCAAAAGGCTTCCTATCCCGCCTGCGCGCAAGCGCTGAAGCACAGGATCTTGCCAAAATCCTCGGCGACTCAATGACGGCGCTCGCAGAACTCTCAACGCCGGAAAATGTCTCGAGCTTCTTTCAGCGTTACGACGCGGTGCGCAGACCGGCAAGGATGACCCTGCTGCTCGACTTCCGCGCCAAGGCGCTTCCTGAAGCAGTGCATGGGGAAGCACCGGACGCATTGCTGCGCGCCGCTCTGTCGGCATGGTGCGGCATTGATGCCGGAAGCATCGCCCGCAGCGCACCGACGCCGAGAGACATCCCGACGCGCGTGCTTGCCGCCCGCAAGGAAGCCATTGCAGCGCTCTGGCAGCACTAGAAAAGAAGCTTCCCTAAAACGAGCGCGAGCACGGCAAGGAGAATCGTGCTCATAAAGGGAAGCTCTACCTTGCGGCCGAGAATGGAAAAATTCAGGTCGCCCGGAAGCCTTCCGAGACCAAAACGCCTCAGCTGAGGCATAGCGCCTAAGAGCAGAAGCAGAATGATGAAAATAACAAGAGCCCAACGCATGATTGGACTCATTCTAACGGACGCCGGAAGGCGCCCTAGAATGCGAGTTTTCCTCTTCCGTGCTTCGGATTACCCATGCTCCACACTTCACCGGAAAGCCTGCGATTCACCTGCCGAAGGATTTTCATCCGCGGCCTGAGGCTTTCCTGCCGCATCGGCGCATATGAGAATGAACGCACAAAACCGCAGACCGTCCTCGTAGACTGCGATCTCTGGGTTCGCCTGTCCGCATCCACAAGCGCGCGGGACAATCTCGCCGACGTGCTCAACTACGATCTGGCCGTTGAGGCCATCCGCAAGGCGGCATCAGGAGAGCACATTGATCTTCAGGAAACCCTCGTTGACCGGATGACCACAGCGCTTGCCGAACTCCCCGGCGTGGAGCTCGTTCGCGTTGCCACGGCAAAACCTGAAGCCTATGAAGATGCCGACGCCGTCGGCATTGAATCCTGGCGAGTCCCGGAAAAATAGCAGCTAACACAATCCATGTCCGACACCATTCCCATCTACAGCACCCCGACCGGCGAAACGCCGCCGAATGAGCGCAACCGCAAATCCGTTTCCCAGAAAAAACTGGAAAAGCGCGTCGTGCGTCTGACCGCCCAGGCGATTACCGATTTCGGCATGATCAACGAAGGCGATAAGGTCATGGTGGCCATGAGCGGCGGCAAAGACAGCTATGTGCTGCTCGATACGCTTAAGACCCTTCAGTCGCGCGCGCCCATTCATTTCGACCTCCTCGCCGTCAATGTGCACCAGCACATTCCGCACTTCCCGCTCGACGAACTTAAGCGCCAGCTTGAAGCTTCAGGCGTCCCCTATCACATTGAGGATCAGGACACGAACTCCCTGATTCAGAAGCTGATTCCGGAAGGCAAGAACGTTTGTTCGCTCTGCGCGCGCCTGCGCCGCGGCATTCTTTACCGCGTAGCACGCGAACAGGGCTGCAACAAAATTGCCCTCGGCCATCATATGGACGACATCGTCAGCACGCTGCTCCTCAATCTTTTTTACGGCGGCCGTCTGAAGGCAATGCCTCCCGTACTCATGAACGACCGCAAGGAGTGCGTCGTCATCCGGCCGCTCGCCTACGTTCGTGAGGCCGAAACGGAGAAGCTCGCGAAAATCCGAGGCTATCCGCTTGCCGCCAAGGGCATCTGCGGCGCCGGCGAAAACCTCAAGCGTCAGGAAATCAAGGCGCTCATGAAAAGCTGGGACCGTGAATTTCCCGGCCGCATCTACAACATCTTCATGAGCCTCACGCGCGTCTCGCCCTCGCACCTGATGGACCAGAGGCTCTACGACTTCCGGAACTTCAGGTTCCTGCTCCCCGACCCGTCGCTGCAGGCAACTGAGGACGAATAAGGCTAACGCGGCAACATTCTTGTCCCGGCGACTTCGCTAGAATCGTTGCTGCTTCAAACTTTCCGACACCCGCCTGCATGAACCCGGGCGGATCAACTTTAAGAAATACGACAACGTCATCAAATGAGAACTCGTTCGCTCAAAGTAATTGACATGGCCGTTCATCAAGTGGCCACCACCACACCGCAACAAACGATTCATGACTGCGCGCTTCAGATGCGTCGCGAACATGTCGGCAGTCTTGTCGTTGTGGATGAAGACGCCAAGCCTATCGGCATGATTACAGACCGCGACATCACCATTGAAGGAGTCGCCCTTGGTCGCGATCTGAACGAAGCGACTGTTGGCGATCTGATGACAACGCCGGTCGTTACTTCCACGGAAAATGAAGGCATGGTCATGGCGCTTGCGCGCATGCGGGAAAACGGTATCCGGCGCCTCCCCATCGTCGACGACTCCGGTCGTCTCGTGGGCGTCGTCACCAACTCGAACCTCATCAAGGAACTCTCCGAACTTCTCGACGGCCTGGTTCGAAACATCAGTTCGTCAAAGACCCGGGAGGTCGCCCTGCGTTCAGAATAAACCGTACGTAAATAGACTCGCCTCGCATTAAAAAAACGCCGGACCTTGAATTCCGGCGTTTTTTTATTCTTCATGTTCCACGTGAAACATCTCCCTGCAGGGAATGCCGGCGATGTTCCACGTGAAACATTCTCAGGTTCGCGTCTTACTTCTTTTTCTTTTTTTCGGAGCCGAGGCGCGGAATGGAAGGCGGAACGAAATCTCCCGACTGCAGCGCGGAAACCCGGCTTTCAGCCGTCTCAAACATCGAGCTTGCCCGGCCGACAATCAACGGATCCACTGCGCCGATAGCCTTCAGATCACGCTTGGCGTAAGGGATCTGCCTCAGCACGTAGCGCATGGCGTTCAGGCGGGCCCGCTTCTTATCGTCGGACTTGATGACCGTCCAGGGCGCCTCAGGCGTATCGGTAGCAAAGAACATTGCTTCCTTGGCGCGCGTATAGTCGTCCCACTTGTTGCGCGAAGCTTCATCAATCGGCGAAAGCTTCCAGCGCTTGAGCGGCGACACCTTGCGCTCGCGGAACCGCCGATCCTGTTCCTCGCGCGAAACCGAGAACCAGAACTTGATCACATAGGTTCCGGAGCGCACCAGATTGCGTTCAAATCCAGGGACTTCGCGCATGAATTCATAGTATTCATCATCGGTGCAGAATCCCATCACGCGCTCGACGCCGGCACGGTTGTACCAGGAGCGGTCAAAGAAAACCATTTCCCCGCGCGTGGGAAGATGCTCAACATAACGCTGGAAATACCACTGCCCCTGCTCGCGTTCGGTCGGCTTTTCCAGAGCCACCACGCGGGCGCCACGGGGGTTGAGGTGCTCCATGAAGCGCTTGATGGTTCCGCCCTTGCCTGCGGCATCGCGGCCTTCAAAAATAATGACAACCTTTTGACCGGTCTCCTTCACCCAGGCCTGGAGCTTCAAAAGTTCGACCTGAAGCTTGAACTTTTCCTCTTCGTAAACACTGCGGCGCAGCCGATTAATGTACGGATACGCACCGTTGAGCCAGTTGGGGTTGAGCTGATTTTCCTCAGCCTCCCGATCTTTTTCCTTTTTGCTCTGCCGGGAGGAAATTCGATCAATCAGATCCGTCAGGATGGCGAAGCGGTCTTTTTCAGACTGCCCGTTGAGAATCTCATGAATGAGCTCCTCCTTGCGGGTATAGGCGCTAGCCGTACGCTTCAGCTTGATGTGATTCACCACATCACGCACATTTCGAAAGCGCGGCGGACGATCGAGCTTCTCATTGACATAAGGCGGTTCTTCGCGCTTCTTTTTAGGCGCCGCCTCATCTTTCTGAAGAGATTCCGATTCCGCGGGAGAAAGGGGCTGAGTGGGATTATTTTTATTTTCTTCAGTCATTTTTCAAATCCATATGAGGGGTTGAAGCGGACTTTCTGCCGGCACAGATCAAAATCAATCTGAAGAAGAGCCGGCGGCATCCCGCTCATGGATGAGCCAGGCATAAATCTCCTGACGGGGGATCCCCGTTCGACGAGCTGCGATGGCGGCAAGTTTTGATGCCGGCATTTCCGGTGCGAGATCGCGCAGCCATGCCTCAGCTTCCGCTGTAAGTCCCTCCTCTTTAGGAGGTTCTTCATCCACAAGAACAACATACTCCCCGCGGGGGTCATGCGTCGATGCGAATTTCCCGAGGTCTCCCGCATTCATGGCGGATATGGTTTCGAATTTCTTGGTGAGTTCCCGCGCCACAACCACGCGCCGCCCGGATGAGAGCACCTCAGCTAAATCTTCAAGCAGAGCCAGAATTCTGTGGGGAGCTTCATACAAAACAAAAGGCTCCCGACGTGAACGGAGCGCCTCGACGGCCTGCCGGCGCGCCTTGGGCTGCGGAGGCAAAAAACCGATAAACGTGAAGCCCGCCCCCAGAAGACCTGATGCAGAGAGTGCCGTAACGGCAGCCGCAGGCCCCGGCACAGGAATAACGCGCCGGCCTACGCCATGCAGATACTCCACCACGCGTGCTCCGGGGTCCGACACGGCAGGGGTGCCCGCATCCGTCACCATTGCAACGCGCTTGCCTTCAGCAAGAAGGGCTTCAATTTGCTCCGCTCCGTGCCGTTCGTTATGCTCACGAACAGAAATCAGCCTTGCATCTATTCCAAAGCGCTCGAGAAGCTTTCTTGTTTCCCGGGTATCTTCCGCTGCGATGACATCCGCACGGGAAAGAACCCAGAGAGCGCGCAGCGTAATGTCGCCCATATTGCCGATTGGTACGCCCACGATGTAGAGGCACGCGGCTGGCAGTTCCTGCTGAGGCAGGCCTGCCGCCTTCATCAGCACATCATCGGACCAAAGATTATTTAGGGAATTCATGCCGTTTTCTCGTCGTTCTTTTGTTGCTTGCCTGAGTTTTCTGGCGGCTGCCGGCTCGTGTATGGCCTCGGATGCTTCCGCGCCGCTCACTGCTGCAGAAGTCGCCGCCCCATCGCGACAGCTTACCTTCGCTCTTCTCATGCCGCCTGAAGACTCGCCTGTTCATGCGGCAGCGCGTATTGTCGGCAACGGTCTGCTGGCGGCCAACCAGACGAGCGCTCGCCCGGCCAACATTCTCGTAATTGAGGCTCAGAAAGGCTCTTCCATTGAAGAGCAGCTTCAGGCCGCAGCGCTTGCAGGAGCGGATGCCGTCATCGGACCGATTGAACGCGAAGCCGTAACACGCCTTGCTGAATTGCCCTCGCTGCCGCTCCCTGTCGTTGCTCTCAATTCTGCCGAAGGCTCGAGGAGCCAATATCCTCCGAAGCTCGTCATTCTGTCTATTTCCACGGAAGCCGAAGCCGAATGGATTGCCAGACTGGCGATCAGAGCGCTCCCCGCGCAAACGGAGAAGGGCACGCTCCCGAAAGTGGCAGTCATTGCCGGAAGCGCTCCCTGGGAAACGAGGATTGCCGAAGCCTATGCCCGTACGCTTGCTCATGCAGGCATTCAATACGAAATCCAGAGACTTGACCCGGAAAAGCTTTCCGAGCTGCAGGCCCATTTTGAACCCGTCCTCAATGAGGAAGACGAGCAAAAGCTCAATGCGCTCGCCCACGAGCAGCTTGCCAAGGCAGAGTCGGAGAACGATCGCAAGCGCATTTCCCGCTCGATTGCCAATATGCGCCGCACGAAGATAGCCACTGCAGAGCCGCCGTTCCAGGCCGCGCTTTTTGCGCTGAGCGCACAGGAAGCGAGTCTCGTAAGAAACAGATTGCCTCTGCGCATGCGGGTCTGGTCAACCTCTGCCACAAACCCGGGCGATCCTGCCACGAGCTCGACAGCAACCACCCTTGCCTACGATCTCGAAAAGCTCGTTTTCAGCGAATGCCCTCTCGTCGTTCGTTACGACGCGCAAAGCTTCGAAGCCCGCTTTGAAACGGCAATGCCCTATTCCCTCTCCGCCAAGAGGCTCTTTGCGCTCGGCGTTGATGCCCGAGAAATTGCGGCTCAATGGTCGCAGCTGCGCACGCAGATCCAGTATCACGGGGAAACCGGCAGCCTTGAACTCAACAGACTTAAGAGCCCTGTCATTGCCCGGGAGCCGCAGAGCGTTATTGTGCGCAGCGGCAGACTCGTAGAGGTGCCGCAGGATGTCGTCGCCAAAACAGAACTGCCGAACATTGAACCGCCTCCGGATCCGGCTTCAATGACGTTCGTTCCGGTGAAGGAGGTCGAGCACGACGTTCGGCGCGAATCCGTGAAAGGCATTGTTATCTCCGACCCGGGCCCCGGACCTGCTCCGACGCCCATGCTTCAGAAGACAATGCCCGCACGCACGCCGTCGTCCGAAGCACCTGCAGCGCCGTCGCTCGGCGGCGTGCCGCTCTCAGGCGAAACAATCACCCCGAGCGAAATGCCTGGAACGCCGCAGCTCTGACGCGCTTTCTTTCGGGCAGAATGCCGGACACGCTTCAATGCAGCCGGCATCTGAAGGCCGGCAAGTTAAACTGCCGGCCCTTTCGTCTTCAACCCACTTCATCCTTTCCTCATGGCACTCATCACGCTTTCTGACGCTCACCTCGCCTACGGCGATCTGCCGCTTCTTGACGAGGCAGCACTCTCTATCGAACCGGGCGAACGCGTCGGTCTGATCGGCCGCAACGGAACCGGAAAAAGCTCTCTTCTTTCGGTGCTCGCCGGCAAGCAGCTGCTCGATGACGGACAAATTCAGCGACAGGACGGACTCATTGTTCACTATGTCGAACAGGAACCCATCCTCCCGGAAGCGCCGACATTCCGAGAAAGCCTTATTGCCCGCGGCAATATCGAAAGCATTGCGGATGAAAAAGAGAAGTGGCGGCTTTACGCAAAGCTTGACGAAAATCTTTCCCGCTTTGAACTCAATCCCGATGGCGATCCGAAGCTTGCTTCGGGCGGCGAAAGAAAGCGCGCAGCACTTGCCCTCGCCTTCACGCTTGCACCGCAGCTGATGCTCCTCGACGAACCGACGAACCACCTCGACATGAGGGCGATTTCGCTCCTTGAAAACATCTGTCGGGATGAACTCAAGAATCAGCGCTCGCTCGTCGTCATTACGCATGACCGAGCCTTCCTTGACAATGTCGCTACGCGCATCGTTGAGCTTGACCGAGGCACGCTGCGCTCGTACCCGGGAAACTTTTCCGCTTATGAAGCGCGAAAAGAAGAGGAGCTTGCTGCAGAAGCGCTCGAACGCCGGCGATTCGACAAATTCTGGGCGCAGGAAGAGGTCTGGATCCGCAAAGGCATAGAAGCCCGCCGTACCCGCAATGAAGGCCGCGTGCGGCGGCTCGAAGCTCTGCGCCGCGAACGCGCGGCACGGCGCGAACAGATGGGGTCGATCCGCCTTGCAATTGATGCCGGCGAAAAAAGCGGAAAGATCGTTGCCGAAGTTACGGGACTCTCCAAATCGTTTGGCAATCATGTCGTCGTGAAGGATCTGGACTTCACGCTGATGCGCGGCGACCGCCTTGGCCTTATCGGTCCCAATGGCGCCGGCAAAAGCACGCTTATCAAGCTGATCCTCGGAAAGCTCAAGCCCGACGCGGGGAAGGTCAAGCTCGGCACAAACCTGCAGATAGCGTACTTCGACCAGCTTCGCGAACAGCTCGACCTCAACAAGACTGTCGCTGAAACCATTGCTCCGGGATCCGACTGGGTTGAAATCGGCGGCGAACGCAAGCACGTCATTGCTTATCTCGGCGACTTCCTCTTCCCGCCCCGTCGCGCCAATGTGCGCGTCAGTTCGCTCTCGGGCGGCGAAAGAAACCGCCTTCTCCTTGCACGCCTTTTTGCACTTCCGGCAAACCTGCTCGTGCTCGATGAACCGACCAACGATCTCGACATCGACTCTCTTGAACTGCTTGAGCAAACGCTGGCGTCATACCCCGGCACAATCATTCTTGTCAGCCACGACCGCCGCTTCCTCGACAACGTCGTAACGGAAGTGCTTGCACCTGAAGGCAATGGGAAATGGCGTGAATACGTCGGCGGCTATGCGGAATGGTTTGCGCAGCGTCCCGCTGAAGCACTCCCGGTGAAAAAAGCGTCGCCCTCGAAGGAGGAGGAGAAGAAGGCAAAGCCTAAAGCTCAGGTTCAGCAGAAAATCAAGCTCTCCTGGCGGGAAAGCCGTGAACTTGAAGCTCTGCCGGAAAAACTTGAAGCCCTTGAAAAGGAACAGTCCGACCTCATCGCCCGCATGAGTGAAGGAAGCTATCACACAAAGCCCGTTGATGAAATCAAGGCCGACAAGAGTCGTCTGGATGCGCTGGAAAATGAAATCAGCGCGGGCTATGCGCGCTGGGAGGAGCTCTCCGCCAAAGCCTGAAAACTTTCTCTAATTCCTTGTTCCATATAAAAAAGACCGGTTCTGATGCCTTACGATCAGCCCGGTCTTTTTCTATCGCTGCGCGAAGCGGAGATCCGTTATTCCGCTCCCTTCACGAAGCCCTTAACGGAAAGATAGCGCTCGCCCGTATCAAAGTTCATGAGAAGAATCCGGGCATTTTTATCGAGTTTCGGCAGAAGCCCGGCAACCGCAGCAAGTACAGCGCCCGTGGAAATGCCGACGAGAAGACCTTCCTTCGCTGCCGCAAGCTGTGCGTACGTGAAGGCATCGTCGTCAGCGACATCGAGAAATTCATCAATCGCCGTGCGGTCCAGATTCTCCGGAATGAAATTGGCGCCGATGCCCTGAATGCGATGCGGACCCGCCTTCCCTTCCGTAAGGAGCGGACTCGACTTGGGCTCAACGGCATAAGTGCGAAGCTTCGGCCAGGCTTTCTTGAGCACGCGGGAAATGCCGGAAACATTGCCGCCGGTGCCGAACGCAGAAATGAATACATCAAGACCTTCCGGGAAATCCTTCAGAATTTCCGGGCCGGTATGAAGCTCGTGCGCGCGCGGATTGCTCGGATTGCTGAATTGACCTGCAACCCAGGCCCCGGGAATTTCCTTCGCGAGTTCAGCTGCGCGATCGACCGCACCCTTCATGCCGAGCTTGCCCGGGGTGAGCACGAGTTCTGCGCCGTAAGCCTGCGCCAGAAGGCGGCGCTCAATGCTCATGGACTCAGGCATGACGAGAATCATGCGATATCCGAGAACAGCGCTCACCATAGCGAGGCCGACGCCGGTATTGCCGGAAGTCGGTTCAATGATGGTTCCGCCGGCCTTGAGCTCGCCCCTTGCTTCCGCATCCCGAACCATCTGAAGCGCAATGCGCTCCTTAATGGAGCCGCCGGGATTTCCCCTTTCAAGCTTCATCCAGACTTCGTTTTCCGGGAACAGCCGCGAAAGACGAACTGCCGGCGTATTGCCGATAAGATCAAGCACCGAGGATACTTTGCTCATAGGAATATTCTCCTTATTGCCTCATTCAGGCCTGCCGAACGTGGCGTTCAATTTCTATTGACGCTTAGGATGATATGCCTTTTAAAGAAGAATGTCAGGGTATTCCCTTAATATTAGACGCCTCCAAACGGCTCTTTTCTGATATAGCTTTACAGATTGCCATACTGGGCTCAGTGTTTCTGCATAGGCAGGAACCGTTACTAAGAGCCTGCCCAAAGAAAAACAAATAGGATCCAGTACGCCATGGGCCGATCAAGTGAACTCGATGGACTGACTACGCTCCCGGAGCTTCTCACGCACAGCATTCGCAAATGGGGAGACCGCGAGGCACTCAGGCAGTTCGACCGCTCCTCAAGCACGTGGGAAAGCTGGAGCTACAAGGAGCTTGGCGAACACGTTCTTGAGTGGCGCCGCGCCTATGAAGTCATGGGGCTTCGTCCAGGCGACCGCATCGCGATCCTGATGCCGAACGGCCGCGATCATGTATGCGCCGACCAAGCCGCCCTCGCAAACGGTCTTATCCCGGTTCCCCTGCATGCGATCGATACGCCGGGGGCAAGCGCCTTCATCATGATCGACAGCCAGGCATGCACGCTTGTAACCAACAAGCTTTCGCGCTGGAAGCAGATCCGCGCGACCGGCGTGCAGATGCCGGACCTGAGCACGGTGCTCATCACCGATCCGGGCGAAACAGAAGACCATGAAGACGGACGCTTCCACATAAAGAGCCTGGCTTCCGTTCTGGAACTTGGGAAAAGCGTCCCTGCGGACAGTCTTCCCTCCGGCCCGCTCGAAGATGATCTTGCCGGCATTGTCTACACTTCCGGCACGACAGGCCGTCCGAAGGGCGTCATGCTCACACACAGGAATATTGTGAGCAACGTGAAGGCAACGCTCGAATGCGTGTCTCCCCGTGAAGGCGATATATTCCTCTCCTTCCTCCCGCTCTCGCACACCTTTGAGCGTACTGCCGGCTACTATCTTGCGCTTGCCACCGGCTGCACCATCGCGTACAACCGCTCGGTGCTGCTCCTCGCTGAAGACCTTAAGGTCATTCGCCCGACCGTCATCATTTCGGTTCCGCGCGTCTACGAGCGCATCTATGCCCGTGTTCAGGACAAGCTCCGCAAATCCAAGCCTATTGCACGCAAGCTTTTCGATTGGGCTGTTGAGGTCGGCTGGCGCGATTTCTGCCGCCGCAACCGCCTGCCGATAGAAGAAAGCTCTCGCTCCTGGCTTGACGGCATCATCCGCCTCACGCTCGTGCGCCGCATGGCAGACATGCTGCTCTCGCAGTTCGGCGGCCGGCTTCGCATTGCCATTTCCGGCGGCGCCGCGCTCAACCACAAGGTTGCCCGCGCCTTCTGCGGCCTCGGGCTGCCGATCATTCAGGGCTACGGCATGACGGAAGCGAGTCCGATCATTGCCGGCAACTGCGTTGAATTCAATCAGCCGAACACCGTCGGCAAGCCTTTCTGCAATGTTGAGGTTCGTCTTGCCGAAGGCAACGAAATTCAGATCCGCGGTCCTTCCATCATGAAGGGCTACTGGCATCGTCCTGCGGATACAGCCGCCGCCTTTACCAAGGACGGCTGGCTCCATACCGGCGATGTCGGCGAATTCAATTCGGACGGCATGCTCTGCATCAAGGGCCGCATCAAGGAGATCATCGTCACCTCGACCGGCGAAAAGATTCCTCCTGCCGATCTTGAATCCGCCATTGAAACGGATCCGCTCTTCGAGCAGTGCTACGTCGTCGGGGAAAACCGCCCGTACCTCACGCTCATCACCTGCGTGAATAAGGACGAATGGGCAAGGTTTGCCGAATCGCTCGGACTCGACCCGAATGATCCGCAGAGCCTCAACAACCCGGCAGCACGCACCTCAGCACTGAAGCGTGCCAAGGCTGCGGCTTCAGACTTCCCGAACTATGCGCTCCCCCGCGCCGTTCTTCTGACGAACGAGCCCTGGACCATCGAAAACGGACTCATTACGCCGACGCTCAAGCTTAAGCGCGGTCCGCTCTCGAAAAAATTCGAAACGGAGATTGCCCGCGTCTATGCTACGCACGGCTGATCCGCAGGCTTACGGACTGTAGTTATTCCGCAGCCGGCTCTTCTCATGCGGGAAGAGTCGGCTTTTTTAAGCCTATTGCGTCCCCGAGCCGCTTAGAATCGCTTCCTTCAGAACTACCCTTATCCCGCGTCTTCATGACCAGCACTAACCACTTCGTCCCGCAGCCGCGCAAGCTCCTGCCCAATTGGATGATCGGTCTTTCCGACCGCGTGATGGATTACTACACCGGCCGCTATCTGCACTGCGATCCGGTTATTCTCAAGAATCCGCCGCCCCCGCAGGAAGGACACCAGTACATGCTCTACGCGCATGTTCCTTTCTGCCACACGCTCTGCACCTACTGTACGTTCCATCGATTCCTCTTCAAGGAATGGAAGGCTCGCGAATATTTCAAGAACCTTCGCCGCGAAATGGATTACGTAAAGGCGCTCGGCTACGACTTCACGGCCATGTACGTGGGCGGTGGCACCACCACGATTCTTGAGGACGAGCTCATCAAGACGCTCGAACATGCCAAGAAGCTCTTTCCTTCAATCAAGGAAATTTCCTGCGAGACCGACCCGCAGGTCATCACCACGCCGCAGTTCCGGAATCTTCAGGGACTTGTCGACCGCATGTCGATCGGCGTGCAGAGCTTCAACGACGACATCCTCAAGCTCTCAGACCGCTATGAGAAGTTCGGCTCGGGCGAACAGATTTTCGAACGTCTGCAGTACGCTCAAGAGCTTTTCCCGGTCTGCAACATCGACATGATGTTCGGATTCCGCGGTCAGTCGCTCGACGTTCTCCATGACGACATGGAGAAAATCGTCAAGCTCAACCCGCGACAGACTACCACCTACCCGCTCATGGTCACCTCTCAGACGCGCCAGAGCGTGAAGGGCACCATTGCAGCCACAGGCATCGAGCTCGCGGACCAGTACCGCTGCATCCTCGATACTTTCGGCAACCGCTACCGCCAGCTCACATCCTGGACCTTCGGACAGACGAACAACGAAGGCTTCGATGAATACGTGGTCGACCACGACGAGTACCTCGGCGTGGGCTCGGGCGCATTCAGCTTCCTCAACAACAGCCTCTATGTAAACACTTTCAGTCTTCGCCGCTACGGCGAACGCATTGCTGCAGGCAATACCGGCGTTGAGCGCAGAAGAGAGTTCGACAAGCACGCGATCATGCAGTACCGCCTGATGCTCGGCCTCTTTGCGCATCGACTCTCAAGAAAATATTTCCGGGAGGTGCACGGCATCAACGTCGACCGCTACCTCATGAAGGAAATGCTCGGCCTGCGCATTTCGGGCGCCATCAAGGATGACCCCAACGACCCCGACCGCATCATCGTCACCGATGCCGGAAAGTTCCTCGGCCTCGTAATGATGAAGGCCTTCTATGCCGCCATGGATCAGGTGAGAGCGGAGCTGCGCGCGCCTCTGAAGGAAGAGGACATGTAATCCGCAATCAAACAGATTCCGGTTGAAGCAAAGGAGAGACGCCGAAAGGTTCTCTCCTTTTCTATTTTTAAACGAGTACGCAGTCTCCAAATTCCCGATCATTTTTCTCAGGAATTCATTCGATTAGGGTTAACTTGCAAAGGCTGCCCGTTCGGTTTTGATCTGTATTAAACCGTTGTTAGAAACATTTAAAAACAATACGGAGTGCTTATCCAAAACTGCTCCTTAAGAGGTAGTACTCAGCCTGCGGCTTGACTATGGCACACGATAGAATGCAACCGTTCGTAGGAGTCTCCCACGGCTAGTGCCTATGGGATTTGCTTCTGCTCAAAAGAAAACATCGTCGATTGAGAATGACGACCCTGGCGGTGCAGGCAGAAATTCAGACAGTCTGCCTGATGAGCCGTCCGTCGCTCTTTACGACGAGCCAAAACTGAGGAAAGAATTGCGCTTCCCGAAATCACCCAAAGGATTCCGGGATTCTGCCGTCTTCCTCAACGGAGAATGTATCCATGACGACCACGGTTCGTACGTTCCTGCCTGGCGACAATGCCTACGGCCAGAACGGTCCCGCCTTCCAGGGCAACCTTCGCAAGGGTGAACTGCGCGGCATCATCCATATCAACAAGAATCACTGCGTCGGCTGCGACACCTGCAGCAAATTCTGCCCGACCGATGCCATTAAGGGCGGTCTCGGCTCCAAGCACGAGATCATTGACGACGCGTGCATTTACTGCGGCCAGTGCCTCATCGCCTGCCCGTTCAACGCCATCGAACAGATGAGCTTCGTCGACAAGGTCGAACGCGTCCTTGACGCGAAGGACCGCATTGTCGTCGCTCAGCCCTCGCCGGCTGTCCGCGTCTCGATCTGTGAAGAATTCGGCGGCGAACCGGGTGAACTCTCGACCGAACAGCTCGTCAACGCGCTTGAAGCTGCTGGCTTCGTCACCTACGACTGCAACTCGACGGCCGACCAGACGATCATTGAAGAAGGCACGGAATTCGTCAAGAAGATCCAGTACTGGGTCCTCGGCGAACGCGGCCCGGAAGTTGATGAACAGGGCAAGCACCCGTTCCCGCACTTCACGTCCTGCTGCCCGGGCTGGGTCAAGTACGCTGAAACGTACGCCGCCGACATGCTCCCGCACCTCTCCACCGCGAAGTCTCCGCTTCAGATGGGCGGCACGCTGGCGAAGACCTGGGCCGCCAAGTACGTGCTCAAGTGCGATCCCCGCAAGGTCTTCTTCGTTTCCGTCACGCCCTGCACGGCCAAGATCTTTGAGGCTGCCCGCCCCGAAATGAATTCGGCCTGGCGCTGGCTCATCGCCAACAAGGAAATTCCGGCCGATACGCCTGAATTCCAGGATATCGACGCCTCGCTTACGGCTCGCGATCTCGCCGAGCTCCTCCGCCGCAAGGGCATTAATCCGCTCCTTATGCCGAAGACCCGCGAACGTGCTCCGCTTGAAGTCTATTCCGGTGCCGGCACGATTTTCGGCTGCTCCGGCGGTGTTATGGAAGCGGCGCTCCGTACCGCCTACTTCGCGCTCGCCGGCAAGGAACTCGACAAGGCCGACATTGAAGTCGTCCGCGGCCACAACAACGCCATCGTTGAAGCGACGATCCCGGTGCCCATCAAGGCGCTCGGCGGCAAGACCTACGACGTGCATGTCTGCGTCGTGAACGGTGCCAACCAGGGGCTGAAGGAAGTCCTCCATCGCGTGCGCGTCGACAAGAACCGCTATCACTTCATCGAAGTGATGAACTGCCCCGGCGGCTGCGTCAACGGCGGCGGTCAGCCTGTTCAGTCCTCCGGCACTGCCTGGCTCAAGCCCACCACGCCGCTCCCCCTGCGCGTCTAATTCCTGACTGAGGTTCAAGAAGAAAATGCTGTCTGAAAACTATTCCTATGCAGAACGCCCCGCAGCCCTGATTCTCGGTCGCCGCGGCTTTCTGAAAGTGAGCGGCCTCTGCGTCGGTGCAGCCGTCGTCTGCGGCTGGGCCATCGGCGACATGGTTGCCCGCCGCAACTCGATCATTCTTGCCCGCCAGGCCGGCCTTTACAAGGATGACAAGCTCTGCCAGGCCATGGGTCTCGCTGCTTCCCACCAGAACACGGTGGTCATGTCCGTTTACAAGGATATGAAGGCGAAGCCCGTCGACCATACGATGCACGAACTGCTTCACACGCACTACTATTCCCGCTCCATGCTTGCCATGACGGAGGCTGCTCATGTCTGATATTTCTGCCGCCCCCAATGACCGCATCCTGCGCTTCCATGCGCCGGACAAGGTCTTCCACTCGGTGAACGCGATCACCTGGTTCGCGCTGCTCTTCACGGGCATGTACGTCTACTTCTGCAATCCCTCCGACGAGGCTGCGGAAACGGCGATGATTGCCCACCTGATCATCGGCGCCGTCTTCACCTTCAACCTGCTCGGCTTCATTGTCATTGCTCCGGATCGCTTCGCGCTCATCATGCGCGCCTGCATGGAGTGGGACAGCAACACGCTGCGCTGGTTCCTGAACTTCGGCAACTATCCCCGCCGCTTCTTCGGCATCCCGCTCGGGCCGGAAACGGTTCCCCCGCAGGGCCGCTACAACGGCGGCCAGAAGGCCTCCTATCTGCTCTTCATGGGCATGATCGCTGCTCTCGCGGTCACGGGCTGGCTCCTCTGGCTCGGTGCTCCGGTTACCGGCAAGCTCGTCTACTTCCTGACGTTCTACTTCCACGTCTGGGGTTCGATCATCATTTCGATCCTCGTGGTTTGCGCTCACATCCCGCTCGCACTCCTTTCGATGTCTCACTTCAAGGGCATCTGGCGCCTCGGCCCGGGCACGATCTCGGTGGAAGCCGCCGAGCATCACGCTCCGCTCTGGTTCAAGCGTGACGTCATCCGCACGGACATCGAGAAGTAATTTGATACTTCTTACCTGAAAAAGGCCGGATCCCAGGATCCGGCCTTTTTTCTTAAACTCACGCGAAGCAGGCTGTTCCCCGACAGGCTGCGGCAGACAACCAAAATCAACAGTCTCTATCGGAAGCGAGCCATGTTGAACACCTTCAATACGCCCAAGGGGCTCAGAATCCATATCGGCCTTTTCGGCCGCCGCAACGCCGGCAAGAGCTCTCTTGCCAATGCGCTCACCAATCAGCACATTTCCATCGTCTCGAACGTACCAGGCACCACAACCGACCCGGTGGAAAAAGCCTGTGAACTGGCACCCATCGGCCCCGTAGTCTTTATTGATACTGCCGGCGTCGATGATGTCGGAGAGCTCGGCGCCGCCCGCGTAGAGCGCTCCAAAACCGTATTGGAATGGACGGACATCGCGCTGATTGTGGCAAGTGCCGCCGGACTCGAACCCGACGACCGTGAGCTCGTTGCGGATGCCAAGCGGCTCGGAACGCCGGCAATTCTTGTGCTCAACAAGGCCGGCATTAAGGCTCCCTCTGAAGAAGTTCTAGCGGATGCACGGCAGTACGGGCTGCCCGTCGTCGTCACCGATGCCGTAACCAGGCTCGGAATTGATGACCTGCGCCAAACGATCATCCGCATTGTTCAGGAAGACACCGAACCCGACCGGCCGCTCTGCGGCGACCTTGCGCACGCGGGCGACACCGTTCTGCTTGTCACGCCGATTGACTCCGGCGCCCCTAAAGGACGCCTCATCCTGCCGCAGGTGCAGGCTATCCGAGAGCTTCTGGATGCGCATGCCAAAGCCTATGTCATTCAGCAGGACCGTGTTGCCGAAGCCATCGCCGATCTGAAAAATCCGCCCGCCTTCATCATGACGGACTCTCAGGCAATTGACGATGTTGCCCGGCAAGCGCCTGACTCCATCCCGCTCACGACTTTTTCTCTGCAGATGGCCTATGCAAAGAGCGACCTCATTGAGCTCGCCCGAGGTGCCGCCGCGCTTTCAAAGCTCAAGAACGGTGACCGCGTGCTCATCTGCGAAACCTGCAGCCACCATCCGCAGAAGGACGATATCGGACGGCTCAAGATTCCGCGTTGGCTGAAGGAGAAAACCGGACTCGACCTCAAAATCGAAGTTGCCGTCGGCAAGGACTTCCCTGACGACCTCACTTCTTACGCCGTCCTCATTCAGTGCGGCGGCTGCGTCGTTACGCGCCGCCACATGCTCATGCGCCTGAGACGCGCTATGAGTCAGGGGGTTTCCATGACAAATTACGGCCTGGCCATCTGCTACCTGCGCGGACATCTCGAACGCGTCCTCTCGTGCCATCCGGAAGCGCTTGAAGCTTTCCGCAAAGGCCTCAGGTCATAACGGAAGCAGAAAAAAGAAACCCGGATCGCCATTGAAAGCATCCGGGTTTCTTATTGAGGGCGAATGAATTAGAAGATCTGGTTCATTTCACGCGTGGTGTGGAAGGTTACCTGCGGCCAGTGCTTCATCGTCGTCTCAAGGTTGTAGATCGACGTTGCAAGATAAACCTCGTTGCCGTTCACATCCGTTGCGAGCCTTGCAGCCTGCTCCGCCTCGAAGTCGCGCTTTGTCTTCTCATCCGGGAAGGAGAGCCAGCGCGCGGTCGAAACATCCGTCGATTCGTAGATCGCATCGACCTTGTATTCATCCGCGAGACGCTGGGCAACAATTTCAAACTGCAGCTGCCCGACGGCGCCGAGCATGATGTTGCCGAATTCGCCGGTGAAGACCTGGATGGCGCCTTCTTCGCCCAATTCCTGAAGGCCCTTCTGAAGCTGCTTGGCTTTGAAGGGGTCCTTGCTTCGAGCGGCACGGAAGAGTTCCGGCGCAAAGTTCGGGATGCCCGTGAACTGCAGCTTCTCACCAGAAGTGAGCGTATCGCCGATATGAAGCTGCCCGTGGTTGTAAATGCCGATGATGTCTCCGGCCACGGCGTCCGTCATGATGACGCGATCCTGCGCCATGAAGGTAAGCGCATTGGGGATCTTCATCTCGCGTCCTTCACGGACATGGTAGGTCTTCATCCCGGGCTGATAGCGCCCGGAACACACGCGGAAGAATGCAATTCTGTCGCGGTGACGGGGATCCATATTGGCCTGGATCTTGAAGACGAAGCCCGTGAACGGCGTCTCATCGGGTTCAACCATGCGCACGCCGGCATCCCGGGGCTGGGGCGGAGGCGCCCAGTCGACGAGTGCATTGAGGACATCTTCGACGCCGAAGTTGTTGACACCGGAACCGAAGAAGACCGGGCTCTGCTCGGCAGCGAGGAATCGCTTGAGGTCAAAGGGATCCGTCGCCCCCTGGACGAGCTCAATCGACTCGCGCACATAGGGCATTTCCATCGGAAAAAGCTCATCGAGCTCAGGGTTGTCGAGCCCTTCAATCAGCTCACGATCACTCGTAAGCCGGTCTTCGCCCGGCGTAAAGCGCACGAGATGATTCTTCACCAGCGAAAAAACGCCGCGGAAGGTCTTTCCCATGCCGATCGGCCAGGTGATGGGAACGCACTGCAGCTTCAGAACCTGCTCGATTTCAGAGAGAAGATCAAGCGGATCCCGAACTTCACGGTCAAACTTATTGATGAACGTGATGATCGGGGTGTTGCGCATGCGGCAGACTTCAAGAAGCTTGATGGTCTGCGCCTCAACGCCCTTGGCGGCATCGATCACCATCACTGCAGCGTCGACCGCCGTCAGCACGCGGTACGTATCTTCTGAAAAGTCCTCGTGGCCCGGGGTGTCGAGCAGGTTGATGACATGGTCGCGGTAATGGAACTGCATCACAGAGCTCGTCACCGAAATGCCGCGCTGCTTTTCCACCTCCATCCAGTCGGAAGTGGCATGGCGCGCCGCCTTGCGGCCCTTTACAGCACCCGCCATCTGGATGGCGCCGCCGAAAAGAAGAAGTTTTTCCGTGAGCGTCGTCTTACCGGCGTCAGGGTGGGAAATGATGGCGAAAGTACGGCGTGCCTCGACGTCGCGCACCAGCGCCGGATTGGGACTCGTCATGTGAAACGATCGAATGAGTGTGAAATCAGGCATCTGCGGGCTCGCCTCTAATGCTCGAACCGCGCAAACGAAAAGCTGCTTATTTTAGCAAGCCTTCTCGGCACTTACGCACCATTCGGAGCGCGTCATGTCCTCAGCGGAAAAACGAAGCGAAATATTTCGTTACGGATCGATTTAGAATGGAGCCGTTTGCCCATTTTCTGAGGTCCAATTGAGATGAGTTACTTTCCCAGCTGGAAGCTGAAGACTTCCGGAACCATTGCCCCGGATGAGCGCCTGCCTGCAGGCCAGACGCTTGCACTCGGCGTGCAGCACGTCGTTGCCATGTTCGGCTCCACTGTTCTGGCGCCGCTCCTTATGGGGTTTGATCCCAATCTCGCCATTCTGATGAGCGGCCTCGGCACGCTCATTTTTTTCGTCCTCGTGGGCGGCCATGTACCGAGCTACCTGGGCTCGTCCTTTGCCTTCATCGGCGTGGTCATTGCTGCAACGGGATACGCTGCGGGTTCGGGACCTAATCCCAATATTCCCGTGGCGCTCGGCGGCATCATCATCTGCGGCCTCATTTATTGCGCCGTGGGCCTCATCGTCATGAGCACCGGCGTCAAATGGATCGAACGGCTTATGCCTCCGGTCGTTACCGGCGCCGTCGTCGCGGTCATCGGCCTCAACCTCGCGCCTACTGCCGTCAAGAGCGTGGGTCCCACGGACTTTGACGCCTGGATTGCCATCCTCACGGTGATCTGCGTAGGCGGCGTTGCCGTTTATACGCGCGGGCTCATTCAAAAGCTTCTGATTCTCGTTGGCCTCTCGCTCGCCTATGCGATCTACGCCATTCTTACGAACGGCCTCGGGCTAGGCGGCACGCCGATCAATTTCGGACGCATCGCCGAAGCCGCCTGGTTCGGCATCCCGCAGTTCGAGACTCCGGTTTTCTCCATCTCCGCCATTACGCTCATCGCACCGGTCGTCATCATTCTCGTTGGCGAAAATCTCGGCCACATCAAGGCAGTAACGGCAATGACCGGCCGCAACCTTGACCCTTATATGGGGCGCGCCTTCCTCGGCGATGGTCTTGCGACAATGTTTTCCGCAAGCTTCGGCGGCACGGGCGTGACGACTTACGGCGAAAACATCGGCGTCATGGCGGCGACCCGCGTCTACTCGACTCTGCTCTTCCCGGTTGCCGCAGTCTTTGCGATCATCCTAGGCTTCTCGCCTAAATTCGGCGCCGTCATTCAGACAATTCCGCAGCCGATTCTCGGCGGCACCTCCATCGTCGTCTTCGGCCTCATTGCCGTCGCTGGCGCCCGCGTTTGGGTGGTCAACCATGTGGACTTCGGCGACAACCGCAATCTGATCGTTGCTGCCGTCACGCTGATCCTTGGCGCCGGCGACTTCACGATCCATATCGGAAGCTTCACGCTCGGCGGCATCGGCACGGCTACATTTGGAGCCATCATCCTCAATGCGCTCATGGAACTCGGCGAACGCCACGTTCAGGGCGAAAAGGAACCTGAGCCCCATGAAGCCGACCTTGACGGGAAATCACAGTAAGCCCGGCTGCATCTTCTGACTTCCTGTTGAGAAAAGCCTCAGATTCCTTGAGAGTCTGAGGCTTTTCTTCTTCGTTATTTCTGAGTCATCTCATCAGCGGCGAAGCTTCGCAAAAGCAGCGCCGAGCGCAGTATTGGTCCCGGCATTTCCCCGGTCAGATCGATCCCGGCTGACGCCCTTCGCCTGCCGCGACGCACCCCTCGAAGCACCGGCCCCTGCAGTCCCGTCCGAGCGCATCGAAAGCGAGATGCGCTGGCGCGCTGCATCCACATCGAGCACCGTCACCTTAACCACCTGCCCTACACGCACTTCCTTGAACGGATCCTTCACAAAATGGTCCGCGAGCGCAGACACGTGAACAAGCCCGTTCACATGCACGCCGACATCAACGAAAGCGCCGAAGGCTGCGACATTGGCAACCACACCCTCAAGCTTCATTCCCGGATGGAGGTCCTCAATGGTTTGGATGTCATCCTTAAATTCAGCCGTTTTAAATTCAGCTCTTGGGTCTCGCTCAGGCTTCTCAAGCTCACGGATGATGTCAAGCACGGTGGGCGCACCGAATTTTTCATCGGCATAATCCGCCGCCCGGATCTTCCCGAGGAGCGCTTCATTGCCCATAAGCTCCCGCACGCTTCTGAGCTTAAGCCGCGCAACCATTTTCGCCACAACCGAATAGGATTCCGGATGAACGCCCGTACCATCCAGCGGATTTGCCCCGCGATGGATGCGCAGGAACCCTGCGGCCTGCAAAAAGCGCGCATCCCCGAGATAAGGCACCTTGCGCAGCGCCTCGCGATCACGGAAAGCGCCGTTCTTTTCGCGATAAGCAACGATTTCCTGCGCGACGCGGCGCGTAAGACCGGCAATATGACTTAAAAGCTGAGGACTTGCCGTGTTGACGTCGACGCCGACGAAATTAACGCAGTCTTCAACAACCGCAGAGAGACGGCGCTCAAGCTTCTGATGATCCACATCGTGCTGGTACTGACCCACGCCGATTGCCTTGGGATCGATCTTCACGAGTTCAGCCAGCGGATCCTGAAGGCGCCTTGCAATCGAGACTGCCCCGCGGTAGCTGACGTCAAGCTCTGGAAGCTCCTCACTGGCAAGTTCTGAGGCGGAGTAAACGGAAGCACCCGCCTCGCTGACGATGACGCGCTGAGCCTTGACTTCCGGGTGCGCGCGCAGAACCTCGCCGACAACGGCCGAAGTCTCACGGCTTGCAGTCCCGTTTCCGATCGCAATGAAGGCGATTCTGTAAGGCTCAAGCATCTTCAGAAGCTTCAGCTTTGAAGCTTCGCGCGCGGCGTCGGACCCGTGCATCATGAGAACATCATGCGCGAGCACGCGGCCCGTGTCGTCAATGACTGCGGCTTTGACGCCCGTACGGAAGCCCGGATCAAGACCAAGAACGGCATGGTGTCCGGCAGGTGCTGCAAGAAGCAGGTCGCGCAGATTTTCTCCAAAGACGCCGATTGCCGTTTCTTCTGCACGCTCCCGAAGCTCTTCAAGAAGATCGCCCTCAATGGAAAGACGAAGCTTCACGCGCCATGTCCAGCGGCAGACGGTAAGGAGCCACATATCTGCGGCGCGCCCGGTTCGGCTGATGCCGAGAAGATCGGCAAGCCGCGCTTCCGCGGGATGAGGATCAAGCGCCTCATCTTCGGCAGGCAGCTCCACAGACACCGTAAGGAAACCCTCCCGGCGGCCGCGAAGAACGGCAAGCGCACGGTGCGACGGGACTTTCGAGAGCGATTCCCGAAAATCGAAATAATCACGGAATTTTTCCGCCTTTTCTTTTTCCGCTTCCACGAGACGAGAGACGAGCTCTCCCCGCGCAGACATGAAGGCGCGCAGATTTTCTCTCAGCTTCGCATCGAGACTGAAGCGTTCAGCAAGAATGTCTCTCGCGCCGTTAAGCGCTGCCTGCGCATCGGCAAAACCCTTTTCGGCATTGACGAAGGCGGCCGCCTCACGAAGCGGATCCAGCGTCCGGTTCGCGAGAAGCTTCTCTGCGAGAGGCTCCAGCCCCGCTTCCTTCGCAATGGCCGCGCGCGTGCGGCGCTTGCTCTTATAGGGCGCATAGAGGTCTTCAAGCTCCTGCTTGGTCTCTGCCTTCAGAAGGCGCTCCTTCAAAGCATCATCGAGCTTCCCCTGAGCATCAATTGCGGCAAGGATTGTCTCTCGACGATCATTAAGCTCTCTGAGATACACAAGACGCTCTTCGAGCGTCCGCAGCTGTGCATCCGTGAGTCCGCCGGTCATTTCCTTGCGGTAGCGGGCGATAAAAGGCACGGTTGCGCCTTCGTCGAGAAGTCTGACGGCCGCTTCCACCTGGGAGGAGCGCGCCGCAATTTCTTCGGCAATATGAGCGCAGATACGCGCACTGAGCATGTCGGTCATCTTTCGAAAACTCTGCGGTTAAAAGAAACGCCCGGAAAGGCCTTTTGCCTCATCCGGGCGTCGAATAATAGAGAAGACTCGCTTTAAGCGTGTGCCTCATGCGCCTTGAGCTCAACGAGATCATCAAGAATCTTCACAAGAATGCTCCGGTCCTTGCTTTCGTATGCAAGACGTCTGAGCTGATTGAGCTGAGCCTCCTGATGCGTTTCCTTCTGCGGCGGCTCGCGATCTTCATGATAGGTAAAGCGCACGAAAAGGCTTCCCTTTTCAGGCTCCTCAATCGTCATGCTGAAATCCGATGCCGGCCGTGGACCATCGGCATCAATATGCGCGTGATAGCTCCCGTCCGCCGAAAGTTCAATTTCTTCCTCGAACTTCAGCGTTCCGAAGCTGATCTCTCTCCCGAAGGTCACGGATCCCGGCGTTTTTCCCGGAACCTCCGCCTTCGTAATGCGGGAGCCGCTTACTTCCTCGATATAGTTTTCCGGATGCCGCGCGAAATCGGCGATGCCGCGCGCGAGATCCTCGCGGGTAAGAACAAAGAGAAGCTCCGGGATGGATGCCCGGATGATGTGCTCATGAAATTTCATAAACGAATCAAATTTGAATAGTACGGCGCGACTTTATCCCCTGAAGCCTTCCTTCCAGCCACTGGCTGTAGCGCGAAATGATGAAGCTCGAGACAAAATAGACCATCACGATGAAAGCGTAGCCTTCAATGAAATAGGGCCTCCAGAGGGCATCCCCAAGCGCAAGCTTGAGCGACCCGGTAAGGTCGTACATCGAGACTACCATAACAAGCGAAGTGTCCATGAAGCAGGACAAAAGGCTGTTGACGAAAGCTGGAATGATCGCTACCAGGGCCTGAGGAAGAATAACGCTCGTGTAGCACTGCCGTTCCGTAAGCCCCAGCGAACGAGCAGCAGCAAACTGCCCGCGTGGAATGGTCTGAAGCCCGCCGCGAACGGTTTCTGCCATATAGGCGGCCTGAAAGAGCGTAATGCCGATCGTCACTCGCCAGAAGGCATCTACCTTCATCCATTCCGGCATCAGGAGTGGAAAGACGAAAGCCGCAACGAACAGCACGGTGATCAGCGGCACGCCGCGCACGAGTTCGATGTAGCCTGTTGAAACGGCAGAAATGATGGGCAGTCTGCTGCGACGTCCGATGGCAAGAAGAATGCCGAGAGGAGAGGACGCCGCCATGCCGAGAAGTGTAAGAATCACCGTCAGCGGCAATCCGCCCCACATGTCGGTACTGATTTCTTCCAGTCCGAAAATGCCGCCGATCATCAGAACGAAGAAGGCGGCAAAGGATGCGACCCACCCCCAGAGAAGCATTCGCAGCCCCCGGTGCGACCAGAGAGACGGCACCGCGGAGATGACGAGCATGAGAACAATGATGAATGTGGCAAGCGCCGGCCGCCACTGCAGCTCATAAGGAAAGCGCCCGAAAATAATAAGACGCCATTTTTCGGTTACAAAGCCCCAGCAGGCGCCCGCAGCTTTCCTGCAGGCATTAACGTCGGCGCTCCAGACGGCATCGAGAACCGCCCACTTGATGAACCAGCAGAGGACGAAAAGGATGACGGCGCCAAGCACTACCGAAACCACGCTTGCCCCGGGTGAATAGAAGCAGCTCGCACGCAGCCGCTCCCAAAGACCTCCTGGAGTGCCCGTAATCTGAATTTCCGGCATGAGCGTCTCCTTACTGCGGAGCCCGCATAATGCGGGCATTGAGCTGATTCATGAAGACGGAGATGAGAATGTTCACCGTCAGATAAACGCCCATGATGAGGCAAATGACTTCCAGCGCCTGACCGGTAATGTTCATCACCGTCGTACCCACATTGACCAGATCCGGGTAGCCCACCATCACGGCGAGTGAAGAATTCTTGGTGAGCGTCATGTACTGGCTCGAAAGCGGCGGAACAATAAGCCGCATTGCCTGCGGAAAGATGATGTAGCTCACCGTTTCGCGCGTGCGGAATCCAAGCGCCGAAGCTGCATCCCATTGCGCAGGTCTGACGGACACCACGCCTGCACGGACGATTTCCGCAATCATCGCGGAGGTATAAAGCGTGAGTCCAAGCCAAAGCGTCAGAAATTCCGGCGTAAGCTGCGCGCCGCCGGACATGGAAAAGCGCGTTGCGACGGGGTGATTCCAGCCGCCAAATACGCCGAGAATCACCCAGACGAAGGCGAAAACCAGCACGAAAGCAAGAAGTCCGGAGCAGTTGGCAACGAGCGAGGTTTCGCGGCGGCGAATGATCCAGGCGATGAGGAATGCTCCGGCAAGACCTGCAAGAGCCGCAATGCTTCCTGCCCACTGCATCTCGGGGATGGCGAAAAGAAGGCCGGTTTTAGAGAGATACACCCAGTCGCCCAGGTGGAATGCCGCTCGAACGCCGGGCAGGAGTTCCGTCACCACCAGATAAAGCGCGAGGAGAAGCACCAGAAGCGGCACATTGCGGTAAGCCTCAACATGCGCAATACCGAGAAAACGCACGACGGCATTCCTAGAAAGCCGCATCAGGCCCACAACAACGCCCAGTACTGTCGCCGACACTACCGTGCAGGCGGAGACTCTCAGCGTATTGAGGATGCCCGTCGCAAATGCCTTCCACAGCGGATCATTGCTGGAATACGGGATCAGCTGATCGCTGATCTCAAAGCCCGCGCGATTCATCAGAAAATGGAAACCGCTTTTGATATTTTTCGCTGCAAGATTGGCTTCAACATTGGAAGCGAGCACTGCAATGAAAGCAACGAGAAGAAGGATCAATGCCGCCTGAAGCGTAAATTCACGCCGGCGGCGAATCTTCTCGCGCAAAATCCAAGCATCATCCCCGGGAACGATGCTGAAGCTCTCTCTAGAAAACATAACTTTCGGGATCGGAAATACGAAGAAGGCTCCAGGCAGCCAAATTGCCCGGAGCCTTTCGTCAGGTTCCTGAAGGAAAAAAGACCGTCAAATCAGCGAATCGGCATGGCATACATGAGGCCGCCGTCCGTCCAGAGACGATTCATTCCGCGGGGAAGATTAAGCGGGCTCGTCGGACCGAAATACTTCGTCCAGGATTCGCCGTAGTTGCCGACCTGCTTAATGATACGGTAGGACCAGTCCTTGTCGAGGCCGAGCATCCTGCCCATATCCTCGCCGGCGCCGACCAGACGCATCACATTCGGATCACGGGAATTCTTGCGCATGTCGTCCACATTCGCCTGAGTAACGCCGAGTTCCTCTGCCCCGAGGAAAGCCATGAAGGACCAGCGAACGATTTCAAACCACTCCCAGTCGCCTCGGCGCACGGCAGGCCCAAGGGGTTCCTTGGAAATCGTTTCCGGAAGAATGACGAATTTGGAAGGATCCGGCGCAATCATGCGCACGCCCGCAAGGTCGGACATGTCGGTCGTATAAACATCGCAGCGCCCGGAAATGAAAGCGCTCTGCGTAGCCTCCGTCGTGTCGAAGACCACCGTCTTGTACTTCATGCCGTGCGAATGGAAGTAGTCCGCCGTAGTCTTTTCCGTGGTTGTGCCCGTCTGCACGCAGACCGTTGCGCCATCGAGCTCCTTCACGCTTTTAACGCCGAGCGAAGCAGGCACCATGAAGCCCTGACCGTCATAGTAGGAAACAGCGACGAAGACGTTGCCGGTGCTGGCATCCCGGGTCATCGTCCAGGTGGTATTGCGCGCGAGCATGTCGATCTCGCCCGAAGCGAGTGCGGCCATATGCTGCGTCGAGGAAAGCGGGACGTACTTCACTTTGTCCGCATCGCCAAGCACGGCCGCAGCAACCGCACGGCAGGTATTGACGTCGAGGCCCTGCCAGCGTCCCTGACTGTCGGCGCTTGAAAAGCCTGGAGCAGACGTATTGACGCCGCAGACAAGCTGGCCGCGGGACTTAACCCGATCAAGTGTTTCGCCGGCCTGCGCCGGGAGCGCGACAGCTGCGGCCGCAAGAAGAACTGCAGCGGAAAGGAGCTTGGACTTCATGGCAAAAGGTTCCTCAGATAAACGAAGGGATAGAGCTTTCCGACAGGATAGATGCCGGCCCGAAGCGGCTGAGGCGCAGTACGGCGGCTCCGTGAGAAAACGCTTGAAGGCTGAAAGAAAAAATACCCTTCCAGGCGGTTCAACCCCGGGTCTCAGCGCTATTATTTAAGAAAATAACGCGAAAAAACAAGTGGTTAATAAGGAATTCATGGTAAAATCTCTGACCTGTGTTCAATATAGCGGAAATCTGCTCATTTCAAAGCGCCGCCAACATTAAGAATCGCGGTGCGAGCGTGCATCCCGACTCTCATACGGACCGCGCTGAACCAAGATTTTCCGGAAATGCTTATGGATTCCCTGCCGCAAGTTGCGGCGCTATTCGGCCTTGTGCTGCTCAGCGCCTTTTTCTCGTCTTCTGAAATCTCTCTCGCTTCTGCATCCAAGACGCGACTGCAGACGCTTGCGGATGACGGAGACAGACGAGCTGCGCTCGTCCTTGAGCTGCAGTCTCACCCAGGGCAATTCTTTTCGGCGCTCCAGGTGCTCGTGAATGCGGCCGCGCTTTTGGGCGCGTCATTGGAGACGCGGCCTTTTCTCCGTTCTTCGACTGGGTCTTCTCGATCGTTCTTCCCGGGCAGAACCTCTCGCACGTGAGCTTCATCATTTCCTTCATCATCGCCACGACGCTCTTCGTCATTTTTGCGGATCTGCTCCCGAAGCGTCTTGCCATTGCGCGCCCGGAAGCGACTGCAATGTTCGTCGTGCGCCCGATGAACGTGCTGATCAAGTGCCTGCGCCCCATCGTGTTCGTCCTAGAGCGTCTCTCAGATGCCTGCATCCGTTCGCTCGGGATGCCGACAAAGCGGCAGGAGACCATTACATCTGAAGACATCCTCGCGAGCGTCGGCGCGGGTGCCGCAGCAGGCGTCATTGCTCCCGAAGAGGAAACCGTCATCCAGAACGTCTTCGAGCTTGAATCCAGGCTCGTGCCTTCTGCGATGACCGCACGCGAAAGCATCGTCTACTTCACGCTCGACGAAACCGACGAAAGCATCCGGGCGAAGATCTCCACTGTTCCCTACAACCGCTTCCTCGTCTGCGACAAAGACCTCGACCATGTCGTCGGCTTTGTCGACTCCAAGCACCTCCTGCGCCGCGTCCTTGAAGAAAAACCCATCCTTTTCCAGGATCCCGAGCTTCTGCAGGGCGTGCAGTTCATTCCGGACTCGCTGACGCTTTCCGAAGTCCTCGACGTCTTCCAGCGCACGCATACCGACTTTGCCGTCATTCTCAATGAATATGCGCTTGTGGTCGGCATCATCACGATCAACGACGTTATGGCAACCGTCATGGGAGACCTCGTCACGAATGAAGATGACGTGCAGATCATCCAGCGCGATGCAGACACATGGCTCGTTGACGGCGCCACGCCGATTGACGATCTGGAGCACGCCCTGGAAATCGACGAGCTTCCTGAAGACTCTGCCTACGAAACCGTTGCGGGCTTCATGATGTACATGCTCAGAAAGATTCCGAAGCGTACCGACAAAGTGGTCTGCGCCGACTATACGTTTGAAGTGATGGACGTCGACAACAACAAGATCGATCAGGTGCTCATCACCAGAAACAAGAAAAAGATCGAGAAGCCTGCCGAATAACGGCTGAGCCTCCGCAGAAGAAAAATCCCGCGACGGTTCTTTCGTACGCGGGATTTTTCATTTTTCAGATCAGCCTTCCGCCTTCTTTGTCCTGCGGGCCGCAGGCTTCGCGGCGCTCTTCTTTGCCGCGGTCCTGCGCACAGGCTTCTTAGCCGCTGCCGACTCTTCCTCAGCCTCTGCGGATTTCGCCGCATCCTTTGCGGCGTCTTTTTCCCGCTTTTCGAATTCGAAGGCTACGGTCTTCTTCTTCGGATCCCAGACGAGATAAGACTTGAAGGGCCGGTTCGTGCGCTTGGAAATAAAGCCGTCGAGCAGATGCGTCCTGCCCTCCGCCAGAAGCGTGGCCACTTCCTCTCGCGTAATCGTCCGCTGCAGAATCGTGCGGCTCATGCGGAAAGTACAGGTGCGGGGCTCATTGACGGCGTGCTCGCAGATGTAGTGATCGCCAAGCTCAAGGACTCGGCCGCGGCAAAGCGGGCAGTCGCCCACAACCGGAGCTGAAGCGATTTCCTCTGCGCCGACTTCAGGGCGTTCCTCAAAGTCAAAGCGCATCCCCCATTGCCCTGTTTCCTTGTCTTTTTCAAGCACAAGCTCGCTCTCAAAGGGGAATCCTCGGCGGCTGACGAAACCCGTGAGAGGACCCACGCGATGATTGGCGAGAAGCTCCTCAACCTCTTCGGCTTCAAAAGCACGACCTGATGGGTGCTTCGAAAGCGAGAAATAGCAGCCGGGCGTCGTGCAGGCAAAACGCTTGTAGTTTTCAACGATTTCACCGCCGCAGGCCGGGCATCTGTTCTTGAAGTGAATAGGGTTGACGATCGGCACGCTGTCGCCTTCATACTGCTTGGCAACAGCGACCATGTTTTCCGTCATTTTGCGGATTTCCGCCATGAAGTCGTCGCGCGATCCCTGACTGTGTTCAATCTGAGCGAGCTTGTACTCCCATTCCGCCGTAAGCCTCGGCTGCGTAAGCTCGTCGATGCGAAGACCGCGCACGAGCTGCATGAGCTGAAATGCCTTGGCGTTGGGCACAAGCGCACGCTCTTCACGACGCAGATACTTCTGCTCAATGAGGCCCTCAATGGTCTGCGCGCGCGTAGCCGGCGTACCGAGTCCCTTTTCCGCCATGGCATCGCGCAGCTCGTCCGCTTCAAGCTTCTTGCCTGCAGACTCCATTGCAGAAAGGAGGGTCGCATCCGTAAAGCGCGCCGGCGGCCTTGTCTGATCGGCAAGAGACTCGATATGCGTCGTCAGAACCTTCTCGCCGTTTGAAACGGGGACAAGATCGCTCTGCGTACGCACAGCTCTCGAAGCCACTTCCATCCAGCCCGGTTTCGTGAGCACCTTTCCTTCCGTCAAAAAGACCTCGCCCTCAACCTGGGTGCGGCGGGTTGTAACGTTGAATTCAGCGGCAGGGAAGAAGACCGCCATAAAGCGGCGCACGACGAGGTCGTAGATTTTCTGCTCGGTTTCCTCAAGCCCCTTTGGAATTTCGCCCGTCGGGATGATCGCAAAGTGGTCGCTGATCTTCTTGTTGTCGAAAACCCGCTTGTCATGCGGATTCACCCAGCCGTTCGTCAGGATCTTGGCGGAATAGGCGTCGTATTCGGGAAGCTTCTGCAGATGAGCAAGCGTTTCCTTTACCGTCGGCGCATAGTCGTCAGGCAGTGCCTTGGCATCCGTACGGGGATAAGTCAGCACCTTGTGGCGTTCATAGAGACGCTGCGCAATGGCAAGCGTCATCTTGGCAGGGAACCCGAAACGGCTGTTGGCCTCACGCTGCAGCGACGTAAGGTCGAAAAGCGCAGGCGCAAGCGATGTCGCTTTTCGGCTTTGTTCCGTTACCGTACCCTCGCGGCCTGCGCACTTTGCGACAATTTTCTCGGCATCAGCCGCGCTCCAGATGCGGTCGGCGCGAAGCTCTGCCGGCATGCCCTTCGTTTTCGTAAAGTCAGGAGCAATCCACTTGCCTTCATACTCGCCGACCGCGGCCTTGAATGTGGCGTGGACCTCCCAGTAATCCTTCGGCTTGAAGTGATTGATTTCCTCTTCACGCGCGACCACGATCGCGAGCGTCGGCGTCTGTACGCGGCCGACAGTTGTGAGGAAAAAGCCTCCATCCTTGGAATTAAAGGCAGTCAGCGCACGCGTGCCGTTGATGCCGACAAGCCAGTCCGCTTCGGAACGGCTCCTTGCAGCAGCTTCGAGCGGCTTCATTTCTTCGTCGGAGCGCAGCTGCGTAAAAGCTTCCTGAATGGAAGCCTTCGTCATCGACTGCAGCCACAGTCTGCGGATCGGCTTTTTGCTGCCGCAGGCCTGAATGATGTAGCGGAAAATAAGTTCGCCCTCTCGCCCCGCATCGCATGCATTGATGAGATCCGTAACAGCACGGCTGCGGATTTTTTTCGCCAGCGCCGTGTATTTGCTCTCCGACTTCTTAATCGGCTGCAAATCAAAATAAGGCGGAATGACCGGCAGATTCGCGAATGACCAGCGTCCGCGCTTGACGTCGTATTCCTCCGGCGCCTTGATTTCAAGGAGATGCCCCACTGCCGACCCGATGATCATGTCATCGCGCGTCCAGAACTCGCCGTCTTTCTTAAAGCCGCCGAGAGCACGGGCGATATCGCCTGCTACTGACGGTTTTTCTGCAATCACCAGGGTCTGCGCCATGGCATGTTCTCCTTACGACGGAAGCGGTCTGAAGTGGGTTTGGGTTCTGAAAAGAAAATTTCAGGCACCCCGCTTGCGCGCGGGACAGCCTGAAAAGCAGGCGCATTATGTCATTTTTGAGGCTCTGGATTTTCTATGCCGAGATCTCTCAATGTTTCGACGAGCATAGCGCCTTCGCGTATAAGCGCATTCGCACCACGGGAGAGCGGATTATGAATGCTTCCCGGAATAGCGCCGACCAGCCCGCCAAGCTCAGCCGCCCGCCGTGCGATGTCGAGTATAGGGGCATGGCGCTCTGCCTCAATAACAAGCAGGCGTCGAGAGAAGCCGGCAAGGAGTCCGTTCCGCAAAGCTTTTGACGCCTCGCTCTGGGATGTTTCAGGAAGCTCCGCCGATATGAGAAGGCCCCCCGCGGCAAGGAGCGCCTTCAGCAAGCCGGTCATTTCCCGGGGCGCCCGCGCCGTACCGGAAGCCAGCAGCGCTGCGGGAGGAACCCCTTGATGAGCGGACAGCGCACCGGAAATAGCCGACGTCGGGATTCCGGGCTCTGCCGGAACCAAGACCGTCATGCCGGATTCGGCAATAGCCTTGCCGAAGAATTCCGCATTCCGAAGCCCTTCCTCATCCGCTGAGGCCGACCCGCATATAGTTGCGCTCTCTCTTAGCAAAACCGACTCATCACCCCTGGTAAACAACAAAAGAGGCGCCAGTCCGCTTTCGATGAGGTCCGCCGGATAAAGCGAATCAGCAATGGTGAGCACGCCTGTCTCCGGGGTGCTCAGAAGCCCCGCAACAGCAGAATCCGCTTCGTCGTCCACTGCGCCCCGGGCGGCGGCCACAACACCCTCAGCGGCCGGCATGCCGACAAGCCTTGCCAGATCAGAGAGCGACCCGGCGAGCACAGACTCCGCACTGCCGTAGACCTTCAGCAGTCTGACGGCTCCAAAAGTATCCAAATGACGCGCAAGGCTCAGTTTTATCCAGTTGCGCACATCTTCCTGATTCGTCTCACTTACGCGCATTTCTTCCGTTTCTCCCCGGCCATTTCCTCGATCCGCACAAGGTTATAATTCTCGGCCTTTTCATGTACATCCGGCTTCCCGCCATCGCGGGGAGGAGTATTCCGTGGCTTTGCTTCCCGTACTTCAGTATCCGCATCCTGCACTTGCCGCAAAGGCCGAGCGCATTGACGTTTTTGACGAAGACCTTCAGCGCCTTGCTGCCGACATGGCTGAAACCATGTATGCCGCTCCCGGCGTCGGGCTCGCAGCCAATCAGGTGGGCATTCTCAAGCGCATTATCGTCATTGACGTTACCGATGACAAAACCGGCCTGCGCGTGCTCTGCAATCCTGAAATCATTGAAGCGAGCGAAGAGCTTCAGGATCACGAGGAAGGCTGTCTTTCCCTCAAGGGGCTTTACGAACACGTGAAGCGCCCGGCGCATGTCCGCGTTCGCGCACAGGATGCCACCGGCAAGGAAATTGAACTCGACTGCACCGGCCTTCTTGCTGTCTGCGTGCAGCATGAAATGGATCATCTTGACGGCATCGTCTTTATCGATCACCTCTCCATGCTCAAGAAGCAGCGTGCCTGCACCAAGCTGCGCAAACTCCGTCGGGAGGAGCGGGAGAAGGAAAAGGAAAAAGCCGCACGCCGCTGATGCATACGCCCGCGCATCACGCCGGATGCGCGTGGCACTCTTCAGCGATCCATTTTGCATACGTCCCCATCAGAGATGGGGGCAGCTGATGCCCGAGGCCTTCAACGGGAATGAGCTTTGCCCCGCGAATCAGCCTTGCCGTTTCTTCTCCTGCTGCAAATGGAAGAAGCGGATCCTCTGTGCCATGGATAACGAGCGTCGGCGTGCGCAGCTGCCTGACTGCCTTTGCCCGGTTTCCGCTCGCAAGCAGCGCAATCAGCTGACGACGCGTTGCAACGGGATCGTATCCGATGCGCGGCGCGCTTCTTATCGCATCGTCCAGCTCTTCCGGAGTCGGCCTGTACTTCGATCCGGAAAGTGCCGTCAAAACAGTTTTGAAGTGCGCCTGTAGAGCCTCCGGCGAGGAAGCATCTCCTGTTCCAGCAACAGCAAGAATGGCGCGAAGAGAGCCCAAACCCGTTTTCGGATTCCCAACCGCTGACGAAATGGACGTAAGCGTCGCCACCCGGTTCGGACACTGCGTTGCGAAAACCTGCGCGATCATGCCGCCCATGGACACGCCCGCGACATGTGCGCGGCGGATGCCGAGGTGATCGAGAAGCCGCTCAATGTCAAGCGCCATGTCTTCAAGCGCATACTCCCCGGAAACGGAAAGTCCGAGCACTGTCCGAATGATTGCCCGGGCGACATCCCCGCGGCCAGGCTGCCAGCCGGTAAACCTGAATGACGAGCCGGCATCCCGATTGTCGGGCGTAATCACCTGGAGGCCCTCTGCAAGAAGCCCGGAGATAATGCCTTCGGGCCACGCCTCCATCGAGAGGCCCAGCCCCATCAGGAGCACCACTGCCGGCGCCTCGGGGTCGCCGTAGCGTCGATAGGCATAAGTGAGGCCGCCTGCATTCAAATATTGAAGTTCTTCCATAACGTCAGAATCCTTCTCTTTCACCTTATCGAGGCATCGTAGTCGATCCCTCTAAAATAGCGGACGATTCAGAATAAAACTCCCCTTCAGGCTTTCCTCATGAAGATCATTTTTGCCGGTACGCCGGACTTTGCCGCTGAAGCACTGCGTGCGCTTGCTGAAAACGGTCACGACATTGCTCTCGTGCTCACTCAGCCCGATCGCCCAAGCGGCCGAGGCATGAAGCTCACCCCTTCGCCGGTCAAAGTGCTTGCCGAATCCCTTGGGATTCCTGTGGAAACACCCGCAACGCTGAGCCTCAAAAAAGATCCTGAAGGGGCCGCAGCGATGCATGAAAAACTCCGCAACATCAATGCGGATCTGCTGGTAGTCGCGGCATACGGGCTGATTCTCCCGGAACCCGTTCTCAACTGTGCGCACGGCATCGGGAAAGCTGGCGACATCAAAGCGATCAACATTCATGCGAGTCTGCTGCCGCGCTGGCGCGGCGCAGCGCCTATTGCCCGCGCGATTGAAGCTGGCGACGCGGAAACCGGCGTTACGCTCATGAAGATGGAGCTTGGTCTCGATACCGGCCCCATGGTACTCGTGGAAAAAACAAAAATCGCCGATGACGATACGCATCTTTCCCTCACGGAAAAGCTCGCACGCATCGGAGCAGAGCTTCTGATCAAAGCGCTTGAAAAACCCGGCGATCTTGAATGCACTCCGCAGCCCGAAGAAGGCGTGCTTTATGCAGAAAAGCTTTTGAAGTCCGAAAGTCGAATTGACTGGAATGCAAGCGCCAAAGTTATTGCTCGCCGAATGCGCGCCTTCACGCCATTCCCCGGACTGCAGTTTGAGTACAGGAGCAATCCCGTCAAAGTCTGGCAGGCAGATGCCCATGAATGGCCGTCCGATGCCGCTCCGGGCACCGTTCTTAAAGCTGACGACGCCCTGCTGGTTCAGTGCGGTGAAGGAGCGCTCTCAATGGCCATCCTGCAGCGCGCGGGAAAGCCGCGCATGCCCGCTCACTCTGCGATCCAAAGCCTCGGCATTCAACCCGGCGACACGCTCAAATAACGGCTCCATCAGCTTTCGACACTCATTATTGCAAGTGACCATTTCCCATGACTCATGAATCTCCGGAAGCCGTAAAGCAGACTCGACAACTCCCGCTTCGCAGACTGCTCTCGCTTGCCGCCACGGCGCGTAAACAGATGAAGGGGGGATCATCCTTTTCTGCTGCGCTCGACGCTGCCGCAGAGGGGCTGCCGTCTCACGCGCGAGCTGCGCTGCAGTCAATCCTCTACGACCTCATGCGCAACCTTGCGCTTACCGGCGCACTGTCAAGAAAGCTTCTCAATAATCCCCCGCCGCCGCCGGTACAGAACATTCTCGAAGCAGCGCTCGCTCTTCTCATTACGAAGCGCTACAACGAATTCACGCTTGTAAGCGAAGCCGTGAATGCTATTCGGGCAGACAAGCGCACGCAGCGCTTCTCCGGCCTCGTCAACGCAGTCCTGCGCCGTTTCCTGCGCGAAAGCAATGGACTTCTCAAAGATCTGAACAAAATCCCGGAAGTGCGCTTCAATGCGCCGTCCTGGTGGATTGAGAAGATCCGCGCCGCGCATCCGCAGGAGTGGGAGAAAATTCTTCTGCTCCAGCGCCAGCACGCACCGATGACGCTGAGGGTTAACGTCCGCCGGACCACGCCGGCAGCATATCTGGAGCGGCTCGCGCAGGCCGGAATCCCAGCCCGTCAAATTGGACTTGAAGCCATTCTTCTTGAAAAGCCGCTTCCCGTTCATGAAATACCGGGATTTAGCGAGGGAGATGTATCTGTTCAGGATGCCGGAGCGCAGCTTGCCGCTCACTTTCTCCCCGTCAAGGCAGGAAACCGCGTATTGGACGCCTGCGCTGCTCCGGGAGGTAAAACAGCTCATCTGCTCGAACTTGCCGATTGCCAGGTAACAGCGCTGGAGGTTGCTCCCGATCGAGCAGAACTGATCCGTGAAACCCTTGGACGCCTTGGCCTCTCAGCGGAAGTTCAGGCTGCCGATGCTGCAGATACTCAAAAGTGGTTCTCAGGCGAACCCTTTGATGCCGTTCTCCTCGATGCTCCCTGCACCGCCAGCGGCATCGTAAGGCGTCAGCCGGATGTTCCCTGGTCGCGCCGCCCTGAAGACATCCGCCGACTTGCCAATGAGCAAAAAAGAATTCTGGAAGCGCTCTGGCCGTGTCTGAAAACGAACGGACATCTGCTCTTCTGCACCTGCTCGCTCTTCCCTCAGGAAGGACCTCTGCAGATCAAGGAATTTCTCGCGCGTCACCCGGATGCTTCGATGGTGCCGCTTGGCGAAACCGGGATCGGTATGATGAACCTTGTTCCGACAGAAGACGGCATCTGGCCTAATCCGCAAATGCTTCCTTCCGTGCACGACGGCTTTTTCTACGCACTGCTCAAAAAGAATTAATTTTCCGCAGTTTCTCCGGCATGTCACTTTACCGAACCTTCAGTTTGTCACGCATCGCTGCGCCTCTTTTATGCGCGGCGATGCTTGCGGCTGCCGGTTCCGCGGAAGCGGCAAGAGCTGAACTCATGAGTGCCGCACTTACTGTTGATGAGCCTGGCGAGCGTCCGGGGCTCTTCATAGAGGCGCATTACGAGTTTGACCTGCCAATGCCTCTGGTGGATGCCATGCACCGCGGCATTGCGCTCTACTTCACCTACAAATTCGAACTTTCAAAAGACCGCTGGTACTGGTTCGACAAAAATATCGCAGAAAGCGACTTCAACATCCGTCTGGCATTCAACCCGCTCACCCGACGCTATGCCGTTTCCTACAGCGGCATTTCTCTCAATTTTGATACGCTGGAAGAAGCGCTTCCCTACATCAAAAACATCCGGCGCTGGCGCGTGGCGTCTACCCGCGATGCTGCCGATTCAGGCCTTACTGCCGGCATCCGTTTTTATCTGGATGCAGGCAAGCTCCCGAAACCCATGCAGGTAACAAACCACGATTCAGGCGACTGGACCGTGGAGAGCGACTGGACACCTATAGCGCTGCCGAAGGATCTGACGCAGCAGGAGGATTAAGTCATGTCCTCCTGGCTTCGCGGCATCTTCATCGCTGCGCTTGTGCTGGCGGGCCTCTCGCTCTTCATACTTGCCGCAACGAGCACGGACTCAACCCTTTTTGAACGTTGGTTCCCAGTTCTGCTCGTCATCAACCGGGCAATTGCTGTCGTTCTTTTCGCCGTTGTGGCAGCAATGGCGCTGCGTCTTTGGCAGCGCCTGCGCAATAAGGAATTCGGCGCACACCTCACCAGCCGTCTTGCGCTGTCCGCAGCGGGACTTGCACTGATTCCCTGCGTCCTTATTTACTTTGTTTCCTCTGTCTTCATTTCACGCTCCATCAATTCCTGGTTCGACGTACGCGTGGAAAAGGCGCTTGATTCCGGCGTCACAATCACCAGGGGCATTCTTGCCCAGCAGCAGGTTGAGGCTGAAGCGACAGCGAGACACATCGCAGGACTGCTCACCAACACCCCGGCATCGCTCATCATGTCGGATCTGCTCAGAATACTAGAAGGCCGCCCCGGCATTGAAGCCCTCGTTTTTCTCTCCAATGGGACCGCCATTGCGGCTGCGGGCTCGCGCATCAATGTCCTGATGCCCGACATGCCGACATCAAGCCAGATTCAAACGGTCAAAAGCGCGGGCATATACAGCGTGATTGACGGAGACGTTAATTTCGACGCGCAGCGAGATGAAAAACTTTCCATCCGCGTGATTGTTCCTGTTCAGTCCGAAGAAGCAGACGCGGCAGACGACAATGTTCGCGACGCTACTAAACCGGGCTCAGGCCTCGAGATGCGGCGTCAGCAGTTCTACCTTCAGATCATTCAGCCGGTTCCGGAAGAAACCGTTAAGAATGCATCCATGCTTGTAGCGGGATACCGCGACTATCAGACTCTGGTCCTCTCGCGCGCCTCGCTTCAGAGCGTTTATGCGAGCACGCTTTTTCTCGTCACGCTTCTCGGTGCGCTAGGCGCTTTTGCGCTCTCGCTCGCCTTTGCTCGCAAGACCGTTGCTCCTGTTCTTCAACTTGAGGAAGGCACGCGTCGGGTGGCGGACGGCAACTTTCATCCTATCCGGGAATTTTCCGGCAACAATGAAATCAACGTCCTCACGCAATCCTTCAACCAGATGATCCGCGACCTTTCTGAGTCGCGCCGAGTGATCGATGAACAGCGTCGGCGCGCAGAACAGGCGCAGGCCTATCTTGAGCGGATTCTTGCCAATATTTCCTCCGGCGTCATTGTGCTCGACCGCACAGGCCGGGTGATTACGGCCAATGCCGCAGCCCGCAGAATTCTTGGAGAAGAAAGCTGCCGCACCGGAATCGAACTCAGCAAAATTGAACCGGAGCTTTCCGATGCACTTCGGAACGCTCAGCTTTCCCTTGGCTTCGAAAAAGAAACCGGCGCCGCAAGTCTGGAATTCCAGCTTGAGCGCAAGGAAAAAACCATTCCGCTCTTCCTCAAGCTCTCGCGCATGCCGCTTGGAGCCGATGAACCCGGACTCGTCATTGTGTTCGATGACGTCTCAAAGATTATTGAGGCGCAGCGAGCCACTGCCTGGGGCGAAGTCGCCCGCAGGCTGGCTCATGAAATCAAGAATCCGCTCACGCCTATTCAGCTTGCCGCCGAACGACTGGCTTTCCGGCTTGAACCCAAGCTCGAAAACGATGATGATGCCGAAATGCTTACCCGCGCAGTCAAAACTATTACGACGCAGGTGGATGCCCTTAAGCAGATGGTCAATGATTTCCGGGAATACGCCAAGCTCCCCGAAGCAAAGCTCTCTCCGCTTGATCTCAACGACTTCGTTCTCGGCGCAGCGCAGCTCTATCAGGAAGCGGGTCTTGCCATCAAGCTCGATCTTGAGAACGGCATTCCGCTCATCGAAGCAGACGCCTCTCAACTTCGACAGGTATTGCATAATCTGATTTCCAACAGCATCGATGCAGCGGAAGGCGACGTTCCGAAAATCGTCATTTCAACGCGTCATATTCTGACCGAGCGCGGCATGAGTGCCGTGCAGCTTCATCTGCATGACAGCGGCGTTGGTTTCAGCGAAAATATCCTCGAGCGCGCCTTTGAGCCCTATGTAACCACCAAAGCTACAGGCACAGGGCTTGGGCTTCCGATGATCAAGAAGATTCTCGATGAGCACCGTGCGGCAATCCGTCTTTCCAACCGTCTGGACTCTACCGGCACGCTGATTCTTGGCGCCCAAGTGGATATTCTTTTCGAGCACCTTGCACCCGGCGACCGACCGACTGACCGTCAGTGAGGTATCGGCCACTAAAGCAACTAATCAACAAGATGACTGAAATTCTTATTGTCGACGATGAACTCGGCATCCGAAACATTCTTTCGGAAATTCTTGTCGAGTCCGGCTACCGTGTAGCCACAGCCGCCAATGCCAATGAGGCAAGGGCTAAGGTTGCCGAACGCCAGTACGATCTGGTGCTTCTTGACATCTGGATGCCGGATACGGACGGTCTCGCGCTTCTGCGCGAATGGAAGTACGGCGGCCTACTAAACTTCCCCGTAATCATCATGTCCGGGCACGGCTCGATCGACCATGCACAGCGCGCATTGGATGACGGCGCCGTCGACTTCATTGAAAAGCCGATTTCCCTTAAACGTCTGCTGTCAGCCATTCAGCTCGGTCTCGTCAAATGGCACGAGCAGCAGCGCCAGGCTGCTGAAGAGCCTCCTCCCGAAAAGCGTACCCGCGGCCGCCGCCGCAGCATGCAGCAGGTACAGCGGCTTCCGGCATATGAAATGCCGGATTACGGACTTGTCCTTGACTTCAACCGTCCGTTCCGGGATCAGCTGATGGATTTTGAGAGAGCTTATTTCAAAACAGTGCTCAATCATCTCAATCACTCCATGGCGGAACTCGCCCGCCACGCAGGCATGGAACGCACGCACCTCTACCGCAAGGTTCGTTCGCTCGGCATCAACGTTGAGGAAATGCGCGAGGAGGCCCGACGCACTGCGCCGATGCCGCCTGCCGGCGGAGGCTATGCCAAGCCTACGTGTCCGGTTCTGGCTGAAATCGAAACTTCTGACGAGAATTCGATTGATAATCCGACCGGCTCGACGCTTGACCGATACCCGCTCAACAACACCCTCAAATAATCTCTCTGCTCAAGGAAGCCCGCTCACATCAAGCGGGCCTCTTTCTTTCAAGACACCATGAAGATCCTCATTATCGGAGCGGGCCGCATTGGTAGTTCCGTTGCAGAAAGTCTGGTATCGGAAGCCAATGACATTACCGTCATAGATAAGGATCCGGCCAACATCGGCTTTCTGCAGTCCCGCTTTGACCTCAGAGGCATCGTGGGAGATGCGCTTTCGCCGCAGCTCCTTGAAAACGCCTCGGCGGGCGACACCGACATGCTGATTGCCGTGACATCGAGCGATGAGACCAATCTCGCCGTCTGCCTGCTTGCATCGAGAATCTTCAATATCCCCACGAGAATCGCCCGCGTCCGCAACGAAGAATTGCGCAGCTACCCCCGTCTTCTTCGGGAAGAAGGTTTCGACGCCACCACGGTTATCTGGCCCGAACAGGCGCTCACGCGTTATCTCGTGAAGCTCATCGACATCCCGGAGGCTCTGCAGGTACAGGAATTCGCAGAAGGCCGGGTAAGCCTCATCGCAGTTAGAGCTCAGGAAGGAAGCCCTATGGTGGGCGGCCCGATCGGCGAGCTCAACGCTCACATTCCCAATGCATGCGCGCGCATTGCGGCGCTTTTTCGCCGCAACCAATGTCTCGCGATCAATGCCCGTACATTGATAGAAGCGGGCGATGAGGTGATTTTTGTCGCAGATACCCGGCACGCACGCCTTGTCACTACACAGCTCCGCCGGAGAACAACAGCCACGCGCAGCCTGATCATTGCCGGGAGCTCCATCATGAGCCGGAGCATCGTCCAGGCGCTCACGGAAGGCAATGAACTCACCGGAGCGGCTCCTGCATCCATCCGCGTCATTGAAGCAGACCGACGTCAGGCCGAAGATCTTGCTCTGACGCTTGGCGACCGGGCGATGGTGCTCTCAGGAGACTTTGACGACGAAGACACGCTTCTTTCGGCAGGCGTCGAAGGGTGCGATCTTTTTATTTCGCTTTCTTCGGACGATGAAAACAACATCCTGTCGGCACTTCTTGCCAAACGGCTCGGTGCACGTCGCACCATCGCTCTCGTCAACCGGAGAATTTACGGCGAACTGATCGAAGGCTCGCGCATCGACATCACGGTTTCGCAGACCCAGGCGGCGCTGGATGAGCTGATTCGATACGTTCGTCACGGCGACGTCACGGCAGCCTATTCGCTGCGGCACGGCATCGCCGAAGCACTTGAGTTTGTAGCCCACGGCACGCCTGAAAGCTCACGCGTGGTAGGCCGGCGCATCGATGCCATTCGATTGCCGGCAGGATGCAGCGTTGCCGCACTCATTCGCGGCGAAGGCGACGACACCAAAGTGCTGATGGCGAGCTTCGACCTCATCATTGAGCAGGAAGATCGCCTCATCATCTTCGTGCCCAACCGCCGACTGATTCCGGCCGTTGAGAAACTCTTTGCCGTAGACGTGAGCTTCTTCTGACGCCAACCGGAAAACAGAGAGATCTATGCTCACGACTCTGCGCGTACTGCTCCTACCGGTCCTCAATGCCCTCGGCCCCGTTCTGATGGCTTTTGCAGTCATCATGCTGATACCAGCCGTTTACAGCTGGACCGAGAATGATGGCGCCCTAATGGACTTCATCATGGGAGCCGGCATCACGGCTGGCGCCGGCCTTTTCCTTACTCTGACCCTATACCGCTTTCGACAGGAGCTCACCGCCCGCCACGGCTTTCTCCTTGTCACGCTCTCCTGGGCGCTGATTGCAGCTTTTGCCGCGATTCCGCTCATGCTGCATATGCCTGGACTTGGTTTCGAACGAGCGTACTTCGAGGCCATGTCCTGTCTCACCACGACCGGCGCCACAGTACTTACGGGACTCGACGAGCTGCCGCACTCCATGAACGGCTGGCGATGCTTTCTTTCCTGGCTGGGCGGCATGGGCATCATCGTCATGTCCGTCGCCATTCTGCCGCTGCTCGGCGTCGGCGGCGCTCAGATCATGAAGGCAGAGACGAGCGGGCCCCTCAAGGAAACGCGTCTTACGCCCCGCATTGCAGAAACTGCACGCTCGCTCTACCTCATTTACTTCGGCATTTCCGTTGCCTGTGCAATTGCCTACCATTTCGCCGGCATGCACTGGCGCGACGCCGTCATGCACATGATGACGACGGTGAGTCTTTCGGGCATTGCCGCACATGATGCGAGCTTCGGCTTCTTCAACAGCGCAGCAGTGGATGCCGTTGCAGTTGTCTTCATGGTGATCTGCGGCTTCAGCTTCACGCTTCACTTCGTTGCCTGGCGCAGGCATGACCCTCTCGTCTATCTGCGCAACCCTGAGGCGCTTGCCTGGATCGGCCTCCTCTTGGTTCTGATTGCCGCCGCGACGCCGATACTCTACCTTTCCGGCCTGGCCACAAGCGTTCCGGATGCACTGCGCGCCGCAGCCTTTTCCATCGTAAGCGCAGCATCAACCACTGGCTACGCCACCTCCGACTGGTCTCTCTGGCCCTGCGGGCTGCCGGCTATTCTGCTGCTCAGTTCCGCTGTGGCTACCTGTGCGGGCTCTACCGGCGGCGGGCTGAAGATGATTCGAGTGCTCATCCTCATCAAGCAGGCAAAGCGCGAATTCACGCTGCTCCTCTATCCGAACGCCGTCTCCCCCATCACCGTCGGCGACGCTGCCATCCCGAATCACATTGTCTTTGCCGTTCTCGGATACACGCTGCTCTGGAGTTTTTCCGTCCTTGCGGGGGCTTTTGCACTGCTCGCTACCGGCCTGGGATCTCTTGAATCCTGGTCGGCGGCGGTTGCCTGCATTACGAATCTCGGCCCCGGACTCGGCACTGTCGGCCCGGTAGGAAACTACCAGGGCCTTACAGCACTGCAGCTCGACATCCTCACCTTCCTGATGATGACCGGCCGACTCGAGATCTTCACCGTTTTCGTGCTCTTCACCCGGGCATTCTGGCGAACCTGATCGGCACAGAAATCGGGTAGCGCATAAAAATTAACGCCCGAGCGTCGTCCACATAATGGGCTTTTTATGCTTGATGGCGCGACGGATCATGTCCTGAAGCGGAACCATTCGCTGGTAAAGGCGAATGGAATCCTCACGGTTCTTCTTTTTTTCCTCATCCTCGCGCTCCGCTTCAAGCATGCGGATTTCATTCTCATAGGACCCTTCCCGCAGACGCTTTTCCCGCTCTTCCTCGAGCTTAGCGGCCTTTGCCTTATCCGCTGCCGCAGCTTCATCAAGCCTTCTGAGCACATCCGGCAGATCCTCTGCCATAAAGCCGCCTTTGTCGTGGAAAGGCTCATTTATTGCCTTGAAGATGCGCTCTACCGTTTCTTTAAAAGCAATGAAGGGACCGGTAGCTACGCAACTGAACTGAACCAAAGCCATTTTTGAATTGATGTCCATATCGTCTGAGAATCCGCGCAGCATCAGGAATGCGAAACGCGCGTCCGGAGATGCCGGAAGTGCTCTGAATGCTAAACTCCCGGGCAAACTCAATTTCATTTTATCGTTGGGGAGTCAGATGCCGTGGTAACAACTGGTCTCTGCATCATTGCCCATGCGCCCTTGGCATCGGCGCTAAAAACCTGCGCTCAGCATATCTACAGCATGACGGGGGACATTTCCGCTGATCAGATCATTGCTTACGATGTGCCGGCAGAGGTTGACGCTGCCGAGGGGCTTGCGCACGCACAGGAACTCCTCAAAACGCTTTTCAAGCACGCAGAGGGCGTCGTCGTGTTTACCGACCTGACCGGCGCAACCCCCGGAAACATTGCCCGCAAGCTCCTCGAGGATCCCCGTGTTCGCGTGGTGAGCGGCACCAACCTTCCCGCAATCATTGCGGCGCTCAACGCCCCTTCCGATGCCTCTGTGGTGCAGGTCGCCACTCTAGCCGAAGCAGCAGCCCGGGCAAGTCTCGGCGCGCTCTCCGACAACTGATTTTGAATCCCGCCTTATCAATAGGAGCAGAACTTGTTCGAGGAAACGCTTACGCTTCAGAACAAGCTTGGTCTTCACGCACGCCCCTCGGCACGTCTCGCGAAGACAGCCAGCCTGTTTCGCAGCGCCATCACAATTACTCATGAAAAGCATACGGTTGACGCCAAATCCATTCTCGGACTGATGACCATGGCGCTTCCATGCGGCAGCGTGGTAACGATTGCGGCGGATGGGCCGGACGAAAAAGACGCCGTACAGACCATTGCCGAACTATTCCGAGACCGCTTCGGTGAAGACGAATAATTTCTTTGGAGAGAAGACAAATGAGCTCCGAAGAAGAAATTAAAGTCCCGGCGTCCCCGGACGAAAAAAACGAGCCGGAAACAGAACAGATCCCTCAGAAGATCAAAGAAAGCGTTCTCCGGGGGCTTACCGTGTGCCCGGGTGTTGCCTGGGGCAGCGGCATTCAGCTCATGGCGGGCGACCTGGAAATCCCGCAGTTCCCGATTGATCAGACGGACGTCCGAGGCGAGATCCAGCGTCTTCGAATGGCGGCTGCCTCCGCCGTTAAGCAGCTGGAGAGACTTGGAGAAGACCTCGACGAAGATACTCCGGCAGAAGCGGCTGCCTTCCTAGATGTCTACCGGACCATCCTGCAGGATCCGACGCTTATTACGGAAACCGCCGCACTCATCCGTGAAAAGCTTGTCAATGCCGAATGGGCGCTTTCCCTTCGACTCGAACAGATCCGTCGCGATTTTGAACAGATCAACGACGAATACCTGCGCAACCGCGTTGAAGACATCACCGATGTGTTTCAACGCATTCAGCGCATCCTCGCCGGCCGCCGCTCCGCCACAAGCCTTCTGGAAGCCGAAGAAATTGAGGATTCCGTCATCCTGGTAGCTGATCAGCTCGGACCGGCAGACATGCTCCAGCTCCGAGAGCGCGACGACCTCGACATCGTCGGCATCGTAATGGAAACCGGCAGCGCCACGAGCCACTCCGCGATTCTGGCAGCAAGTCTCGGCATTCCTACGCTCGTAGGCGTCGAGAATGCGATCGAGCGCATCGGAACAGGACACGAAATACTTGTAGATGCTGATGCCGGCATCGTCAATCTCGCTCCTTCCGACGATGCAAAGAAGAGCGCAGCCCGCGCCATGCGCGCCCGCAGACAGCGCAATCGTCAGCTTGTAAAACTGCGCGGAGAAGATGCCGTTACGCTTGATGGAGAAGCCGTAGAGCTTCTTGCCAACATTGCGCTTCCCGATGACCTCCCTGAAGCCCGAAAAGCCGGGGCCGCCGGCGTCGGTCTTTTCAGAACGGAATTTCTGTTCCTCAATCGAGAAGACCTGCCGAGCGAAGAAGAACAGGTGGAGGCCTATCAGAAAGTAATTCGCGGCATGCGCGGTCGCATTACCACAATCCGCACCGCCGATATCGGCGGCGACAAGATGCTGTCGCGCGAATCACTGGCTCTTCTGGCAGACAGCGACTTCGAGGAAGCCAATCCTGCGCTGGGCCTTCGTGCGCTGCGCTTCTGCTTTGCATTCCGTCCGCTCTTCATTACACAGCTCCGGGCGCTCATGAGAGCTGCCACTGCAGGCAGCGTCAGGCTCCTGCTCCCGATGGTGTCAAGCTCCTCAGATGTTCACGAGGTACGCGCCTGCATTGAAGAGGCTGCTGCCCAGCTTGAAGCTGAAGGCGTTCGCTACCGCAAGAACATTCCGCTCGGCGGCATGATTGAGCTTCCGGCCGCCGTCGCAGGTCTCTCTGATCTGCTGCCGCTTCTCGATTTCTTCTCCCTCGGAACGAACGACCTCGTGCAATACACGCTTGCGGCCGACCGCACCAATGCCTATGTCTCGCGTTACTGCGATGACTGCCATCCGGCTGTGATGCGCTTCATTGCCGAATCCATTCGACGCGTCACCGCTGCCGGGAAAGAAATCTCCGTCTGCGGCGAAATGGCCGGCCGTCCCGAAATGACCCCATTCTTCATCGGTCTCGGCTGCTCGGCGCTCTCCATGGATCCGGCGCATATTCCGACCATCAAGGAACGCATTCGCGCTCTCAGCGCTGAAGATTGCGAAATCTTCGCCCGCGGCGTGCTGCGCCGCCGATCTGCAGAAAGCGTACGGGAAGCACTCGCAGACTTCAATGCAGCCCTTCAGCCCGATGCCCAGCAATCTGCGGCATCCGCCGGATAATTCGCCTTATGCAAAGGATCAGACATTATGGCTAACGATTACGACAAGCCGCTCACTGACGAAGAATTCGTAGAAATCGGCGAGCTTCTGGCTTCCATCCCGGAACCCTGGGAGTCAATGGAACCCGATCGTATGGACGGATTCCTTACTGCTATCGTGCTTCTCCCTGAGCCCGTACCGCCAAGCGCCTGGATGCCATTCATTTTCGATGAGGAAGGGCGTCCCGACGCCATGCTTCCGGATGAAGCCGAGCAGCATCGACTTGAGGATCTTGTCTACCGCCGCTATCGGACGATCGAAAACGACCTGTCCCAGTGCCGGGCACTTGATCCCATCGTATACGACGTGGAGGATGAAGCCGGGCGTCCGGTAGGGGGATGGGAGGCTATTGCCGCCCTGGAGCCTTTTGCTGCGGGCTTCCTTGAAGCTATGAACCGCTGGCCGGGCCTGCGCGAAACCGGCAGCGAGCTTGTTGACAGTGCTCTTCTCGGCATCCTTCGTCATCTCCCCGATGAGCTTGTCGGCGATATGCAGGAAGTGAAGGAAGAGCTCGAGTTTGAGAGTCCGCTGGAAAACCTGAAGCAGGCAACGGAAGATCTTGCGGAAAGCGTTGCGGAAATTGCCTCCGTCACCCGCGGATTCACACCCCGAACCGAACAAAATCACAAAAATAACCGGCGCCGGCACTAATTTTTCCCCGTTGCGCTCTTCGGAGCGCAACGCATGACAAGCCAAACGAGAACAAACACCGGCAACCCCATGAGCGCTGTTCCGATGAAAAAGCGCTCATATCCGAATGCTTCCACAGCCATGCCGGAAAAACCCGCCAGAAATTTTGGAAGCAGCAGCATGATGGAGCTGAAAAGCGCATATTGAGTCGCTGAATACTTCGAGCTCGTCAATCCAGAAAGATAGGCTACGAAAGCCGCACTTGCCAGGCCTGCCGCGAGATTGTCCGCAGATACCGTAACGACAAGAAAAGTGAGATTCGCGCCAATTCCAGCAAGAACGGAAAAAAGCAGATTGGTTAGGCTCGATAGCACTGCTCCGGCAAGGAGTACCGGAAGAACGCCGTAACGCATGGCTGCTGCGCCGCCGACAAAAGCACCCAGAAGCGTCATTATGACGCCGAACACTTTGCTCACCGCAGCAACCTCTTCTTTTGTGAATCCCAGATCCTGATAGAAGGGGTTCGCCATAACGCCCATAACGACATCGGAAATGCGATAGGTCGCTATCAGCGCAAGAACAAGAAGCGCCGCCCAGCCAAAGCGCCTGAAGAAATCTGAGAAAGGACCAATAAGAGCAGTGTTGAGTCGTTCCCTTAAAGGAATCTGCGTATTGTCAGCGGAAAGCTCATCTCTTGAATCATTATGCAGAGGTTCTGGAGAAAGCAAGGTTGCCGCCACTCCGACCAGAACGCTTGCAGCCATGACCCCATAGCTCACCGTCCAGGCGTAATGCATGTACCCGGAAGCGCCGTGCCCGGCCCAGGCCGCAATAGCAAGCGCACCGGCTCCCGCCCAAATCATGCCGAGTCGGTACCCGGTCTGATACATGGCTGCATAAGCCGCCTGCCTGCGCTCGCCGGCAGACTCAATACGGTAAGCATCGAGCGCAATGTCCTGCGTGGCAGATGAGAAAGCTGCCAGCATGGCCAATCCTGCAAACACAAACAGGTCCTTCTGAGGATCCGTAATCGCAAGTCCAAGAAGAGCACAGGCAAGCATCAGCTGCGCAGCGAGCAGCCACGCCCGTCGCCTGCCGAGTGTGCTCGAGAGAACGGGAATTGGCATGCGGTCCACAAGCGGCGCCCAGATCCATTTAAACCCATAGATCAGCCCCACCCAGGAAAAAAAGCCGATGGTTGCAAGATCTACGCCGGCCTCTCGAAGCCAAAACCCCAGCGTGCCGATGACCAGAAGAAGCGGGAGGCCGGAACTGAAGCCGAAAACAGCCATGCGCAGTGCTCCGGGTTCCAGATAAACCCGCCATCCGCTGTTCATTCCGGAACTCGACTTGTCGCAAGCCATCAGCGGCCATCCCCCCCGAGCACAGCTTCCGGGCCGCTGAGCCAAACCCATTTGCCCGGCTCAAGATTTTCCGGCAGTTCGTATGCCCCCACCCGAATGCGATGAAGCTTTGCGACCCGGTTGCCGCAGGCGGCGACCATTCTCTTTACCTGATGATATTTCCCCTGGGAAATCGTGAGCTCAAGCCTCTCCGGAGCAAGCATCCTTGCCGCCTTTGCGGCAACAGGCTTGGGATCATCATCCAATACAACACCGGAGAGAAGCTTTTCACAGGTATCCGGCTTCATGGGGTGGCAGAGTTCCGCCAAATACACTTTGTCGACATGCTTTTTAGGATGCGTAAGCCGATGGAGCAGCTTGCCGTCATCCGTAAAAAGAAGCAGTCCGGTCGTATCCCAGTCGAGACGTCCAACAGGCTGAACAGCGCGCTTGCGAAGCGGCCCCGGGAGAAGCCCCATGACGGAAGGGTGAGCTGAAGGTTTGAGAGAACACTCATACCCTTCAGGCTTATTCATTGCAATCAGCGCTTTTTCGCATACAGGCCATTCTTCGCCGCGCCATGTAAGCACAAGTCCCTTCGGTTCAAAATTCTCGTCCGGATCGTCAGCTACTCGTCCATTAACGGAAACGGCTCCTGAGAGTACGATCTGCCGGCAGTCATAACGGGTTCCGAATCCCTGCGTAAAAAGAATATCGGCAAGCGTCATCATTTCAATCCTCCGTCATCAACCGCATAGTCCACCCAGAGCGGAGCGTGATCGGAAAATTTTTCCGCTGCGTAGATATCCGTTGCCCGTGCAAGCGCGGCAATGCCTGGGGTAGCAAGCTCGTAATCAATACGCCAACCCACGTTCTTGGCACGCGCCTGCCCGCGCTGGCTCCACCATGTATAGCGCTCCGGGCGCGGATCAAGTCTTCGGAACACATCAACCCAGCCCATTTCATCAAAGAGATGATCGAGCCAGGCCCGCTCTTCTGGCAGGAACCCGGAATGGTCGAGATTGCCCTTCCAGTTCTTAATGTCGATTTCCTTATGCGCGATGTTGACGTCGCCGCATAGAACCACTTCCCGGCCAGCATCCTTTAATGCCTTCAGATGCGGTTCAAAGCGCTCAAGAAACCGGAATTTTGCAAGCTGCCGCTCGTCAGACGAACTTCCTGACGGGAAATATGCAGAAATGACAGTAAGACGCCCGAAATCCGCTTCGACGCATCGTCCTTCTGCATCGAATTCATCATCTCCGAAACCAATGCGGACAGCGTCCGGAACGCGTCGCGACCAGAGACCGCATCCGGAATAGCCCTTTTTCCGGGCGCAATGAAAAAAGCCGTGATAGCCCGGAAGCGACTTGAGTTCATCGGAGAGATCAGCTTCCTGAGCCTTCAGTTCCTGAATGCAGAGAATGTCCGCATTCTGCTCCATGAACCACTCAAAAAAACCTTTTTTGGCCGCAGACCGAATGCCGTTGGCATTAAAGGTAAGAATGCGCAGCATGCACTCTCCTCAATGGAATATGTTCAGATAGTCGTCTGATTTCTAAAGCTTCTGCAAATGCAGACAGTAGCGTTCACCAGCGATCGCATATTGTCGCATGCCACAATGGCGCCGCCATTTTCATCTTCAACAGCTCAGCCTGAAACCCCGGCCAGGGACCTCCGGCCCCTTAACTATAATTTGCGGGATAAACACTCCCGTACATTTCTGCGGCAGCACATCCAATTGAGCAGACAACTCATTCGCGCTGCCGTTGTTTGTTTTTTCCTCTTTCACATCATGCAATCGACCAAGCAGCAGTTCATTGAATTCGCCCTGGATGCAGACGTTCTTCGCTTCGGCGAGTTTAAAACCAAGGCCGGACGTCTCTCCCCCTATTTCTTCAATGCCGGGCTCTTCAATACCGGTGCGCTTCTTGACAAGCTTGGGGCCTTCTACGCTGAGACGCTTCTCGCTGCCCGCAAGGAAGGCCGCATTGAATTCGACATGATTTTCGGACCCGCCTATAAAGGCATTCCCCTTGCCGCCAGCGTTGCCATGAATCTTGCTCGTCTCGGCTGCGATGTGCCCTGGGCCTTCAACCGCAAGGAAGCCAAGGACCACGGTGAAGGCGGCATGATTGTCGGTGCTCCGCTCAAGGGCCGCGTCGTCATTATCGACGACGTCATTTCTGCAGGCACTTCAGTGCGCGAATCCGTGAAGATTATTGAAGCTGCCGGAGCCACGCCTTCCGGCGTGCTCATTGCCGTTGACCGCCAGGAACGCGGCGGCAATGCCGAGGTGATGACTGAAAGCTCTGCCGTACAGGATGTGGAAAAGACTTTCGGCCTCCACGTCGCCTCCATCATCAATCTCCACGATCTGCTTGCCTTTATGGACGGCCCTTCGGAAAAAGCCAAAGCGGTTGCCGGCTACCGTAATGCCGTTGCTCAGTATCGTCAGCGCTATGGCGCCTGATTAAGCCCGCCAGCTGTTTCACGTGAAACAGCACTCTCAAAAAAATCCCCGGAAAGCTTTAACGGCTCCGGGGATTTCTTTTCAGATTGTCGGAGGATCTGATCAACCGGCAATGCGCTTTCTCAGAAGCTCATTAAGCTGTCCGGGATTGGCCTTGCCCTTCGTTGCCTTCATGCACTGGCCGACAAGTGCATTAAGCGCCTTTTCCTTACCGCCTTTGAATTCTTCAACAGACTTCGGATTTTTGGCGATCACTTCATCAACAATCGCTTCAAGCGCACCGGTGTCGGAAATCTGCTTCAGGCCCTTGCTTTCAATAAGCGCATCCACGTCCTGTCCTTCTCCCGCCCAAACGGCAGTGAAGACTTCGCGCGCACCCTTATTGGAAATGGTTCCATCCGCAATGCGGGAGAGAAGCTTCACAAGAATTGCAGGCGTAACCGGAGCAGACGCAAAGCTCATGCCTTCCGTCTGGTTGATGGCGGCAGCAACTTCACCCATCACCCAGTTGGCCGCGATCTTCTTATCCTTCACGCCGTCTGCTACGGCGACGTAATAGTCGGCGATATCGCGACTGCCCGTAAGAATGGATGCATCGTACTCAGAAAGACCAAAATCCTTCATAAGACGTGCCCGCATGGCATCAGGAAGCTCAGGCATTTCGCTGCGCACCCGTTCGATCCACTCATCGCTGACTTCAAGCGGGAGCAGATCGGGATCCGGGAAGTAGCGATAATCCATCGAATCTTCCTTTGTGCGCATGAGGCGCGTTTCACCCTTATCCGGGTCATAGAGACGCGTAGCCTGCACAACCTTTCCGCCGCCCTCAATCAGTTCGATCTGACGTTCAACCTCATAGTTGATGGCTTCTTCGAGGAAGCGGAACGAATTGAGATTCTTGATTTCGCAACGGGTACCGAATTCTTTCTGGCCGACAGGACGTACGGAGACGTTGGCGTCACAGCGGAAGTTGCCCTCCTGCATGTTGCCCTTCGACATGCCGAGCCAAACCACCAGCGCATGAAGCGCGCGGGCATAACCCACTGCCTCAGCGGCAGAACGCAGCTCCGGCTCCGTCACAATCTCAAGAAGCGGCGTTCCGGCGCGATTAAGGTCAATGCCGGAGTGCCCATGAACAATGCCATGGACCGATTTGCCGGCATCTTCCTCAAGATGCGCTCGGGTGAGATTGATGGTCTTCATGTAGGGCTCGCCGTTTTTCGGCTCCACCGCAAAAGTCACTTTGCCGCCGACGACAATCGGCAGCTCAAACTGACTGATCTGATAGCCCTTCGGAAGGTCCGGGTAAAAATAATTTTTGCGGTCGAAAACCGAATGATTGGCCACGCGGGCGCCAATAGCGAGACCAAAGCGAATTGCACGGTCCACAGCTCCCCGGTTAAGCACCGGCAGCGCCCCCGGAAGCGCGAGGTCAACGTAGCAGGCGTTCACATTCGGTTCATCGCCGAAATGGCACGGCGCACCCGAGAAAATTTTGGAATGGGTCGAGAGCTGAACGTGCGTCTCAAGACCAATGACAACTTCCCATTTCATCTTGAATTTTTTCCCTTTAAGCGTTCGTCTGCTCAATAGCCCTTCGGATGGCGCTGATGCCAGTCAGTGGCTTTCTGCCATGCGTCAGCAAGATGCAAAAGCTTTGCTTCGGTGAAGTGTTCGCCGAGAAGCTGCAGACCGATCGGACGGCCGTTCGAATGGATGCCGCAGGGCATGGAAACGCCAGGCAGACCGGCAAGCGAAGCCGGAACCGTATAAAGGTCAGAGAGGTAGGCGGAAACCGGATCGGCATTCGCCCCAAAGTCATAAGCCGTGCCGGTGGTTACCGGGCAGGCAATGGCATCGACCTTACGGAAAGTCTCATGGAATTCGCGAGCGATGAGGCGGCGAACCTTTTGAGCCTTTAAGTAGTAGGCATCGTAATAACCATGCGACAGCACATAGGTGCCGATCATGATGCGGCGCTTCGGCTCCGGACCAAACCCTTCGTCGCGCGACTTCTTCATCATGTCGCCGATATCGGTGTATTCGGCCGCGCGATGGCCATAGCGCACGCCGTCAAAGCGCGAAAGGTTGGAGCTCGCCTCAGCACAGGCTACGACGTAGTAAACCGGAACGCCGAGCTTGGCCATCGGAAGATCAATGTCGACGATCTCTGCGCCTTCGCGGCGATAGAAATCAAGAACAGCATCAATGGAAGCGCGGACTTCGTCATCAAGGCCGTCGCCCATCCACGAGCGCGGCACGCCGATTCTCAGCCCCTTCACGGATTTGCCAAGATCACGGGAGAAATCTTCCCGGGGCATATCGACGCTTGTCGAATCCCAGGGATCATGGCCAACCATGGAGCCGAGCACCATGGCGCAGTCTTCCGCCGACTGACCAAGAAGGCCTGCGGTATCGAGAGACGAAGCAAAGGCAATCATGCCGAGTCGGGACGGCCGGCCGTATGTAGGCTTCATGCCGGTAATGCCGCAGAACGCGGCGGGTTCGCGAATGGAACCGCCCGTATCCGTTCCGGTTGCAATCGGCACCAACCCGGCAGCGACAGCTGCGGCTGAACCGCCCGACGAGCCGCCGGGAACGGCATTGGCATCCCAGGGATTCCCTACACGGCCGTAAGCGGAATTTTCATTGCCCGAGCCCATTGCGAACTCATCGCAGTTCAGCTTGCCCATGCAGACCATGCCGGCATCCTTGAGGCTGCGCACGACAGTCGCGTCAAAGGGGCTCATATAGCCTTCGAGCATGCGGCTCGCGGCAGTCGAGGCCCATTCCTTGGTGACAAAAATGTCTTTATGAGCAATGGGAATGCCCGTTAGCGGCGTCGCCTCACCGGCGGCAATGCGTCGATCGGCTTCTTCAGCCTGACGGATTGTTTCCTCCGGACGGACATCAAGAAAAGCATTCAGGCTGCGGCCCGCTTCAATGCGCTCGAGATAGTCGCGGGCAAGTTCAACGGCAGAAACCTCGCGGCTCTGAAGTCGCCGGGACAGTTCGGCGACGGAGACAAAAGTTTTTTCCATGGGTGAAACTCTTCCGGAAACGTTATTCGATCACCTGAGGGACAAGGAAATAGCCCTCGGATTTTTCCGGAGCATTCTTCATGTTCTCACTGCGGTTATTGCCTTCAGTGACCACATCATCACGCAGGCGCTCCACTCCGTCATGAGGATTCGGCATGGGCTCAATTCCTTCGGTATCAACCGAACGGATTTCTTCAATCATCTGGAAAATATCGTTGAGCTCGCCCTGCATGACCTTGATCTGTTCTTCAGAAATATCAATGCGGCCGAGATCTGCGATACGGCGAATATCGCCAGCGCTTAAAGGCATAGTGACGTCTTCCGGAAAGGGATGAAAAGGAGCATGCGTTCAGAGGGCGGAAACAGACAAAAAATCCGTAACAATCCCACACAAAGGCCAGAGGGCGAGGCCTGAGGTGCAGCTCCTTGGAAAGGGTGAGTTAGTTTATCATTGCTTATTTATGCGTGCGGTATTCGGCCACGAGCGGCCGGGTACTGAATTTTTGCCTGTCTGCGCGAGGCGATTCAAAGCGAAACAACGATGTTCGGCTTCTTTCGAAACTACTTCTCCAACGATCTCGCCATCGATCTCGGTACGGCCAACACCCTGATTTACGTCCGCGGTAAAGGCATCGTTCTCAATGAGCCGAGCGTTGTCGCCATCCGTCAGGAAGGCGGCCCGAACGGCAAGACGACTATTCACGCTGTCGGCAAGGCCGCCAAACAAATGCTTGGCCGCGTTCCGGGCAATATCAGCGCCATTCGTCCGATGAAGGACGGCGTGATTGCAGACTTTACGGTCACCGAACAGATGCTCAAGCAGTTCATTCGCATGGCGCATCCGTCCAGGCTTTTCGCACCGAGCCCGCGCATCATCATCTGCGTGCCCTGCGGCTCCACCCAGGTAGAGCGCCGCGCCATCAAGGAAAGCGCGCTCGCTGCCGGCGCATCCGAGGTTTATCTGATCGAAGAACCCATGGCTGCCGCCATTGGTGCGGGCCTCCCCGTCAATGAGGCTGCGGGTTCCCTGGTTGTCGACATCGGCGGCGGCACTACTGAAGTTGGCCTCATTTCACTCGGCGGCATGGTCTATGCAGGATCCATCCGCGTGGGCGGCGACAAATTCGACCAGGCAATCATCAACTACATCCGCCGCAACTTCGGCATGTTGATTGGCGAACCCACGGCTGAGCTCATCAAGAAAAAGATCGGCTCCGCCTTCCCGGCGTCCGAGATGATGGCAATCGAAGTCAAGGGCCGCAACATTGCCGAAGGCGTGCCGCGTACGTTTACCGTCCATTCCAATGAAGTGCTTGAGGCGCTCTCCGAACCGCTCAATCAGATTGTTGTCGCCGTCAAGAACGCACTTGAAAAAACGCCGCCGGAACTTGGCGCCGATATTGCAGAACACGGCCTCATGCTGACGGGCGGCGGCGCCCTTCTGAGAGACCTTGATCAGCTGCTCAAGGAAGAGACCGGCCTGCCGGTGCATGTTGCCGAAGAACCGCTCAACTGCGTGGTAAAAGGCTGCGGCATTGCGCTTGAGAATATGGACAAGCTCCGCACCGCCTTCGCCGTCGGCTGATTGTCGAGCCGGCAATGGCCTACGGAGCTCCGCCGCTATTCCGCCAGGGCGTATCCGCCCGAGCGCGTTTTCTATTCTTTCTTATGCTCTCGCTGGCAGCCATCCTTGTTGATGGCCGCCTGCGTTCGCTTGACGGCCTTAGAAGCACCGTAGTGAGCTTTACCTCTCCCATCGTGGAGGCGATTCATCTGCCCGGCCGAATTCTCGGTGAAGGACAGGGCTATTTCATGAGCAAGCGCCGCCTCAATGAGGAAGTGCAGCGCCTCTCTGAAGAAAATCAGCTGCTGCAGCTCTCGGCTGCGCGCTATGAGGAAGTGCAACAGGAAAACGAGTCCTTGCGGCGCCTCATCAATACCGTCCCCAGAGCAGCAGATAAAGTCGCAACGGCAGAAGTTATCGGCCGCATTGCAGATCCTTTCTCCCGACGGATTCAGATCAATATTGGTTCCCGCGAAGGGGTTGAAGTCGGCATGCCCGTCATCGGCCCCTTTGGGGTTCTCGGGCAGATTTCTCGTGTCGTGAACCGTCTCTCTGAAGTGACGCTCCTCACGGACCATACCATTCGTCTTTCAGTCATCAATCGCAGAACAGGCGCCTTCTTCATCCTTTCGGGAACTGGAGACGACGCACTCTCCGTTCTCTTTGCACTGCCGTCAGCGGACATCCGCCCTGGCGATGAACTGATTACCTCAGGACTCGACAATCTTTTCCCGAAGGCCATTCTGGCTGCCCGTGTGACGGCTACCAGTTATCAGCCAGGAGAACCGTATCAAAGAGTGGAGGCGGCGGCCGTTGCGGATGTTGAAGACATTCAGTTCGCTACAGTCGTTCTCGCGAACCCCAATCCTGCCGCCGGGCTTGAAGAAGTCGCTGCCCCCTCGCGTTTTGAGAGGAGGTCCCGTCGATGACGAAGCTTGATTACTCATCGCTCCCCGACGACAGCGATGCAGGCAAGCTCGAGCATCCTGCCTCGCTCTCGTGGGTGGTCTTTACCTTCTTTTTTTCCATCGTCATCAGTATTGCAGCCCAGCAAAGCTTCTGGATGCCTAATTTTCTGGCTCTGACGATTATTTTCTGGACGCTGCGGCAACCTGAAAGCGCCGGCATGACTGTCGCCTTCTGCTGCGGGATTCTGATGGACGTGCTGAATGGCTCGGTTCTCGGACAGCAGGCGCTTGCCTTCGTGACGCTCTGCTACTTCACAACAACCCTCGCAAGACGAATCTCTTGGTTTGGTCCTTTCGGACAAAGCCTCCACATTCTGCCGCTCCTGCTGCTTTCGCAAGTACTTGTCATGCTTGTTCGTCTCTGGTTTGACGGACTCTGGCCCGGCTGGGAGTGGTTCCTGCAGAGCCTGACGGGCGCCGCCATCTGGCCGCTTTGGGCCAAGCTTCTCAAGCCGCGCTCATCGCGCGCCACATCACTCTGATCCCCGGGGGAAGATGTACTCATGGCCCTCGAATCTCTGGAATTCAAAGAGGAGGACTCTGACGCCGGAGCTTTCAGGAGACGCCTTGCCTTTGCCTTCGGCATGGTGATTCTCTGCTTCAGCGTGCTCGTCATGCGTCTCGCCTGGCTGCAGATCATCAAACAGGATACTTATCAGCAGCGGGCAGAACAAAACCGTACCGTCACTACAACCAATCAGGGCTCAAGAGGCTTGATCTTTGACCGCAACGGCACATTGATTGCCGGCAATCGCCTTTCCTGGTCAATCGAAATTACACAGGACCAGACGGTCGAACCTGTAAACCGCTTGATTGACCGTCTCGCTGAAGTGATCAAAATCACGCCTGCCGACCGCAGACGCTTTCGCCGGCTGCGGGAAGATCTGAATCGATACGACGGCATTCCCATCCGCACGGACCTCACCGATGCGGAAGTAGCCGCCTTTACGGCTCAGCGCTGGCGCTTCCCCGGCGTAGACATCAACCAGAGAGAACACCGCATTTATCCGGAAAATGCTCTCGGCAGCCACATTATTGGCTATGTCAGCTCACTCTCGCAGAACGATAAGAAGCGCCTCGACTCCGAAGGCGTTCTTGCCCTCTATCAGGGCGAACGCGAAATCGGCAAGGTAGGGCTCGAACGCAGCTACGAACACATTCTGCACGGCACACCGGGTCATGAAACGCTCGAAATTACTGCCGACGGCAGGTCTGTCCGCACGCTTGAGCTGATTCCAGCTCATCCCGGAAAAAATCTGCGTCTCTCCGTCGACATGAACCTGCAAAGCGTTGCAGAAAATGCCATGAAGGGTAAAACCGGCGCCATCATCGCTATTGAGCCTCGTACCGGCGAGATTCTTTCTTTCGTCTCGCTTCCCACATACGACCTCAACCTTTTCCCGGGCGGCATTGACCCCGAGTCCTGGAACTATCTCAACACTGCCGAAACAAAGCCTCTTCTCAACAGAGCCATGCGCGGCATCTACCCCATCGGCTCAACCTACAAGCCATTCATGGCCCTCGCCGGTCTTGAGACAGGCGCGGTAACGCCCGACTTCATCCTCAACGACACCGGCGTCTTTCAGGTCGGAAACCATCGCTTCCGCGATGTGACCGGCTCTCCGAAGGGACCGCTTAATCTGCGCAAATCCATTGCGGTTTCTTCCGACATCTATTACTACTGGCTCTCCACCCAGATTGGCGTTGACGGCATTTACAACTTCATGAAGCAGTGGAAGTTCGGCGCCAAAACCGGCATTGACCTTGTAGGCGAGCAAACCGGCATTCTCCCTAACAGGGAATGGAAGGAGCGCCGCATTAAGGAACCTTGGTACGTAGGCGATACGCCGTCTCTCGGCATCGGCCAGGGCTACAACGCCTTCACGCTTTTGCAGCTTGCTCACGCAACGGCTACGCTCGCCAACCGCGGCGTCATCATGACCCCGCACCTCGTTAAGAGCATTGAAGACCCCATGACGGGGGAGGTAACGCGTGTTGATGCCGAGCCGACGGGAAAAATCCCGCTTAAGCCCAGAAATATTGATGTGGTTACTGCAGGCATGACGGATGTCACGACTTCCGGCACGGCACGAGGAATTTTCCGTGACGCCCCCTACAGCGTGGCCGGCAAAACAGGAACGGCTCAGGTAGTGAGCATTGCTCAGGATTCCCGCTATGACGAAAAGAAGCTCTCGCGGGAGCTCCATGACCATGCACTCTTCATCGCTTTTGCGCCTGCCCGCAACCCGCGCATTGCGCTGGCAGTTCTCGTTGAAAACGGCGGCTTCGGCGCCCGTGCAGCAGCTCCGATTGCCAGGGAAATGATGGACTACTGGCTCACAGGAGAAAATAAGCTCGGTCTGCCGCCTCCCAAGGGCGTTCCTCTTATCGACACGAAATCGAAGGATGAACGCCGTCAGAAGAGGAGCAATCCGTCATGACGAATGAATTCTCCCGGCTGTCCGCTCTGTCGGGACGCTGGCTTCTTTCAAGAATCCTGCGTTTTGATCTGATGCTGCTTGCGATCGTGATGTGCCTCATCACTATCGGCTTTATCACGCTTTTCTCTGCCGGATATTCCTTTCCCTGGCGCATTGAAGATCAGATCCGGAATCTCATCGTCGCGGCAGGCGCTATGTTTGCAACTTCGCTCATTCCGGTGAAGTGGATACGGCGCGTTGCACTGCCGTGCTTTGCCGTCGGCTGTCTTCTGCTTCTCGCAACCGCAGTGGCAGGCATCACGGTTAAGGGAGCCACTCGCTGGCTCAACGTCGGCATTCGCATCCAGCCTTCGGAAATCATGAAGCTCGCCGTTCCGATGATGCTTGCCTGGTACTACTGGAAAAGAAGCGAATCACTGGCCTGGTGGGATCATGTCGTCGCCTTCGGATTGCTCCTGATTCCGGCAATTTTCATCATGAGACAGCCGGATCTGGGAACGGCCATCCTGGTTTCCATTGCCGGTCTTTCCGTCATATTTTTTGCCGGGGTCAGCATCAAGGTCGTCATAGCCTGCGTCTGTCTGGCACTACTGTCGCTGCCGCTCTGCTGGACGCTCCTTCATGATTATCAGAGAGAGCGCATTCTTACTCTGCTCGACCCGACGCTCGATCCCCTGGGGAAAGGCTTTCATATTCTGCAGGCGCTTATTGCCATCGGTTCAGGAGGCTTTACAGGCAAAGGCTGGATGGAAGGCACTCAAGCGCATCTCGACTTTATTCCAGAGCGCACGTCGGACTTTATTTTTGCCGTCTTTGGCGAAGAGTTCGGCTTCGTTGGGGCTGTGCTTCTTCTCGTCATGTACCTGGCACTTGTGGCGCGAAGCTTTTTTATTGCAGCCTGGGCGCCCTCCCGGTTTTCAAGACTTCTCGCCGGCGCTATCGGCGTCATCTTCTTTACCTACACATTTGTCAATATCGGCATGGTGAGTGGAATTCTTCCTGTGGTCGGCGTGCCTCTGCCCTTCATGAGCTACGGCGGAACGGCGCTGCTGATCCTCGGCATTTCCACAGGCATCCTGCTTTCCATATCCGCAGAATCAAAGGATTAGGAGGCCTCCTAATGCGGCTCCCCGTCATTTCTTATCTTTCCATTCTGGCCGGCGCGGCTGCGCTGCTGACGCTTTCAGGCTGCAGCACAAGCTCCCGCTACTACGGCAACGACGGCCCGCCGACGGTTTTCACCGGGACTGGCGCTGAAAGCGCCGTCCCTAAAGTCGAGCCTTTCCGGGCAGCAGCCAATCGCCCTTATACGGTGCTCGGCTCCACCTATACGCCAATGACCACCGACGCGCCTCTGCGTCAGCGCGGGGTTGCTTCCTGGTACGGCAAACAGTTCCATGGCAATAAAACCTCGATCGGCGAGATATACGACATGTATCAGCCGACCGCCGCACACCCGACGATGCCGCTGCCTTCCTATGCGCGCGTAACGAATCTTGCCAATGGCCGCTCCATCATCGTGCGCGTCAATGACAGAGGCCCCTTCCTCCACAACCGCATCATTGACCTGTCGTATGCAGCGGCCAAAACGCTCGGCTATTCGAGCGCCGGCACAGCTAATGTTGAAGTGCGCCGCCTTACCTGGGCAGAAATCAAATCCGGCTCCTGGCAGCAGAGCGGCGCCAGCACGACTCCTCTCAGCCAGCCTACCTGGAAAGCTCCTGCGGATACTGCAGGCATCACGTCAGCCAAATCTGGCTGGGGCGTGCAGATTGGATCCTTCTCGCAGGAAAGCAATGCGCGAAGCTACGCAGCTCATGCCGATGCCGTTCTGTCTGCAACAGGCGGCCTCAAGGGCGTACGCATCGTAAAGGACGGTTCTCTCTGGAGGGTAATCGTCGGCAGCGGAATGACGCATGACAAAGCAGCGCAGTTCGCGCGCAGCATCAGCTCTGAACTCGGCGTTCAGGCTTTCAGCATTGAGCGATGACCCAGAGCTGAAACTTTGTCCTGCGAAAGAAGGAATAGGATTGCATCCATATACAGGGAACGATGCCTCCCGGAATCCCGGCCGAGTCTTCCTTCCCTATCTGAATTGCTGAACGCATAGAAAAATGATGACGCTTAAGGAATACATTCACCACGCCTGGGCAGGCGAAACCCTTGATGCCATGAAGGCTTTCATTCGCATCCCTTCCAAAAGTTCTGCCTTTGATGCTGAATGGGAAAAGCATGGTTTTCTTCTGGAAGCGGTGAAGGACGCCGCTCAATGGGGCAAAAAACGCTTTCCGACAGGAACCTTCGAAATCCTCTCGAAGCCCGGCGTTACCCCGGCACTCTTCATTGACCTGCCTGCTACCAACGGGCATGCCGGCCGGCCCGTCTTTTTTTACGGCCACTTCGACAAGCAGCCTGAAACCATCGGTTGGTCCGAAGGACTCGGCCCGTGGCTGCCGGTAGTCAAGAACGATCGCCTTTACGGCAGAGGCTCTGCAGACGACGGCTACAGCTTCTACACCGCTCTTACGGCCATTCAGGCGCTTGAAGCGGCAGGAACAGCTCATCCGCGCATCGTTGGCTTTTTCGAAACCGACGAGGAATCAGGGTCCAAGGATCTTGGCGCCTACCTGCATGAGATCGCGCCTCGCTGCGGCAACCCCTGCATCCTCGCGATTCTTGACCTCGGAATCTGCGACCACCATCGTCTCTGGCTGACGAGCAGCCTTCGCGGCGTCGTCGGCTTCAAGCTCAAGGTGGAAGTTCTCACGCACCCCGTACACTCCGGCATTGCCAGCGGCATTGTTCCGAGTTCCTTTGCGGTTATGCGCGAACTTCTTGATCGCCTGGAAGATCCGAGAACCGGGCGGGTGCTCCTCCCTGAATTTCATGTTTCTCTGCCTGAGGAACATAAAAAAGCCATTGAAAGATGCGCCGCGATTCTCGGCAAAGATGTCATCAAATTCCCCTTCGCCGGCAATACGGAACCGCGTTCAGCAGATCCCGTTCAGGCCATTCTCAGGAATACGTGGGAGCCGACCCTTTCCATTCTCGGCGCAGATGGTCTCCCTTCCACCTCCGAGGCAAGCGCGCTTCTGAGAGCCTCAACGAGTCTGGCGCTCTCCTTCCGCATTCCTCCCCGTGTTGATCCCCAGGCGGCGCTTAAAGCCGCTGTCGCCGCGGTCACTGAAAATGTGCCGTCGCATGCCCGCGTCACCGTCTGGGATTGCCGGGCAGAAGGCGGGTTTGAAGCTCCGGCTCTTGCCCCCTGGCTTGAGGAGGCCACGCACGCTGCAAGTAAGGCGCTATGGGGGAACGATTTTGAATATTGCTTTGAAGGCGCAACGATCGGCACGATGAAGGACTTCTCCTCTGCATTCCCGAATGCTTCCTTCCTGAATTTAGGGGTCCTCGGAGCAGAAGAAAATGCTCATGCCCCGAATGAGTCTCTTCCTCTCGACTATGTGAGGAAGCTGACGGAAGCGCTTGCTGACATTGTCGCGGCAGTTCCGCAGAAGGACTGATCCAATGCGCCGGGACTGTGTTACTCAGGTCATTGTTCGCTGGAGCGATGGCGAAGAAGACAACTTCGCCACGCCTTTTGAAGCGGAAAACTACATCAACTACATGCTCGACGAACTGGGGGAACCCATCGCAGCATGGCTTGAAGACATGTCGGGCCGAAAAAAGTGGGACTACCGAATCGTTGAGGACGAGGAAGGCACACTCAGGCTTGCTGACTGATTTTTCAGGAGATTTCTCATGAATTGTCCACTTTGCAGCGAAAAGCCCGCTGGGGAATTCTGGAGAGGGCGTCACTTTTATGCGATTGATGCCGGCAACGAGGATTTCCCGGCATACATCCGCATCGTCGCTTGCGATCACGTGGCAGAGATGAGCATGCTCAGCCCAGCACTCAAAACAGAGCTGCGCGCCCTGCTGGATGCCGCAGAGGACGAGATGATTGCGGCACTTGCTCCCGACAAAATGAACTGGGCGCAGTTCGGCAATATGGTTCCACATCTGCACTGGCACCTCATTGCCCGCTGGAAGGATGACGGCTGGTTCCCGGAATGTCCTTGGGGACCGCGTCAACGCCCGGTTGCCGCAGAGATTTCTCAGAAGCGCCGCACAGAAGCTTTGGAACTGATTCCTCAGCTCGCCAAGCGCTTTTCCGAAATTGAAGATCGTTTCCTGCAGCAGCGCCTTCAGGGCTGACAAGCGGAAAATTTGCCGCCTTCCCGGCCCTTGAAGGTTTTTATGAGGAGCTTGTTTTCATCCTGAGAGATATTGGGGAAGACAAGCTCCACATAGCCTTCACGCGGATTGTGCTCCATTACGATGACATTTTTGAGCGCCCACGCGTTTGCAGCTTCTCGCGCCCAGTTTTCAGCCTGAAGCCTCTCCGGCGTCCGGGCAATCTCAATTCCCCAGCCTTTCTCATCAAGCGCAAAAAGCTTTCCTTTCCGGAGTCCTTCCTGAACAAGCTTTTCAAGCGCCTTTGCAGCCTTTGCTTCCGTGCTGTAAGGGCCTGCATACACAATGCGCTCTGCAAGATCCGCGGACTTAATTTGAACTCGGTCCATCCAGCCGATGCGTTCGAGGGAATTTCTTAATTTTTTGAGGTTTTTCTCCAGGATTGGCCCAAACCTCAGGCAGACGGCATCTTCGGGGGGCGGTAGTTTTGACTCTGCCGTTTCAAATAGCGGAATAGCTCTTGAAATAAGTTCTCCGGCCTCTTTGTCTGTCCCGGAAGACCCTTCCGCCTGAACGCTTTCAGGCACGGCTACAGTAACGGGCTTTGCAAGCGTGACGCCATCTACAGCGGCGTTTGATGACGCCGGGACCGTTCTCAGAACTTTCTCATCGCTGTTCATCACAAGAAGCGCTGTGAGGACTGCAGCGACGAACACAAGGATGACTGCAAGCACTCTCATGGCATGTCTTCCTTTCTCGGCCGGTGCCGAGCCTGAGCAGCCAGACCAAGCAGCACCAGGTTGTGCTGAAGCATCAGATTCGGTACAAGCCCTCTGAGCCTCGGCTCGATGAAGCGTGCGGCACCACCAGCCAGCACCACGCGAGCACTTCCGCTTCGTTTTATCAGTTCCTCATAAGCAAGCCTCACAAGACCGGCCTGTGCGTCCATGATGCCTGTAGCTATTGCATTCAGCGTATTCTGAGGGAAGTCCCGCCATTCACCGAGCTCTCCCTTAAGAAGCGGAATACCGTCCTCCAGACACTTTTTCATCATCGTTGGTCCCGGAGCAATGCGCCCGCCCAGAAACGCATATTGCCCTTCTGCTTCGCAAAGCACGGCATCTACTGTCGTGGCAGTACCCATCTGCACGACCAAAAGAGACTGTCCGGGGGCTGCATCTATGGCGCCCAGCGCTGCGCACCATCGGTCGGCTCCAAGTTTCCCGGGGGCACTGTATGCATTCCTCAGCGTGAGATCATCGCTTACAAATGCATTTTGTGAGCGAACCCAGTTCCAGGAAATATCGTGATCATTAAAGAACTTGGTTGCTGAAAATGCGAGCTCAGGCGCGGCTACCGTACAGCCTATGACACGGTCCGGCGCCAATTCCAGCCAGTCTGAATAGAGCTGCTCCTTGAAGCCGCTCTGCCCGCGGTGAACCACCGTATGGGGAGTGCGCTCATCACCGAGAAGCGCCCATTTGAGCGCCGTATTTCCCAGATCAATCAGAAGAGTCTTCACCTTCATCACTCCCTATGAGAATTCCCGAGCAGAGAAACCAATTCACCGGATAGTTCCGACTGTTCGCCGCGCCGCCCCTGCAGAATAAGCCGGCCTGAAGCATCTATTCCCTTGTCCATGCCTTCAAGCGGTACGTCGGGTTTGTCAAGCGTGCGCCAGGCTACCGATTTTCCGTAGAAAGCATCGTAAAGCGGCCATTTATCAATAATTTCTGAAAAATTATTAGATTTTTCAATTGCACTGAATGTGTGCATCAGATCTGAGACGATCAGGCCAAGAAACTCTCCACGCATTGTCGGGTCATTCATGCTGACGCGCGTCGAAATAGCCCGGATAGGCCATCCGGCAGTGGTCACGCCTCCCGGAGCAATGCTCAGATTCAATCCTGCTCCGATAACGACGCTGCGATCCCCGCCTGCATCTCCCACAGTTTCAATAAGAATGCCTCCGGCTTTTCCTCCGGCAGTCCAGATGTCATTCGGCCATTTAACCAGAACCTTTTCAGCAGAGGCCAACGAAGCTGACTGAGCAATGGACATCGCCGCCGCAATCGAAAGAATGCCGGGCGGAGCGCTCAGCAGTCCTTCCCTGAGCGGCAGCCCCAATGAAAAAATCAGTGAAAGCTCTGCCATCCGCCAGCTTCGCCCGTGCGTGCCCCGGCCTGCATTCTGTCGCTCCACTGTAAGCAGCACAGGATGTCGGAAAGCATTTTGCCGCGCAGCCGTCTTCAGATCATCATTGGTAGATCCTGTTTCCCGCCGCCACATCACTTCCACCGAAGCAGGAAGTGAATCTGTTAATGCATCGAGGAAAGAATTTCTGGACATAGACGCTCTGCAATAGCTTGGCTAAGATCAATCAAGGAGTTGAAGCGCTCCATTTTGACACAGCCATCTGCCGGCGACACCCGCCGATCGTTCTTCTCCAGAGATCTCTTATCACGCATGCCCCGGTCGTTCCCCAGATTCACATCCGCACTGGTTGCACTTGCAGCGTTCTTTACTTTTCAATCCACGCAGGCCGCTACGCTGCTCATTGATCTAGAAAGTAATCAGACCATACTTGAGGAAGCTCCTGCTGCGCCGGTTTCTGCGGAACCTATGCTGCCCCTGATGGCAGTCTATACAGCGCTTGATATCGCTAAAAACACTGCATTCGATCTTTTTGAGAACGTGCCCAATCCCTGGTCAGGCAAAGTTCAAAATAGAAAAGATGCTGCCGAATCGCCCCAAACGGTCGAATTCGCGACGATCCTTCAGATTGCGCTGATGAACGGCTCCCCAGATGCTGTAGAGGCAATTGCGCCATCCCTCGGGCTCACTCAAGCAGAATTTACCCAGCGCATGCGAATGAGTGCAGAAAAACTCGGCATGACATCCTCACTGTTTTCATACCCCTGCACGAATTCAGAGCCCTGCACATCTTCTGCAGAAGATATAGCGCATCTGGCACTGGCGCTTTTCCGAGATTTTTCTATTTCGCGAATCTGGGCAGCTCAGCAGCGTTTTACGGCATCCGGTCTGCCGCCTCAGACCACATCCAACTTTCTGCTTATTCATAGTCCTGCAATCTCTGGGATTTTTATTGCTCCTGATGAGAAAAATTCCTGCGCTGTCGTGCTCTCAGAGAATCCTAGAAACTCCGGCAATCGCATCCGCAGGCTTCTTGCTGTAGAACTCAACGCACCGGATCAAAAAGCCCTGAGAGATCGCCTCTCCGCCCTTTTTCTCAGAGCATGGCGCGACTATGAAACGCTCCGAATTTACGACAAGGGAACCATCGTTGCGCAGATTCCCGTCTTCAAGGGGCGCGTCCGAAAAGTGGCGGGAGTACTCAATGAGGATTTGTTTGCAACGCTTCCCAGAGAACAGATGATCAGCAACGGCTCAAACGCATTTGATATCCGCGTGAGTTATTCTTCTCCCCTTGTGGCACCTGTTGCACAAGGGGATCTCATCGCGGAAGTGAAGATTTATGCTGACGGCCGCGAAATTGCAAACGCCCCGCTCGCAGCGGCGGAAAATGTTCCTCTCGGAGGTTTCTGGGCAAGATTTCGCGATACCCTCCGTATTGCGCTTGACCAGGATGTTCTGCATCCCTGATGCGCAGAGGCGCCCTTATGTTTTATTTCTTTGAGTAAAGAAAATGACTGAAGCGGAAAAAAAGGATGTTGTAACCATTGATTCTGAAGTCGTTCAAGACAAGGAATCCGAACAGCTGAAAGAGGCCGTGGAACAGTCCGAGGCGCTCATGAAATTCCCAATGGAATTTCCAATTAAGGTCATGGGCGATGCATCTCCATCTTTCCCTAAAGAAATCATTGGGATTACGAAATCACACTTCGAAGACTTCGACGAAAAAAACGTTGCCGTCACTTGGTCGAGAACCCGCAAATATCAGTGCGTGACGATAACGGTTACAGCGAGATCGAGAGAACAGCTTGACGACATGTACCGTGCACTCACGGCCTGTCCGATGGTGAAATACGCCCTTTAAGCACAGAATGACCCTTACTGCCCCCGAAAATCCTGGACTGATTCGTTCCTGGCTGGCCTTCACACGCCCGAAAACCTGGCTGATAGCAGTCTCCCCGGTGATTGCCTCTCTGGCGCTTGCATGGAGTGAAACCAAGACCTTTGCACCTCTTACCGCACTCTTCACCATTTCCATTGCCATCCTGATGCAAGCCATTTCCAACATGGAAAATGACCTGGGATATGCGGAAAGAAACGCTGAAAGAGGGAATCGCAGGGGCCTCCCGAGAGCAACCACCATGGGATGGATCAGCCTCCCTACAGCTCGTATTGCGATCAGAATAGGAGCGCTTTTAGCGCTCATCAATACCGCTGTACTCATCTGGATCGGCGGGTGGGTTTTCCTTTTAATCGGTCTGGCCTCGCTTATCGCAGCCTACTCATACATGGGCGGCCCGAAGCCCATTGCTTACACGCCTTTCGGAGAGCTTGTCGTCCTTGTATTTTTCGGCCTGACTGCTGTCTGCGGCACCTATTTCCTTCAGACAGGCAGCATATCAACCAATGCATGCCTTCTTGGTCTCGCGCTCGGCAGCATTGCTTCCGGAGTTCTTGCAGTCAATAATTTCCGCGACTATGAGCACGACTCCAGTATTGGACGCAATACCCTGGCTGTCGTCATCGGCAAGCCAGGGTTCCTGAAGTTATTTCACTGCCTGATGCTTGTGCCTTATGCCGCCCTTGTCATTATGGGTGTAAACAGCACCTCTCATTGGCCAATTCTGATCGCCTTCGCAACCCTTCCGCTGGCCGTTTCCATTGCAAAAAATCTTGCTCAGAAAGAACACGAAGCACTAAATGCCGTTATGTTCGGCTGCGTAAAGCTCGAAGGCATCTTCTCCCTGCTCTTTGCGGCGGGATGCATCCTCGCTGTTTTTGTCGAAAAGCTTTAAGAAAAAACGGGCTTTATCAATCCATTGAGATTGAAAAGCCCGTTTTCTTATTTGTGAAGACTCTCAGTGCGACAGCCTTAATCTTCCTTAGGCTGATTCTGCTCAACGGTCTTCATTCTCAGCTCAATTTCCTCGCGCGTAGCGATCGTAAAGCAAGTAATGACCTTCTGAACGCCGGAAATCTTTGCCGCTGTCTGAGCAGCAATCTGAGCCTCATCACTCGTCACAAGCCCCATCAGGTAGATGATGCCTCTTTCGGCCACAACCTTCATCTGGTTCAGAGAAATCTTGCTGTTGCCGACAATAGAAGTTCGAACCCGGGTTGCAAGGAGTGAATCAGAAAGACGCGTCGAGAGCGATGACGGCTCCATAACCGCAAGCTCATTGACTACTCCACGAACATCTGGACTTGCAGTGGCAATCTGTTCAACGGCCTTTCTATTCCCCAGGGAATTAATTTCTCCCGAGAGTAAAACGCGGCCGTCATAGGCGGTCACCGTCACATGATGGGGCTGACTCTTCCCAAGAGCCTGTTCTATTTCATAAGACACGCGTTTTTCCACAACCTCATCGCTCACGATGGAGCCGGCAGTTCTACGGTCTGTTACAACCGATGCCGTTGTTGCGGCTGCCCCACCAACAATCAAGGGTGCGGCTATGCACCCTGAAAGCATTACGACACCGACCGTCAAGCTAAGAGCCAGGGAAGCCTTTCTGAATGAGATTCGCTGCATGTGCATCATCAACCGTAAAAAGAGATGAACCGAAAGCCGAAAGCGTTTTAGAAGTTTAGCGAGGCAGTTCGAGATCGCGCACAGGTAAAGAAGTCCTGAGGGCTTCCGCTTCGTAAACATTTGCAGTCTGGAGAATCGGCTGAATTTTCTGCCAGCTTCCAGAGAGCAGTTCCCGGGAAACGAGAACTTTATGTGAGAGATATCGGATCCTGTCCTCCTTCAGCCACTGCCTGAGCACCTCTCTTATTTGCTCTGGCGAGGTATTGATAACGGAAGCTGCGACCCGTAAAGAAGGAATGACGCTGAGCGCTACCCATTCCACAACACCTTCCCGAAGAAGATCCTGAAAATCCTGGTTCGCGGAAATTGAATTTGCAACAAGAAAAATAGCAAGGCGCTCTTCTACCGTAGCAGAGTGCGTCACCAAAAGCCCGAGTCGATCAGATACGGCGCAGATGGAGGAGTAGTGTGAAAGCTCTCGCTGCCACGATGGATTCTGATCACAAATGCGCAGCAAGAGATCCGCATTGGCAACCACAACTTCCGTGGTAGTCATGCACCAATGCCGACGCTGCATTCTGTCCTGTAGAAAAAGCGTTTCGTAACTGCCGCAGAACGCCCCCGGACCAGAAAGAGAAATCAACAGAGGATCCTTATGAAAAGGATCAAGGAGAGCCTTCGCAACCACACCACGTTCAACCAGCATCAGCTTCTGGAAAAAGCCCGGAGACTCATAAATACGCTCTCCTCGCATGAAGACTGTTCGATGCCCAAGATTATTGATGACTCCCCGCATAGAGCGTGAGAGCTTCAGCGCGAACCAAGGCAGAAAAGCGGAGGTTAAAGACATATAAACAAAAATGCTGTCTACTATGTGAACAACTTACGTGAACAACTTTTATGTTGATGCAGCAATTTGTGGACAACTTCCAGATAGCCGGGAATTCCTGAAAATTCATCCCCAGACTATCCATGCTTGCCCACAATGCATTCATCCACCTATCCACAACCAAACATGAATCTTATCTGTTTGATAGTAATGAATAAAATCAGGTTATCCACAGAAAACGGTTTACCTACTACTAACGACTACTTATTAAATATAAAGATTTAATTGAATAAGGGAGATGAGGAAAATTTACAGGGAGGTTCATTCTAGCTTGTGGATTGTCTGTGGATACTCCATAGGTTAACAGTGAATTGTCTGTTGGTAATGTTACGTTACTTATTGAAATTTATATATTTTTTTCATTGCTCGTTGTGGATACCGAACGGGACGAGTACGCTGGGTATCTGCGCCTGCATTTTTTCGAGATTTCGCGCCTGATCATCAAAGAAGATATGGGGGCGGATAGCTTCCAGGATGCTGCCTTTGTCGAGTCCGTCAAGCAGGAAGAGTTCTGCCGCGCTCATGCCAAAGCTTTTTAAGGTTGTGATTAATCGTTCTTCACTCGGTGCGCCTCTGGAGGTGACAATGGAGATGCGGATGGCAGGCTTGAAGTAAGGGTCCTTGCTGCCTCGGGTCTGATAATCCAGACGCTGGAAAGCTGAAAGCCGCGCAAACAAGTCTCTCAATGGGCCGGGAGCATGCGGAGTTTCCGCTTTTTCCATTTCGTTCTTATGGAACGCCGAAAGGCCTTCCTTCTGATAGCACCTCTCAGATTCATCGTCAGCAAGAACGCCGTCGAAATCAAAAGCAATCCTTAGCGTCGGGTCGTCGTCATCACTGTCATCTGCCATACGGTTCGGCAACACTAAGCCGCCAGGAAGGCCGGCTTCAATCGCTTGGGAAACATTGACAGCGTTGGCGGATAGGAACAGCGAGACCTTAAATGCTGAGATGTAGGGAAAGGTAGATTGTCCAGAAGTGAAGGCGCCGGCATGAATCGGGAGTTGATAATGGCGGCAGGAATTAAAGAAGCGTCTCGCTGTTTCCGGAGAATTGCGCGATAACGCAACCACGCGAAAGGGTTCCTGGTTGGGAAAGAGCTTATTGAGGCCAAGAAAGCGTTTGACAAAGGGAAATGCGACGCCTGGCTTCAAAGGCTCATCCTTCTTTCTGACCTGAAAGTCTCGAAAGGCTTCATAACCCTGGGTTTCAAAAAGCTGATGTTCTTTTTCTAGGTCGAAAAGCGCTCTGGAAGAGACGGCAACGACTAACTGTTCAGTTGGGGCAGTCATCTAGGAATTCTTGGAAGAAAAAGGCGCCCGGAAGAGATTTCCGGACGCCTGGAACTAAGGCATCAGGTATCGATATTCCCGAATAGGGCATTGCTCTCAATAAAGGCTCTGCGCGGCTCTACGATGTCGCCCATCAGCATTGAGAAGATGGCATCGGCATTGGCTGCATCTTCAACGCGCACCCGGAGCATCCGGCGTACTTTCGGATCCATCGTGGTGTCCCGCAACTGCTCAGGAGTCATCTCGCCCAGTCCTTTGTATCGCTGACGGATAAGGCCTTTTTCAGCCTGCCGCATCAGCCAGCTGACCACTTCAGCAAAATTCTTGACCGGGGCCTCATCTTTGTCGCGCTTTACGCGGGCGCCTTCGCCGATCACGCCCTGGAGCATGCGGGAGCTTTCGCGAAGCTTCTGATAGTCAGCCGACAGGATGAATTCCGGAAGAACGGTTGTGGTTTTAGCGTTGCCGTGCTTCATGCGATGGACCTTGAGGACGTGCTTTTCCTCCTCTTCGTTCCATTGCGCTTCAACTTTAACGTTGGGGTCGCGCATTTCTCTTTCCAGGCGTTTGGCGCTTTCCTCAGCATCAAAGGAATTTTCGAGCGACAGTTCAGTGCCGGCCGCAATGGCGAGAAGCACGCCGGTATCGAGGACATTGCCCAGGCGGGAAATGACGGCGTGGGCCTGAAGATACTCGGCCACAAGAGACTCAAGTGCGCTGCCGCGTATAGGAGTGTTGGCTTTTACTGCCTCCTCATTGGGATAGAGCTCAGCCCCCTTGAGTGCAAGATCTGTCAGATAGGCGCTCATTTCCGCCTCATCCTTGAGGAAGCGCCCCTTATCCTTGCTGTTCTTCTGGACCTTATAGAGCGGCGGCTGCGCAATATACACATACCCGTTTTCAAGAAGTTCCGGCATCTGACGGTAGAACAACGTGAGAAGCAATGTACGGATATGCGCACCATCCACGTCCGCATCGGTCATGATGATGATGCGGTGATAGCGTAATTTTGAAATATCGAAGTTCTTGCCGATGTTGGTGCCGAGGGCTAGCGTCAGCATGCGGATCTGCTCGGAATCAAGGAGCTTATCCTGAGCGGCCTTTTCAACATTGAGCACTTTGCCGCGCAGCGGAAGAATGGCCTGATTCTGGGAGTTTCGCCCCTGTTTAGCAGATCCGCCGGCAGAATCGCCCTCTACGAGAAAAAGTTCGGAGTAAGCAGGATTCTTTTCGCGGCAGTCGGCAAGCTTTCCGGGCAGGCCGCCGCCTACACCGGTTTTCCGAGTGAGGTCGCGTGCTTTGCGAGCGGCTTCGCGTGCGCGGGCAGCCGTTATGATCTTCTCGCAGATGATCTTGGCATCAGTCGGATTCTGTTCGAGATAAAGCTCCAGTTCGCGGCCGACGATATCTTCTACCGCAGGACGGACTTCGCTGGAAACAAGTTTGTCCTTTGTCTGGGAACTGAATTTGGGCTGAGGAACTTTTACTGAGAGCACGCAGGTGAGGCCTTCGCGCATGTCATCGCCCTCAGGATCGACCTTAGCCTTCTTGGCCAGTTCATTCTTGGCGATATAGTTCTTCAGCACGCGCGTCATTGCAGCACGCAGTCCCGTCACGTGCGTGCCGCCGTCGCGCTGCGGAATGTTGTTCGTGTAGGCAGTGAGGCTTTCGTTATAGCTGTCCTGCCATTGCATCGCGATTTCCACTTCCACAGGCGTTCCGCTGGAAAGCACCGTTCCTTTGGCGTGAAAAATCTTGGGATGAAGCACCGTCCGGGACTGGTTCTTATATTCAACATAAGCCACCAAGCCCTTATCGGTCTTCAGATGTGCTTCATGCGAGGTGCGCAGGTCTTTGAGCGTAATGCTCACTCCAGAATTCAGGAATGAGAGTTCGCGCAGGCGCGACAGCAGCGTGTCGTAGCTGAACTGCGTGACCTTTTCAAAGATCGTTAAATCGGGAAGGAAGTGAACTTCAGTGCCGCGACGATTCGTAGGCCCGAGAAGCTTCATGGGAGAAACGTTTTCGAGCTTGCCGGTAAGGGGATTGGGGAGTTGTTCCACAATCCTGTTCTGCACTAAACCCTTGCGGAATTCAAGGAACCTTGCTTCTCCGTCACGGCGCACAGTAAGGCGAAGCCACGAGGAAAGCGCATTGACGCAGGAAACGCCCACGCCATGGAGGCCGCCTGAGATCTTGTAGCCGTTATTGTCGAATTTGCCGCCGGCATGGAGCTCTGTAAGCGCAATTTCTGCAGCGCTGCGCTTAGGGTCGTGCTTGTCGTCCCATTTGATTGCAGAGGGAATGCCGCGGCCATCATCCACGACCGAAACGGAATTGTCGGTATGAATCGTGACTTCAATGTGAGTTGCGAATCCGGCAAGCGCCTCATCAATGGAGTTGTCGACAACTTCATAGACGAGATGGTGCAGGCCAGAACCGTCGGCCGTGTCGCCGATATACATTCCTGGGCGTTTTCTGACGGCCTCTAACCCTTCAAGAATCTGAATGCTTGATTCGTTATAGGCGCTGGGATTCTGATCTGGATGTATTTCATCCAGATTCTGGACCTGAGGCAGCGCTTCAGGCGCTTCAATCATGTGATTTTCCGCTTCGGACATGAAATCTTTAATCCTTGGCTTCGCCCGGACAAACAGAATGAAGGGGGCGAATTGATGTTGGGTGCGAGTCGAAAAAAGGCCTTGGCGAGGCGCATTCCCTGACGGAATGCGCCTCTGTCGCAAAAGGGCTGCTTAAATTCTCATCGGCATGATGAGGTAGCGGAAGCTGGAAGATTCCGGCATCGTGACCAGGACGCTCTTCGGCGTGGGAGCGAAATGGAAGTCCACTTCAGAATTTTTCAGATTTGTAAGAAGCTCAATCATGTAGAGCAGATTGAAGCCGATATCGAGTTCTCCCCATGTCCAGGGGGCATGAATTGTCTGGCTGGCCTCTTCCTGTTCAGCGTTATTGCCTTGGATAAGCAGTTCGCCTTCCTTGAAAAGCCAGCGCATGCCGTGGAATTTTTCATTGGTGAGAATCTGCACACGCCGAAGAGCCAGAAGAAGTTCTTCTCGATTAAGGCGGACGCACTGCGGATTCGTGTCTTCTGTCGGCATGACGCGCTGATAATCAGGGAATTTCCCTTCAATCAGCTTCGAAATGAATTCAACATTGTCGAATTTGAAGCAGATCTGCGTATCGCCCAGATTGACAACAACCGGTGAATCGTCTTCCGGGAGAATGCGCATCAGTTCGCGCACAGTCTTCCGGGGAACAATTGCCTCGACTTTTTCGTCCTGCATCATGCCGTCTACTACTGCTTCGCAATAGGCAAGACGATGCGTGTCCGTTGCGACAGCACGGAGTTTTGAGCCCTGAGCAACGAGCAGAACCCCCATCAGGTAGTAACGAATGTCCTTTGCAGCCATGGCAAAGGAGGTCATTGTCAAAAGATAGCGAAGGGTTTTGGCGGGCAATGTAAACGAGCTGACCGGAGTCTGGGTTTTAATGACCGGGAAGTCCTCCGGCGGAAGCGTTTGAACGGTAAAGCGGCCTCCGGAAACGGAGAAGGCAGCAAGTCCGTCCTCTCCGACATCAATTTCGACAACATCAAGCGGGCGGAGTGCCGCAAGAATTTCAGATGTTTTCTGTGCTGAAACCGTGAAGGTGCCTTCCGCGCCGGAGACGCCGACAGGCGCAGAGGTACGGATCTGAATATCAAGGTCCGTTGTCGAGAATGTGACGGACTCGTCCTTTTGCTCAATCAGAATGTTGCTGATCACAGGCAGGGACTGATTGCGTTCAACAATGCCCGATACCGTTTTGACGGGTTTGAACAGATTCTCAACAGGACTGGCAATAAGCTTCATGATCGGACTGAAAAAGCGTGATTTATCAATGTTGGATGGATGGCAGATCGCGATTTAACCGCGGATCATTTGCTCAAGCACATGAATCTCATGATTGAGTTCAGCATTGCTCTGCCTTTCCTGAGTGATTTTACGAACCGCATGCATAACGGTTGTGTGATCCCGGCCGCCAAAATTTTCACCAATCTCAGGAAGACTGTGCTGGGTCAGTTCCTTCGTGAGGTACATAGCGATTTGTCTGGGCAATGCAATGTAGGCGGGGCGACGCTTCGAATGCATGTCTGCGACTTTGATCTTGTAGTAGTCAGCAACCGTTTTCTGAATATTTTCAATGGTGATCAGACTATTGACGACCTGGAACTGATCTCTCAGCACGCGCTTCGCAATATCAATGGTAATTTCGCGCGACGCAGACGGCTGAAACTGCTGATAAGCGACGACCTGCTGAAGGGCGCCTTCGAGTTCGCGAACATTGGATTTAAGGCGCTTGGCAATAAAGGCAGCTACTTCATCAGGGAGATTGACGCCCATGGCCTTCGCCTTATTGAGCAGAATGGCTGTGCGCATCTCAAATTCAGGCGGTTCAATAGCGACGGACAACCCCTGGGAAAGGCGGGAAATCAAGCGAGGCTCGATATCCTTGAGTCCGCGCGTATAAGTATCTGAAGTGATAACCAGCTGCTTGTTGTGAGGAACAAGCGCTTCAAACGCGCGGAAAAATTGCCCCTGTGAGCCTTTGGCGCCGGAGAGCGACTGAACATCGTCGATGAGGAGCAGGTCGAGGTTGCGATAGCGCTCATCGAATTTTTCCAGGCTCGCATGGGTCTTATTGGCAGACTCCCGGACAGCGGCCGTGTATTCATTAATGAAATCCTGAGCAGAGACGCAACGGACTTTTGCCTTGGGGTGCAGATCAAGGTAGCGATGTCCAATCGCCTGCATCAGATGTGTTTTGCCAAGGCCCACCCCACCGTAAATGTAGAGCGGGTTGTACTGAGTACCCGTGGTCGTGGCAACGTGCTCTGCCGCTGCAACGGCAAGCTGATTGGCATTGCCGTTGACGTAGTTTTCAAACGTCAGCCCCGGCAGGAGACCAGTTTCCTCTCTTCTGCGCACGTCGGACTCTGACGTGCCGACAGAGGGCTTCTGAACTTCAGCAGCCTCTTTCTGAGCGGCAATGAGGGAGACGGTCACAGGCTGATCGTCATTGACGTGGGTGGCGATTCGCTGAATATTCTTGAGGTACGTATCTCTAAGAAAGCGAACTTTTGAAGCAGGAGCTTCGAGCGTCAACACTCCATTATCCGGATCCCAGGCGACGGGATTGATTACTTTGAACCACGTGTCATAGATTTTTGGTGCGCTCTGGACAAACTCTCTCAGGTTGTCCAGACACTTTTGCCAAAAGACTTGCATAGGCCGAATAAAGAGCTAAACGTTGAAGGACAAGATGGAATCAATTTCCGATCTTGCTGTTGCCTGACAGGCAGGGATCGTTCATTTTACCAAGTTTTCTTTAGGAAATGGCGTTTTCTTTGTGGATAACTTCTTAATTCATTGAAATATATATAAAAAAGTTATCCACAGAAGCTTTGGGCGGCTATGAAGATTTAATTTATCCACAAAATGATGTGAATAAGGATTCTCTGAGGCTCTGGTTAAGTTAAGCGATTAAACACTTACATTTTTAAGGATGTACACAAGAGGATGTTATTGTTGAGTTAGAAACATCTATATATAGTATTGTTATGTATCGCCTTACTACTGAAAGCGTTTTTCACTTCTTCTGCATAGAACGAGTCTCCGGGTGAAAATGCAATTTTCCACAGTCCGAGGTTTGACAAGACCACGCAGATTGTTGTGTAATAGCGAGCTTTTCTAGGCTTCCTCCAGTCCCGCCCTGTATCCAGGGTCGTCGGAGACCAAGAGGAATGCGTCAGAGCAGTATTCAGTCTGCTTTGGATTCTTCATCCGCTGAATAGAGACAATTCAGTCTCTACAAGCTTCTCCCTCGAGACAAAGGAAACAACATCATGGCTACCAAGCGTACCTATCAGCCCTCCAAGACCAAGCGTGCCCGCACTCACGGCTTCCTCGTTCGCAGCCGTACGAAGGGCGGTCGCCGCGTTCTGGCTCGTCGTCGCGCCAAGGGCCGTCACGTTCTCGCCCTCTAATAGCGGTTGCCCTAACACGGCTGGATGCTTGCCGTGACCGGAAGCCCGGCGGAGAACTACGGATTTCCCCGAAGCAGTCGCCTCATTAAAAGCTCTGACTTCGGTGTGATATTGAGGACGCGGAATGCACAGTCGTTCCGCGTCCATTCTGCGTATTTCACTGCCGGATGCCTTGAGAATTCAGAACCGCATCGCGTTCGTGTAGGCATTACGGTCGGAAAGCGCAATGCGCCGCTTTCTGTTGACAGGGCAATCGTCAAGCGTACGTTGAGGGAAGCCGCAAGACTGCGGCTTCCTGAACTCAGGGAAATACTGGCTTCTAGAAATCTTGGGCTGGATGTTTCTTTGAGGCTTAAAACCGAGCTTTGTTCTCTCGGTGCATCCTCGCGCAGCAGCCTGAAGGAAAAACTTCGCGCTGATGCAGCAGTCCTTCTTGAGGAAGTTGTGCGCCGAGCGGATCAACGCCGCAAAGCTCAGTCCGCAAAAGAAGGAAAAATATGAATTTCCTGAAGCGGCTGATGATCGGACTCATTCGACTCTACCAGCTGACTTTGTCGCCATGGGTGGGGCGCGAATGCCGCTATCTGCCCACCTGCTCGCAGTATGCTATTGAAGCTTTGGAGCGTCATGGCGCTCTGAAAGGCGGGTGGATGATCGTAATGAGGCTTCTGCGGTGCCACCCATTTGGCGGCAGAGGGTATGATCCGGTCCCGAATACCTTTCGCTGGCGATGCTGGTGCAGGGACTGCAAGGACATTCATGAAGAAGGTGCGAGCGAGAGCGGGCGATCCTTCTTTAATCTTTAAATTACCCCTAACTCAATCCAAGAGAGCTTTATGGGAAGAGAAGTTCAGCGTGCCCTTTTGTGGGTGATCCTTTTCGGATCGCTTTTCATGCTTTGGGACAATTATCAAGTCTATAAGGGCGGGAAGTCTTTCTTTGCTGCTCCTGAAGAGACTGTTGAAGCCTCGCAGAGTGCGGGTGCAGCGGATATTCCTGCTCCGGCTCAGGATGCAAGGGCTGTTGAAGTTCAGGCCGCGGCAACTCCGGTCAAGGAACCGGTGGTCGTTACTACGGATCGAATGAAGGTCACGTTTGATCTTCAGGGGGCCCGTGTAATTGGTACGGAGATGCTTCTCTTCCCGCAGCAGGCGGACTGGACTGAAGTGGGTCTTGCCGGCATGATTCTCGGCCGCAAGCCTGCTGATGATCTCGGCAACGTCAAGCTTCTTAATGTTCAGGGCGCGCATACCTACATGGCGCAGAGCGGGCTTGTGGGCGGCGACTATCCGACGCATGCCGATGAGTTCAAGCTGGTGAGCAAGTCGCTTTCCATGGATGGTTCCGACAAGCTTGATGTTGTCTTTGAAGCAGACAAGGGCGGAGTTAAGGTTACAAAGACCTATTCCTTCAAGCGCGGCTATTACGGCATGGATGTCTCCACGACCGTTACGAATCAGACTGAAAAGGCTGTTTCCCCCCAGATTTACTATCAGATCACGCGCGACTCGAGCAAGCCTGCAGGCGAAAGCTCGATGTATTCGACGTTTACTGGACCGGCTTTCTATACGAGTGAAGAAAACTTCCAGAAGCTCGATTTTTCCGATATTCACGATAAGGATGCGTCCTTTGTAGAGAAAACCGATAACGGTTGGCTCGCAATGGTGCAGCACCATTTCGTGAGTGCCTGGATTCCGTCGCAGGGTGAATCCCGTCAGAATTACGCCCGTGAAGTCTCTAAGGATCTCTACGCTATCGGCACCCTGGTTTCCATGAAGGAAATTGCTCCGGGAGCCTCCGTGACGGATCGCGCAACTTTCTACTCCGGTCCTCAGGAACAGGCTCGACTTGAGCAGCTTGCTCCCGGGCTTGAGCTGGTTGTTGATTACGGCTGGCTTACTTTCCTCGCGAAGCCGATCTATTGGCTGCTGGACTTCCTCTATGGGATCGTCGGCAACTGGGGCTGGGCAATTGTGCTTCTCACCTGCATTGTGAAGGCTGTGCTCTATCCGATTTCGGCTGCCGGCTATCGCTCGATGGCCCGCATGAAGGAAGTGACGCCTCGCATGAAGGCGCTTCAGGAAAAATACAAGGATGACAAGCAGCGCCTCAACCAGGCGATGATGGAACTCTATCGCACGGAGAAGATCAATCCGATTGGCGGGTGCCTTCCGATCATGCTGCAGATTCCCGTGTTTCTCGCTCTCTACTGGGTTCTTCAGGGCTCAGTGGAGCTGCGCGGGGCTCCGTGGATCTTCTGGGTGCACGATCTTGCGATGCCTGATCCTTGGTTTGTGTTGCCTCTCCTGATGGCAATCACCATGTTCCTGCAGATCTTCCTCAATCCGAAGCCTACTGATCCGACGCAGGCAAAAGTGATGTACATCATGCCGGTCGTTTTCTCGGTGATGTTCTTCATCTTCGCTGCAGGTTTGGTTCTCTACTGGCTTACGAACAATATTCTTTCTATTGCTCAGCAGTGGTGGATCAACAAGACGATCGCCGAAGAACGCGCGAAGCGGCTGGCAAAGCAGAAATAAGTAGCCGCGACTTGGCGCTCCTGACGCGCCAAGTTCGTTGACAAGTCGGCCGGGCGAGAAGCTCTTTCAAAGAAAGAGCCGCCCGGCCTTCATTTATTTACGAAAGTTTTTTTCGAATTCAGAGACGAGGCTGCCAGCAGAAGCGGCCAGAGCCAGACTGAGGCAAACCAGAGGAAAATTCTTCTGAATGAAAGCCGGTTCTCCTCCGTCTTCCAGGTTTTGGCAAAAACGGCGATCGCCCCGCAGACCACCCACAGCATGAAGCCGCAGTAGATTAAGGATCTGGTTTCATAGCTGTCCCCAAAAAAACGGGCCGTATAGGCTGAGGCCGGAACGGAGAGAATGACTGCAGTGCAGACGCCGGCAAGCGCAGAGCCGAAAAATTGTCCGCGCCGGGAGGAACGAGGATCCTGAAGCGACATGAGATTAAGTGCCTTGTTGAGGTTGAATCGCCCTCTGCATTCTAAAAAAGAAGAGATGTGCCATATGCAGCTCAATGACAAAACTCCCATCGTCGCTATCGCGACGGCTGCCGGACGCGGCGCAATCGGCGTAGTGCGTCTTTCCGTGCCCGCCCATCATGCGGATGTAGTGCTCAGCACGCTTTTCCCCGGCGTTTTGCTGGAGCCAAGGCATGCGCATCTTCTTGATGTAACGGATGCTAAAGGAGCTTTGCTTGATCGGGCCATAGTCCTTTATTTCCCCGCTCCGGCAAGTTATACCGGAGAAACTGTATTGGAAATTCAGGCTCACGGCGGGCCAATGCTTCTCAGGCTGATTCTGCGGTCTGTTCTTGAAAAGCTTGCCTTTATCGGCATTCGCATTGCAGAGCCCGGCGAATTCACCAAACGAGCTTTTCTTAACGGACGCATCGATCTCGCACAGGCTGAAGCCGTGAGCGGTTTGATTGATGCAGTGAGCGAGGCTTCGGCGCAGGCAGCTGCCCGCTCCCTTTCCGGCGACTTCTCCAGACGCATTCATGCCGTTGGAAGTCTTTTGGATGAAGCGCGGGCGCTCACGGAAGCGCAGCTAGATTTTCCTGAAGAAGAACTCGACGACTTGATGGCGGATGAAATCATCCAAAGAATGGCAACTGCAGCAAGCCGCATAGATGAACTTCTGAAGACTGCGCGTAAAGGTGCAGTGCTTGCAGAGGGGCTCACTGTTGCTCTTGTCGGCGCGCCAAATGTTGGCAAATCGAGTCTGCTCAATGCGCTGGCCGGAGAGGAAATTGCCATTGTGACGGACATTGCCGGGACTACGCGGGACAGGATCGAGCACTGGACGGCATTTAACGGCGTACCGCTTCGCATCGTGGACACGGCAGGTCTGCGCGATACGACAGATGTGGTTGAATCGAAAGGCATCGAGCGCTCGCTGCAGGCCCTTAAGGAAGCTGATATTGTCCTGGCGCTGTCTGATGCTTCGGGGCGCGTGGCGGACGATGGCGATGCATTAAAACGCGTCGAAGAGACGGTCCGTTCCGGAACTCCGGTTCTCCATATTGCCAATAAGTGCGATCTGGCTTCGGAAAGCGTTCTCAACGAACTGCAAACAAAGGGCGCCATTGCAATTTCAGCTAAAACAGGCGCCGGACTCGAGGAATTGAAATCGAGAGTTCTCGACCTTTCCGATATGGCGGGAGGCACCGAAGAGGTGTTTCTTGCGCGCGAACGTCATCTCGAATGCTTGCGCTGCGCAGGCCTTCACATCCGCAAAGCCCTGGAGATTGCCGACAGCGGCTTCGGTATGATGGAGCTCCTTGCCGAAGAGCTGCGCCTTGCTGGCCGTTCCCTTGGAGAAATCCTTGGGGAGATGGATGCGGAAGGACTCCTCGACATCATCTTCAGCCGATTCTGCATCGGCAAGTGAGTCAAAGACTCTGGATTTGAAAGCTATGGAATACCCAGAAAGCTACGAGGTCATCGTCGTCGGTTGCGGACATGCGGGTGCTGAAGCTGCGCTTGCTGCTGCGCGCATGGGACGAAAGACTCTTCTTATTACGCATAATCTCGACACTGTCGGGCAGCTTTCCTGCAATCCATCGATCGGTGGCATCGGCAAGGGACACCTCGTTAAAGAACTTGATGCTCTGGGCGGAGCCATGGCTCAGGTGACAGATGCCGCAGGCATTCAGTTCCGTATTCTGAATAGCTCTAAAGGTGCGGCTGTACACGCAACGCGCGCGCAGATTGACCGGCAGCTTTATCGGCGGGAGATGCGCAGGCGCATTGAGGCGCAGCAAAACCTTACCGTATTCCAGATGGCGGCCGATGATTTGATCGTCGAAAACGGTGAAGCTCGCGGCGTAGTCACGCAGACAGGGATACGGTTTCACTCGCGTTCTGTAGTTATTTGCTCCGGCACTTTCCTTAATGGTCTGGTGCATATCGGGCTGGAGCATTATCAGGCGGGACGCATGGGAGATCCTGCGAGCGTCAGGCTCGCTGAGCGCCTGAAGGAACTTGGTATGCCGCAGGGGCGCCTGAAAACAGGGACGCCTGCTCGAATCGATGGTCGTTCAATTGATTTCAGCCGCTGCGAGGAGCAGTGGGGGGATTTGGATCCCGTTCCGGATTTTTCGCTGATTCGCCCGGCAAATTCGCACCCAAGGCAGATGCCCTGCTGGATCACGCGCACAACGAAGGAGATGCATGAGCTCATCCTGGCCAACCTCGACCGTTCGCCGATGTATGCCGGAGTGATCCAGGGGGTAGGCCCTCGTTACTGCCCTTCGATTGAGGACAAGGTCAAGCGTTTTGCTTCGAAGGATAGCCATCAGGTGTTCCTTGAGCCTGAAGGACTTGACGTTCAGGAGTTTTATCCAAACGGCATTTCTACGAGTCTCCCATTTGACGTGCAGTACCGCATGGTCAGGATGATGCCGGGGCTTGAGAATGCTCATCTCATTCGTCCGGGCTATGCCATTGAATACGATTACTACGATCCGCGCGGGCTTAAGCGTACGCTGGAGACCAAGGCAATGCCGGGACTCTTTTTTGCCGGGCAGATTAACGGCACAACCGGCTATGAAGAGGCGGCTGCACAGGGAATTCTGGCTGGTCTGAATGCAGCGCTTTACGCTAGGGGAGATGAAGGCTGGACGCCACGCCGCGATGAAGCCTACCTCGGCGTTATGGTGGATGATCTGACAACAAAGGGCGTTACGGAGCCTTACCGCATGTTTACAAGCCGTGCGGAATATAGGCTTTCTCTGCGCGAGGATAATGCTGATGCCCGTCTTACGCCGACCGGCCGCCGTCTGGGCCTGGTAGACGATCTGCGCTGGGAGTACTTCAATCGAAAAACTGAGCGGGTGCAAAGAGCTTTAGAAATGCTCAAGGATACCTGGGTGAATCCCAAGATCATTGCCGCAGCAGAGGCGGAGCGCGTGCTGGGAACCTCGATTGAGCGGGAATATCCTCTCAGGAGCTTGCTTGCGAGACCGAATGTTCGGATGTCCGATTTGGCGACACTTCGACGTACGGACGGCACTCTGGCTGCGGATTTTTCTGAGCTCAATGAGGTCGAGAAGGCTCAGGTTGAAGTTGAAGTGAAGTATGCCGGGTATGTTGAGCGGCAGAAGGATGAAATCGAAAAAGCTCTTGCCAATGAAACGCTGGCAATCCCGGATGCTATGGACTATGACGCGGTGACGGGGCTTTCTTTTGAGGTTCGACAGAAGCTCAAAGCGGCAAGACCGGAAACGCTTGGTCAGGCATCCCGCGTCTCCGGGGTGACGCCTGCAGCAGTGGCGCTTCTGCTTGTTCACTTAAAGCGCCGCTATTACTATCAGCGGGATAAGGGCTCAGTGCCGGGTGATCGGCCGGCGGCTGGAAAATAAAGTGCTTCTTCGGAATGCTTCTCCAATGAATTCAATTGCAATTGATAGTTCCCAGCTCCGTGCCGGACTGGAGGCTGAAGGCCTGCCTGTCGATGACAACATAATCCATTCATTCTTAGGCTATGCAGAGCTTCTCCTGAAGTGGAATCGTGTTTACAACCTGACGGCGATTCGCAGACCAGAAGAGGTGCTCACTCACCATCTGCTCGATTCAGCTGCGCTGGTGCCATGGCTGGGGCGTGTAGCGCCGGATGCTAAAAATATTCTCGATGTCGGCTGCGGAGGCGGGCTGCCATCGGTGCCGGTAGCTATTCTTCGCCCGGATCTGGAAGTCACGGGCGTTGATGCTGTAGGGAAGAAAGTGGCATTCGTAAATCAGGCAGCGATTGAGCTGGGCCTGAAAAACTTGCGTGCACGACACTCTCGGGTGGAAAAACTCCAGGGTGAATGGGACATGATTACGAGCCGGGCTTTTGCTTCTCTCTCCGACTTTGTTACGCTGACTCGCCCTCTTCTTTCTCCAGGGGGCCGTTGGCTCGCCATGAAAGGTGCAAAAACAGAAGAGGAGATCGCAGCGCTTCCTAATGGCATAACTGTTGAAATGCTTGAGCCGATTCATGTTCCTGGTCTTGAAGAAGTCCGGCATTTGATAGTGCTGTCTCAGTCCTTATAGAGATGAAAAAGAATGGATTTCCTTCCTGCTACATTGTTGAGCGCCTTCATCTATACATTCACAACGCTCGTTCCGGTGATCAATCCGTTCAGCGGCGCAATGTTTTTTGTGACGCTGTCGAGTCATCTTTCTGATTCTGATCGGGCTTATGTTGCTGGACGCATTGCCATTTTTTCCTTTGTCATCCTTGTCGTGTGCCTTTTTGCGGGGCATCTGATTCTGGGATTTTTCGGCATTTCCGTCGGTGTTCTGCGCTGTGCCGGCGGGTTGGTGCTGTTTGCTGCCGGCTGGAATGCGCTCAATGCTCCATCTCATGATGAAGGCTCCAAGGAGCCGCCTCTGGCATTGCCGCGTTCTCGCCTGAAGGCAATGGCGTTCTATCCGTTTACACTGCCGCTTACAACGGGGCCGGGGGCCATCGCTGTGACGGTGGCTCTCGGCACCACGCTCCCTTATACCGCCAGTAATTTAGGGGGAACGATTCTTGCGATTTTGGCTACCGTCCTCGTGATCTGGATCTGTTTTCGATACAGCGATCGCGTCAGCCGATCGGTTGGTGCTGCCGGTGCAGATGCCTTGGCGAGGATTTTTGCCTTTATTTTGATTTGCCTCGGCGTGTCGATCTTCTGGCAGGGCTTCTCCGAGCTTTGGCTCCAGCTTGGTCAGAAATGAGCTGGAACGAGACGTCATAGTCTTGTTCTATAAAATAAGGGCTGTTTTTTAACCTTTTTGTGATTTTCCGCGGCCAGAGTCCTGATAACGACCGACCGCGGGATTTTTATTTCTCATGGCTCAAGTTTTCTGTATTGCCAATCAGAAGGGCGGCGTGGGCAAAACCACAACAACTGTCAATCTTGCGGCTGCTCTAGCGCTCCGGGATCGTCGGGTGCTGCTTGTCGACCTCGATCCTCAGGGCAATGGCACAATGGGTTGTGGGATCGATAAGCGGGAAATTGAATGTTCTGTTTACCAGCTTCTTCTGGGGCTTAAGTCGTTTGACGATGTCGTTCGACGCAGCGAAACTGGCGGGTTTGATGTCCTTCCGGCTAATCGTGAGCTTTCAGGCGCTGAAATTGAACTCATCAGCATCCGGGAGCGAGATCAGAGACTGAAGAAAACGCTTGGACCTGTCATGGATCGCTATGACTATATTCTGATCGATTGTCCGCCAAGCCTTTCCATGCTTACGCTTAATGCACTCTGCTTCGCAAACGGCGTTATTGTGCCGATGCAGTGCGAATACTTCGCGCTTGAAGGGCTTACGGACCTCGTAGCTTCTATTCGCAGGGTTCATAACGAAAAGAATCCCGGGCTGCGGATCATCTCCATTCTGCGTGTGATGTTCGACCCCAGAATTACGCTTCAGCAACAGGTAAGTGAACAGCTCAAGAAGCATTTTGGGGATAAGGTCTTCAATACAATCATTCCTCGCAACGTTCGGCTCGCGGAAGCGCCAAGTTATGGCAAGCCAGGGGTGGTCTACGATCGGTCCAGCCGAGGCGCCATGGCGTATAAAGCATTCGCCGACGAGATCATCTCCCGCATGGAAGCGAAAAAGACAAACGGGTGAATGCAGTGAAAAAGAAAGAAAAAGGACTTGGACGCGGTCTGGATGCCCTATTCATGGGGGAAGTCGGTCCTGATGCTCTGGATGACGCTGTAAGCGAGCGTCGATTGCTGGAGATCGAGACCGCTCATATTCATCCGGGGCGCTATCAGCCGCGTACGCGCATGGACGAAGCGTCTATCAGCGAATTGGCAGATTCAATTCGAGAACAGGGGCTTCTCAGCCCTATTCTTGTTCGCACGCTGAACGACGGAGATTATGAGGTTCTTGCTGGCGAACGTCGCCTGCGTGCTGCAAAGCTCGCTGGGCTCGAAAAGGTTCCGGTTCTTCTGCAGAACGTTGATGATGAGCATGCGCTCGTCATTGGGCTGATTGAGAACATCCAACGGGAAAACCTGAATCCGATCGAAGAGGCTCAGGGTCTTCAGCGGCTCATCAGCGAATTTTCCTTTACGCATGAGGATGCCGCTAAGGCAATTGGCCGTTCCCGGCCGGCTACAAGCAATCTTCTTCGCCTGTTGTCCCTCACAGATGAAGTGAAAGACATGGTCATGAAAGGAGAGTTGGAGATGGGGCACGCTCGTGCCCTGCTCGCTCTTACCGGGGCAGATCAGATCACAACAGCCAAAACTGTGGTTGCCCGCAGTCTCTCTGTGCGACAGACGGAAGATCTTGTCCGGCGTTTGCTTGAGGGGCCGCTGCCTCAGAAAAAGGTAGTGATCAAGACGCGTGATAACGAACGTCTTGAAGAGGCGCTGGCGGAGACGCTAGGCGCCGTTGTAAAGCTCACGGCCAATACAAAAGGCAAGGGAAAAATTGTGATTGAATTCTCCAACTTGGATCAGCTCCAAGGGATTGTGGATCACATTCGAAAATAAAGGAAGGTCTGAGCAAGTGCCAATTTTTATGACTGCAACCGGAAAATCCGGACCCAACACATAAATTCGGTTGTTTACAGTCTAAAAATTGGCAGTTTATGATGTTTTTAGTGGAAATTTCCACAATATAGGCACAATTAGGCCATCAATCTCTTCAGGTAACAATCGAAAGTGAAGAGATTGCAGAGCGCCAGCATCGTATTGATGCGATGCGCATTCTTCGCAATGCCGCGATACCGGGTCTTGCGGTACGACATCTGAAGCTTCACACGCGCAAAGACATGCTCAACCTTGCAGCGGACGCTGGACTTGAAGTGCTCGATTTTGCGGATAAGATCTTCAGCCGAGCGTCCTTTCAAAACTCCAGGCCGCAGGTTGATCCGGTACGAGCGCTTTTCTGCTTCCTTATCGGTCTGGAATTCCTCGCGTTTTCCCATCCCGACATAG
>NZ_WEHX01000019.1 GCF_009183815.1 Sutterella seckii | reverse complement strand
ATCCGCCGAAGGCGGAGAGGGCAAAGCCCTCACTGAGCTCAGACTACAACCTACTTTTTAAGAACAAAATCGGCGAAAGCTCACTTGACATTCACCGGTACATCATCGGCTGGTTCAACTTCTATAAGCTGGCGCAGTTCAAAGGTTGGGCAAGGGAGATCGACCAATGGATCCGGAGAAGGATCCGGATGATCTACTGGAAGCGATGGAAGAAGATCCGTACGAAGTACGAGACTCTCAAGAAACGAGGTATCGACAAGCAGAAAGCATGGGAATGGGCAAACACCAGTAAGAAATACTGGCGAGTCGCTTGCAGTCCCATACTACACCTAGCCCTTGGCGACGCCTTCCTTGAGAAGCAGGGATGGACTTGGATTGGACTAGCAGGGGCCCCAGTGGAATGGAGTGCATGTTAGGCCGTTAAGCCTTGATACTAGGAACCGCCGTATACGGAACCGTACGTACGGTGGTGTGGGAGGACGGCATGGGAACTAATCCCATGCCTCCTACCCGATTCTGCTGATGGGAAAACTCTCTTGACGGCGCCGAGTTGAGAAAGCGAAGATGAATATTTCCTCGCCGATTCTCTTCTCCCGCCCATGTCGAACCCGGAAGTCATCTGTCCCTGGATTGTGCCGCGCGCGCCGAAATCGCTTCTCGAGCTTTTTGATTCTGAAGGGCAGTCGCAGGACTATTCCGTGCGCGCCTACATCCAGACGGAGGCCGAGCAGTCGACCCTTGTGCGGCGCATTGATTCCGGGCTCGTGAGCAAGGGCGTCACCAACTACCGGCTCAATAAGCCCCTCGCCATGAATCTGTATCCCGACGGGAGCTTTCAGGGCTTTCTGAACCTCTTCTCATCGGAACCCACGCCGCGGCTCGTGCGCGCCGTCAAGCCCTCAAGGATCACGAGTCTTCCGGGCAAGGTTTTCCGCGAGCGGCTCATGGACGACAAGGGACGATTCCTTGAATACGTCGGCTACACCGAACTCGCCGGGAAGTCCGAGCTCATCGGGATGGAGGCGCTCTTTTCGCTTTCATTGCCCGAACGCTTTCTGCTCTTCTGGGCCGCGACGCTTTTTCATTCCGGCGTCAACCCGCTCGAGTCCCGGGAGGAATACCTGGAGCTTCCGATGCAGGTGAGCCGGGCAACGCTCTCCAACATCATCTACACGACGAAGGCGCCGCTCGACCGGCTGCTTTCCGCGGCGGCGAAGGAAGGAACCCTCATCTGCCCGGCGGGGAGCCGCCTCATCAGAAGGAAAGACATTCTGATGATGAGCGAATGGATTTTGTCGAGGTGATTCCTGAGTGTCTCTCAGCGCCAGGATGAGGTGCTTCATGCGTCGATCTCCGGGCATTCCTGCCAGAGCACAAACTCCCGCCTTTGCTCAGAGAAGACGAGCGCAGCCCGGATTCGCTTTTCCTCTCCTCCATCCTGAAGCCCGTAGCGCTTCTCACGGAGCTGCGCGAGCGCCTCTTCGAGCAGTCGTTCGGGCTTGCGGCCTTTCTCTTCATCGTTTCGGGAAAGGAATTTAAGCTCCAGAACCCAGTGGCACCGGCTGAGTACGTAATGGATATTGAGGGAAGTCCGTTTGAGAAGCGTTACCGCCTCATCCACCCTCCCCGTTCAAAAGGCATCGTGGATTTCTCACGCGCCAATCTCCCGAATCGATCGCCCCTCGAGCAGGCGCTCCGAATACGTAGTCGCCATTGCTTCCTCAAGCTCGCGGTTGGGGTAACCCAGGAAAAAGGTATTGAGTTCTCTACGCTTGATGGTGAGGTAGCCTGCGAGCGTGAGAAGCGCCGTATCACGCTGTCTCTCCTCGGACCCAGTCGGGATCAGCATCTCGCCGTAGTTCAACGGTTTCTCTACCGCATAATCGGCCGGACTCCGCTCCGCATGGTCCTTGAGGTACCGGCACAAAAGAGAAATCTGTCCGCCTGATTCGATCCAATAGCTCCGAAACCCTCTATAGGGTCGAGCCAGGAAATTCAGCACAGACCAAGGGGAATACACGTGGACAGAGGCATCCTCATCGAAGCAATAGCCGCCATAGTACTGGCGCAGCTTCTGAAGCGTTCCGTCTTCTGAAAGCCCCAGCGTCGCGGCTGCATCTTTGAGATACGGAGAAAAGTACTTCCTGATCTCAAGTTCCGTGACCCCAACAATATCGCCGTACATGGGATCGATGGAAATATCAACCAGATCATCGAGTTCCGAACAACTATCTGCCTGATTGAATTTGGTGATGCCCGTCATGAAGAAAAAACGGAGCTGCGCAACATTGCTCTTGCAGACGGCGTAGAAGGCAGCGAGCTTCCGCCTGACCGACTTGAAGAGCTCCGGGGTGTCAATCACCGCCGTCAGCGGCGCATCGTATTCGTCAATCAGAAGAACCAGGCTCTGCCGAGGCTGAGTCTTGAACCAGCGATCGACCTCAAGATGAATGAGTCGATCTTCGCCATGCTGAGGATTGAATCCGTATTTACCAAAGGCGTTGTCCAGAAGGCGCTCAAACTGAAAGGTAAAGGACTCAAAAGAATCAAAGTGACGAATCGTTGAGAAGTCAAGGCGAACAACGTTATAGCATCGCTCTTCGCGCCAGACATCCTGAATCGCAAGACCTTCAAAATGCTTGAGTCCTTCCGAGAAAAGAGCTTCAAAAGTAGAGATCAGGAGCGACTTCCCGAAACGCCGGGGGCGGACAAAAACATATTGCCGCCGCATCATCGCAAGAGAGGCAATCTGCCGGGTCTTATCGACGTAGATCATCCCGCACTCCCGGAGCGCGATGAAGTCCGGCAGATTGAGAGGAAGCCGCTGAAGATCGGTTATAGCCGCCATTCTATTGATGTGTTTATTCGTATGTTTTCAGTCTACGCAGAGTATCTGCGTTTCAACAGGCTTCCCTTAAGTCCGGCGTGTGTAATGCGGAGAGACAAACCGACAGGCAAAAAATCTGCCCAAAAAAATATACTGAAATCAACCTATGATCATAGATTTAAATCAAATTTACTACTATATCCTATACTTTTTGAGGTGAAAAGTGAGAGTCTGTCTATGATCGACCATACCCATTGCGCACCGTAAACGTCCTTCTATTCCTTCGATGTCATCCCTATACTTTGCGCATCAATTTGGTGCGCACCAGGTTGTGGCAGCGGATCCGGAATCGCCTCCGGACCCACGTAAAGTCATACCATCGAAGGAAAAAATAGAAATGTCTCTTTCACGCCGCAGCCTCATCCAAACTGCCATTCTCGGCTCCGCAGCCGCTGCTGCCGGCACCGTTTCGGTCGCTCAGGCAAAGATCAAAAAGCCGCTCGGCCCGCAGAAGGTAAGTGAAAAGCGCCGTGTCCTGATCCAGTCGAGCTCGCGCTACCACACCTCGGGTTACCTCGACTTCGCAGGCGATCAGTACGAACAGCTCTACGGTTCGACCAAGCACGAAATTCTCTTCATCCCGTATGCCAAGGTTGCCGGCACCTACGACGCCTATGAAAAGCAGGTTCAGGACGCCTTCAAGCCCTTTGGTCACAAAATTATCTCGATTCATCGCTTCAAGGATCCGCAGAAGGCTGTTCGTGAAGCCTCTGCCATCGCGGTCGGCGGCGGCAATACCTGGGCGCTCGTCACGCGCATGTATGAAGCCGGCATCATTGACCTGATCCGTGACCAGGTCAATGGCGGCATTCCGTATTGCGGCTGGTCTGCCGGCGGTAACGTCGCCTGCCCGACGCTGCGCACGACGAACGACATGCCGATCGCTGAACCCCCGTCCTTCAACACCTTCGGATTCATCCCGTTCCAGACGAACCCGCACTTCATTTCCGGCGGCACGCAGGGCCTCAACAACGAAACCCGTGAAGACCGCCTCGAAGAGTTCATGTGGTACAACAAGGACGAGGAAGTCATTGGCCTTCCGGAAGGCACGGCGCTTTTCGTCACGGGCGAGCACAACTGCGAAGTGATCGGCCCGAAGGATTCCGACGCCCTCTACTGGTTCCGCCAGGCTCCCAAGGGCATGACGCTCTCGCGCATCCCGCTCGGAACCAAGTTCGACCTGCGCGAAATCCGCCCGGGTGGAAAGATCTGATAGCAAAGGTTCGAGCGCTGAAATAAACGCTTGATCTCAAAGAAAGAAGCGCTGCTCGCGGCATTGACCGAAAGCAGCGCTTTTTCTATATGAGTAGCCCCTCGATAGAACCTGTCAACAATGAAACTGCCTGCTCCATTACGAATCCGCAGAGCTCAAGCCCTCTTCACTGAGGTGGTCCAGAGGTTTAGTACCAGTCATGCTTCTCCGCACGATCGAGCTTCGCGATGCGGTTCATTTCCTCGACGCTGAGCTCAAAATCAAAAATCTCCGTGTTCTCGCGAATGTGCGCGGGATTCGATGATCCCGGAATCACCACGATGCCGCGCTGCAGATCCCAGCGGAGAATCACCTGCGCCGCAGACTTCCCGTGCGCACGGCCGATCTCGTTGAGAACCGGATCGGAGAGAAGCGCCTCCGTGTAGCCGCGGCCGCCCAACGGATACCAGGCCTGGACCGTGATCCCGAGCTTCTGAATGAAGGGAACAACGTCCTGCTCCTGATAGTAGGGATGGATCTCGTTCTGGACGAGCGCAGGCTTGATGGAGACGTGCGGCAGAAAGTCCTTAAGCTCCTTCTCGTACCAGTTGGAGAGACCGAGCGTGCGGATGCGCCCAGTCTTCACGGCCTCTTCGAGCGCGTGATAGGCCTTCACGTCATCCGACCCGGGATGGTGGAGCAGCACCATGTCGACCGTGCCGATGTTGAGGCGCTCGAGCGACTCGTCGATGGCGGCCTTCGGATCTGAATACTGATTCGGATAGAGCTTCGTGATCACGAAGATCTCATTCCGGGGGATGCCGGAGCGGCGAACGGCTTCGCCCACCTCGCGCTCGTTGCCGTAGATGTGCGCGGTATCGATGAGACGCACGCCGTTTTTGAGCGCCTCAAGGACGGATGAAATGCAGCGGTCGCCGTGAAGGCTGTAGGTCCCGATGCCGTAAATCGGCATGTGAATCCCGTTCTGAAGTTCGACGGTGCGCGTTTTCATGTTGAAGCCTCCGGGATTGGTCGCATCCGATTTCGATGAACTGTGGTCGGTCGGCAGCATCGCCTCCCGGGCGGAAAGCACTGGAGCCATTGAACTCAAGGCGAGCGCAAGAAGCGCGCTGCGGCGCGAAATGAACATATAGCCTCACAGGTAAAAAAGTTCCAAAATGCCTGATTGCCTCAGGAGCGCCCTAAAAGCAATCACTCTTTCGACTCAATGTACTTGCAAACACCGCGCTGAATTAGAGTTTTCCTCCACAAAAACTGCCTGAAACTGCTTTTTGAAAAAAGACAAAAATCTTTCTTCCTCAAATCGGCAGCTGAGACGGATGAGCGGTCTCAGCGCCTCGCGGTCCTCCTTCGCCTCTGCATCTTTCCTGCCCGGCTCTCCCCGCCGACCTCTTCCTTCTCCCGCCTTCGTGGTATCTCCGCCGTCAGCCGGCAACCTCGGAAAACTTGTCTTCCCGGAGCTCCCGATGTCCGGCAAAACCAGCTCTCGCCGGACTTTCTCTTTGTAAAGACAGGATCCCGGCACCCTCATTCAACGCAACTTACCCGTTCGCGCATATCCCCAAAGAGGCATCTCGTTTTCGTTAATGATTTCCATTTTCATTATCATTACCCACCCCCAAGTCAAGTCCGCAGAACGTCATGCGCACATCGCGCAAAGACTTGCGGGCTCGTCGAAAGAAAACGAAAGGAGAAAATCAAGATGGATCAGTTCCGCATCGAAAAGGACTCTATGGGCGAGGTCAAGGTCCCCAACGACAAGTACTGGGGCGCCCAGACCGAACGCAGCTATGAGAACTTCAAGATCGGCATTGAAAAGATGCCTGTGGAGATCGTCCGTGCCTTCGCGCTCCTGAAGGGCGCCTGCGCGCTTGCGAACCAGGAGTTCGGCAAGCTCGACGACAAGCGCGCCGCCGCCATTGAAGAAGCCTGCGACGAAGCCTTTGAGGGCAAGCTCGACGGCAACTTCCCGCTCGCCGTCTGGCAGACGGGCTCGGGCACGCAGTCGAACATGAACATGAACGAAGTGTTCGCGAACCGCGCCATCGAAATCTTGGGCGGCAACTTCCGCGACAAGGCGAGCCTCTCGAAGGACCAGCTCGTTCACCCGAACGACCACGTCAACATGTCGCAGTCCTCGAACGACACGTTCCCGTCCGCGCTCTCCATCATGTCCGTCGTTGAAACGACGAACTACCTCCTCCCGCGCCTCGAAGGCCTTGAAAAGGCCCTCTACGCCAAGGCTGAGGAATTCAAGGACCTGATCAAGTCGGGCCGCACGCACCTCCAGGATGCGACGCCGCTCACGCTCGGCCAGGAATTCTCGGGCTACGCCTCGATGCTCACGCACAGCCGCGAAGCCATCCTCGCCGCTCTTGAACCCTGCCGCGAACTCGCGATCGGCGGCACCGCCGTCGGCACGGGCATCAACTCGCCGGAAGGCTTCGGCGCCAAGGTTGCTGAAATCCTCACGAAGAAGACCGGCCTCAAGTTCAAGGACGCGCCCAACAAGTTCCATGCGCTCACGAGCCACGACGCCGTCTGCCTCCTTCATGGCGCGCTCGCGGGTCTTGCCGCCGACCTCATGAAGATCGCAAACGACATCCGCTGGCTCGCCTCCGGCCCGCGCTGCGGTTTGGGCGAAATCATCATTCCGGCCAATGAACCGGGCTCCTCCATCATGCCGGGCAAGGTCAATCCCACCCAGTGCGAAGCCGTCACGATGGTTGCGGTTCAGGTGATGGGGAACGCCACCTGCATCAACTTCGCCGCGAGCCAGGGCAACTTTGAACTCAACGTCTTCAAGCCCGTCATCGCCTACAACCTGATCCAGTCGATCAAGAACCTCGCGGACGTCATGAAGTCCTTCGAGATCCACTGCGTCACGGGCATCACGGCCAACAAGGAGCGTCTGCACGACCTGATGGAGCGCTCCCTCATGCTCGTGACCGCCTTGTCTCCGCTCGTCGGCTACATGAACGCCGCGAAGATCGCCCACTACGCTCACGTGAACAACAAGAGCCTTAAGGAAGCGGCGCTCGAACTCCAGCTCTGCACTGCGGAACAGTTCGACCAGTACGTCGATCCCACGAAGATGATTCACCCGAATCCCGTGAAGAAGTGCTGCTGCGGGAAGTAATTTCTAGCCGCCTTTCGGCTTCATAAGCGCAGAAAGCAAACAGCGGGCGGCATCAGGGACGCACCTCAGAGCGCCTGATGCCGCCCGCTTTTCTTTGCCGCGGAAAAACATGAAGGCAAAAAGACGCAGAGGCCTTATGCCGCGGACATTCAGCGTCGCGGCATGAGGCCTTGTTTCTCTCAGTTCATTCTGGCGCGTCCCGCCGCCCAGGCGGGAATGAGCGCGCAAAGGCCCCCAAGCGCAAGGGTCAGCAGGAAAAGCCGGAGTTCATTCAGGGAAAGCGCCGGACTCATCGCGATTCCCGTCTGGTGCGTGAGCCCCATCGCGCAGAGCTCGGCAATGCCCCACCCCAGAATCACGCCCATGACGGCGCCCATGCCGACCACCTCCATCACGATGCACCAGAGAAGGAGCGCGACGTAGCGCTTCGGCGCTCCGAGAACGCGAAGCTGCAGGAGCGTCGGAAGCCTCAGCCGCCCGAGGAGCACGCCCGTGACGAGTGTTGCCGCGAGAGCAATCACGAGCGTAAGGCCCGTGATGAAGGAAAGCGCTTCAGACGCCCCGCCCATTGCGGCATAAAGCTCTACCAGAACTTCGCCCGAAAAGACGCCCATGAGCGGGACGGGATTTCCATCAGCCCCCAAAACCGTCATTTTTGAAAAGTCCTGCCGGAGCCGGTAGGCATCGGCCACGGTCACGGGCTTCACGACGATCGCGGACATCCCGGGGAACCTGGAGAGGTCCTCGGTCAGCCAGTGTTCGAGCGGTTCTGGAATCCCTTCCGCATGATGATGATCATGCCCTTCATGTTCCTCATGTTCATCATGGTATTCGTGCTCGGCATGAAGCGGCCCGTGAAGCGCCCAGACGCGCTCGATCGGCACCATCACGGCGCGGTCCCAGGGCGTGCCCGTGGGCGGCATCACGCCCACCACGCGAAATTTCTCCCCCTGATGCGCGTGCCCTGCGCCGTGGACTCTGCCGTGCACCGGGAGGAACTCATCCCCGAGTTTGAGGCCGCTTTCCGCACCTGCCACTGCTTCAAGGGGCGCCTCAAATACGCGGCCCTCGGCCACGTTTCTCGCCCCGCCCTGAATCACCATGCTCTTCGTCGTGCCGACGATCGCGGCATTTCCGATGCGGTCGCCGAGCGCAATCGGCGCGTACCAGCGGACGCGCTTTGAATCCTTGAGCGTCCTGAGCGCCTCTGCGGGAACAAGGGACAAAGGTTCATCCCGAAGGTAAACGGTGCCCAAGAGAAGCGACACGGCGCTTCCCTTTGCGCCCACGAGAAGGTCGAAGTCGTCCGCAGCCTGCGCCGACGAGCTTCTGAGCATTCTTTCGGCGAGTCCCGTTGAAATGGCGAGCGAAAGCGCAAGCGCGAGAACAAGCGCCATGCCCCCTAGAACGCCGAGGGAGCGCCTCAGCTCGCTTTTGAGCAGCATCCAGACATGCATTCAGAGCTCCTTTCAATTCCCTTCAATGAGGCGGCCTTCGGCAATCACCACCTTCTGCGGAAAGTGCGCGAGGACCCGCGGATCATGCGAAACAAGAATCAGCGTGGCGCCGAGGCGCTTTGCTGCGCCGATGAGCGCCATCGTCACTTCCTCCGCCCTTTTTCCGTCGAGACTCGCTGTTGGTTCGTCGGCGAGGATCACTTTCGGAGCGGCAAAGAGGACGCGCGCAAGCGCCGTTCTCTGCATTTCTCCTCTCGAGAGATGCAGCGCACGGGTTCCGGAGCGCACGCCGTAATGGTCGAGAAGCTCCCGGGCCCGCTTTCTGTCGTCTGAGGTCGGCCGCCGGTAGAAGGTTGCCGGAAGCAGCACGTTCTCCTCGGCCGAAAGATCCTCGAAGAGCCTGAAGTCCTGAAAAAGAAACCCGCAGTTCTCTCCGCGCCAGCGGTCGCGCTCGCCCTCTGGCAATCGGGAAAGGCGCGTTTCACCCCAGCTTACAGCCCCTTCGGTGGGGGTGAGGATCCCGGAGATGAGCTTCAGAAACGTGCTTTTCCCGGAGCCCGACTCGCCCCTGACGCCGAGCAGACTCCCTTCCGGCAGCGCAAAGCGCGAGGAGGCAAAAATAGTCCGCAGTTCGTCGCCGTCCGGCACCGTGAGGCGGAGGTTTTCGAGTTGAAGGTCGAAGGGCTTCATCAGATCACCTCGAAGCGGGCGTTGACGAGCCTCACGAGCGACACGAATCCCGTTTCCTCGTCCATGCGGCTTCCGAGCTCAAGCGTTCCCGTCACGGCAATGATGCGGTTCGCCTGCACGAAGTCCTGCTTTTCGGAAAGAAAGACCACGATGATGCTCTCCGGCCAGTCGGCGTCGGTGCTGCAGAAGGGACAGAGGCTCACGGGCTCCTTCGTTAGCACAAAGAATTTGGCGTCGGCCTTGAGTGGCGGCGCCATGAAGCCCAGGATCGTCACCTTCTTCCCTGCGAGGCTCTTGAGCTTCTCGGAGAGCTTCAGCCCCAGAACAGAATAGCCCGCATACATCTCGTCGAAGGAAAGGTTGGGCTTCGGTTCCGCCCGCACCGGGAAACTGGCGAGCATGGGAGCCGCAAAACCGACAAGAGCGGCCGAGAGGAGCTTTCTTCGAATCATAGGTTCCTCTTTTTTGAACATATGAAAACGGGACGGAGCGCGGCCGATTCAATCGACTTCAGCCGCATTCCGTCCCGATTAGAGGCACTTCTGTGCCGGATCAGTGGCCGAGGGCCATGGCTTCAGCCATCACGCGGAAGATTTCCGTCGAGTTCATGAAGCCCTTGATCTCTTCAGAGCGCGGACCGCGGGCCGTGACCACGAGGTCGTCGACCGTGTGAACGCCCTGGGATTCGTTTCTCGGGAGGTTCCCTTCAACGAAATGACCGCCCTCAACGTTCTTGTAGGTGTCGTCGGCAACGTATTCGCCCTTTTCGTTCTTGACGGCCGGATTGAAGGTCTTGTCCGGATAAGGACGATAGGTTTCATAGTAGTCGGGATGAGCGCCGAAGAAGACGGCAAGGCGCTTCGAGGGGGCGAAGTTGTCGGGGAACCCGTCCTTGTCCTTATCCTCGTAGTTGGGATAGCCCGCCTCGGCGTAGACGCCCACCTTCTCGCGCATGTCCTTGCCGGGCTTGTTGTCGTCAACCGTGCCCGCGACCGAGATCGAGTGCGTGTGGTCGCCCGTCACGATGAGGAGCGTGTCGGGGTGCTTGTCAACGTACTTCTGAGCGAGCTCGACCACCTTGTCGAAGGCAATGGTGTCGCCCACCGAACGCGTCCAGTCGAGCGGGTGCGAGAACTTGTCGACAAGGCCCGCTTCAAGCATCAGGAAGAAGCCGTTCTTATTCTGCTCGAGCACCTTTACGGCGGCGTTGAAGGAGTCCGTGAAGTCAGGCTGGTTCGGGAACTTCTTGACGGTATTGCCCTTCCACTGATGACGGTCGATCCAGCCGTCCATATTGCCCGTGTGAAAGAGCCCGAGGAGCTTCTGCGGGGCCTTGCCCTTCACGGCATCGTTGAGTTCCGTACGGTCGGTGACGAACTGGTAGCCGTCATTCTTGAACATCTCGATGTAGTTGGTCTGGTCCTTTCGCTTCGAGCCCGGAACGCCCTGCGGGAGGAAGTAGGCCGAGCCGCCGCCCAGAATCACGTCCGGACGGACATCCCAGAACATGCCGACGATGTCGGCCTTGTCCGCACGGCGGCGGGTATGGGAGACGACGGAGGCCGGCGTTGCGTCTTCAATTTCAGCGTCCGAAACCACGCCGATCGCCTTCCCGGTCTTCCTGCGAAGGATTTCAGCAATCGTTTCCTGGCGGGGATCGTCCTGCGAGGCCTTCGTGCGGTCGGCATAGACGCCGAGCGCGTTGACGGACGACTTGTGGCCCGTCATGTAGGCCGAAGCCGTGTTGGCGGAGTCGGCCGCGATCGTATCGACCGAGCTCGTGCCGAGAAGCGCCATGTGCGGCATGTCGTCCATGGCGAGGGGTGCGTTGTACATGCCGTTCGTCACGCCCTTCGAAAGAATGCGGGCGGCAGTGCGGTGGCCGACGGAGAGGCCGTCGGCAAGGAGAATGATGACGTTCTTCGCGACGGCCTTCTTGGGCGTCGTGTAGATGTCCCAGTTCGCGCGCAGCTCGCCTTCAGGCGACTTCACGGTGACGGTGTACTTCCCGGGCTTCTTGATTTCGACATCGCGGAGGATGATGGCCGAACCCTTGGCGTCGATTTCCTCGGCAACGTAGATCTCGTCGCCCTTCAAAACCTTTTTATAGTCCTGGCCGTTGATCTGTACCTGAATGTTCTTCCTGTCGACAACGGTATCGAGCTCGACCTTGAAGTCGAAGCGCGCATTCGTCATAAAGCGCGCCTGGTCGACCGGATAGATCTGCGCGGCCTGAACGGCACTCGCGGCAGAGAAGGAGAGAAGCACAGCAGCCGCTGCGGCGGAGAGGATGTGTTTATTCACGTCTGTTTCCTGAGATCGGACAATTTCATTGAAGGGAATCGCCGCCCGGAGCCCGGGCACGCCCGGGCTTCCTGCGGGATCCTTCAAAAAAGTCTAGGAAGCAGATGCAACAAACCTCTGACAGCAAAATGACGATTGAGCGACAAGATGCAGTTTCTGCCCCTCAGTCTTCATGAATTTGTAATGGAGTCCTGAAGGGCCTAAGGGAAGCGTCGTCAATCGCGAGCGCCGCGTCAGCCATTCATTTCAGTCAATGCGCACATTCAGATTAAAGGCGTACCGGTCGGAAGGCATGATCGAGAGCGTGATGAGGCGCGTTCTATAGCGGTCGCTGATGCAGCGCCTCAGAATTCTGAGGGCCGGTATTCCGGGCTGAGCGTCGAGATTCCTTGCCGCCTCCTCTGAGAGCGCCGTCGCCTCGATGGTCTGGCGCACTTCCACGCATCGGCGCCGATAGTGCGAGCAGATGAGATCAATCATCAGGCGGTCCGGATTCTCCTGGGAAATGCGGACCAGCCTCCCTCACTCGGGCGGGATGTATTCGGTGGTCCACGCAATCGAGGGATCAGAGGGACTCACGCTCTCACGCACCATGGAAACTCAGCTTCTCAAGCCCGACGAAACCTCTGAACTCTCTCTTGGAAATCAAACCGGAATCCCGGGACACAGCGCCAATCGTCTCAACGCGCTGAACCGTGGGCTCCCAATAAAAGGAACGCACGCCGATGACAGAAAGCGTGCGTTCCAGTCTCTTAACTGCAGATAAGAGGATTTGGAGTTTAACAGACCTCCTTCATCTTTCCTTTTCAGCTCGCAGTAGAACGAAAATCGCAAACATGCGGGAACGAGGAGGTTCAATCCTGACGCCGAACGCCGTACCTCTTCTCCAGCTCCCGGTACTTCTCAAGCCCGATGAAGCGGTTGAACTCGCCGAAAGGCATGAGGTCCCCGAGAAAGCTCTCGCTCGTCCCTTCCTTCGCAAGCGTCGAGAAATTGTCGAAGAGCGTTTTGGTCACCATGTAGAGCGACGCGCAGGACCAGAAGACGCCGGCATAGCCCATGGCCTGGAGCTCACGGGCAGAAATGATCGGCGTCTTCCCGCCTTCAATCATGTTGGCAAAAAGATGAACGCCCGTTCCTTCAAACTCCCTCGCAATCCTCTCCACCTCGCCGCGGTCCCTCAGCGCCTCGATGAAGAGCGCCTCCGCTCCGGCCTCGGCATAGAGATGCCCGCGCCGGACGGCGTCCTCAATGCCGTTCACGGCCCGAGCATCCGTGCGAGCCATGATGAGCGTCTCCCTATCGATCCTCGCGTCGCAGGCGGCGCGGATCTTTTCGGCGTGTTCTTCAGCAGAAATCACCGCCTTTCCTTCCATGTGCCCGCAGCGCTTGGGCCAGACCTGATCTTCAAAGAAGATGCAGGAAGCGCCGGCCTTCTCGTATTCCTGCTCGGTCCGGAGGACGTTGAGGGCGTTCCCGTAACCGGTATCGCCGTCGCCGATCACGGGAATGTCCGTCGCGTCGCAGATCTGCTTCAGGGCTTCCGTCATTTCTGAGAGCGACAGAAGCCCTACATCGGGTTCTCCGAGGCGCGAGGCGGAAATCGCGTAGCCGCCCATTGCGAGACAGGGGAGCCCCGCAGCCTCGGCCACCTTCGCCGACAGCGCGTCATAGATCCCTGGTGCAATCATGAAGCGCCCGGAGCGCAGATTCTCGCGGAAGGCCTTCCGCTTATCGTGAGCAGTTTTCATGCTGCTTTCTCCTTTTCGTCAGCAAGACGAGCAAAGACGCGGGACGCGCGCTCCCAGTTGAAGACGCCGCAGCGGCAGCTCGCCGCCACCTTTCTCGCGGCGCTCTCCGGATCCAGATTTCCGCACTCGATATCGCGCACGAGCTTCTGAATCAGCGCAAACGAAATCATGTTGTGCCCGCACATGGAGGCGATTTCGAGCACGGGTTCCTCGGGTAGCTTCTCGGTTTTCCCGAAGAGGCCGAGCGAAATGTTGACGGTGTGGGGCTTCAATCCCGTATTGCAGCAGGCCTTCGAGACCTGATCGAAAAGCCCCGACACCACGATGGAAAGCCCGAGATCCTCGCGCTTCAGCTCCGAAAGAACCTCCGTGACGTCGTCGATCGAGCGGAAGACCGCGTGCGAGACGGTGTTGTCCTTTGTCTTCGCGGCGATTTGGGCGAGTTCGCCCGTAAAGGCATTGCCCGCAACGTTCCCGAAGTTCACCGGGTTGTGCGAGGCGAAGATATCGAGCGCCCGCGCGAGGGCGGGCGCTGCGCCCTCCCTGTTCACGCCCCGGGCGGCCATGGCAAGGATCACGTAGTCTTTTTGGAGTTCTTCGATCGAACCCCGGCGATGAAGCGTATGCGTCATTCTTGTGCCTCCTGAAAAGGTCGTCCGAGACCGACATTGGTTTTCCCGTTGGGTCGATGCCAGACGTCATGGTCTCGAAGAATCTGAAAGAGCCGCGCCTCTGATTCATCGGGTCGAAGCGGCGCGGCAAGTCCCACCGAGAACACCGTATCCACTTGCCCGGCTGAGGCCTTGAGCACCGCCGCGAGCGCGGGGACCCGGCTCTCCTCGATGTCAAACTCAATCAGGGCGGAAAGCACGCGTTCGCCGAGGACTTCGGGCCTCAGGGTTCCCTGCGACTCATCGGTCATGAGGGACGTCACGGGATTCTCCTTCTGGAACCGCACGCCGAAGGCCGCGAGCGCTTGGGCGATTACTTCAACATCCCGGAGCGACGCGCTCACGCCCGGGCGGCCGAGCTCGACCGACACGTTCACGCGCCCGAGCTTCAGGCGCCCCGTCACGTCGTTGGTCTTCATCTCCTCCGTGCCGCGCCCGAGGACGCCTGTCGACTTGTGCGGGCTCGTGACATCGGAAAACTGAGAACGAAGGCTTCTCGGATAGACGAGATCCTGAGCTTCAATTGCATTGACGGGACAGACGTTCGAACGGAGGCACGTGCCGCATTCGACGCACTTCTCCAGGTCGATGACGGAGCGCCAGCCGTCGGAAGCAGCGCCGATCGCGTTCACCGGGCAGTACGGCCGGCACTGACGGCAGCCGACGCATTTTTCAGTGATGATCATTCTGGGGTCCTTGATTTTTGGAAATTGACCGTCTTCAACCGTCAGAAAGCCGGCACCACGGAGCCCTTGTACTTATCGAGCACGAAGGCCTTTACCTCGGGACTCTGGAAGGCGCTCTGGAGCACCTTGAATTCCGGCCGATCCTTATCCTCGGTGCGCACAACGAGTACGTTTGCAAAGTCGGAATCGCCGCCCTCGAGGAGGAACGCATCCTTCGCGGGCGAAAGACCCGACTTCACGGCCCAGGAGCCGTTGATGACGGAAAAGCCCACGTCGGGGAGCGACCGCCCGAGAAAGGCGCTGTCGGTCTCGAGGAATTGAAGATTCTTCGGGTTCTTTTCGATGTCGTGCGTCGTTGCATGCACGCCTGCGCCGGGCCGGAGCCCGATGATGCCGTTCCGCTCAAGAAGCTGGAGCGCACGGCCGAGGTTGGCGGGGTCCGCGGGCACGGAAACGAGCATCCCGTCCGTGATCTGAGACTTTTCCTTGATCTTGAGTGAATAAACGCCAAGCGGGAACACCACGGTTTTGCCGAGAGGCGTGAACTGGTATCCGCGTTGCGAGATAGCTTTCTCAAGGAACGGCACATGCTGGAAGGCGTTGACGTCGATGTCCCTGACGGCAAGCGCTTCGTTCACATGGCCGTAGTCCGAAAACTCCACGATCCGGACGCTAAGGCCCTTCTCTTTGGCCACTTTTGCCGCAACTTCAGCCACCTCGGCATGAGGCCCGGACAAGGTTCCGAGCTTGATTTCCTTCTCTCCTGCCTTCTCTCCGCAGCCGGCAAGCGCAAGCGTCAGGACGGACGCGATTGCTGCAATCACAATACGGCGCTTCATTCTGGGTGTCTCCTCTTTTTCAGTGTTTACCAGTCGCATAAAGCGCCTGACCTGAGGAACACCTTACCGGGGAGAAGCTGCGGGCGGGATTCACCGCCGCCCGGACTTTGCTGTATTACGCTGCTGAATGCCTTTTCCTTTTCGAAGCCTGCCGTATTACCGTGCCCGATAGGCAGTTACGGCCAGAGACGAAGTTTTCTGCCCGCGGGTATAGCGGCGAGCTCATATCTCGTCGCAGGACCATTTCCGATTCAGATGAGGTGCAACGCTGTGATGCGCCCGAGATCAGCGTCTGAGATCCTGGAGCCCGCGAGCCTGAGCGACGCCCCGACGCTTTCGACGAGGACCATGCAATCAATCGCCCTCAGTCGGTCGGGAGCGAGACTCCTCCATGCCATCCAGCTTCCCTTGAATGCCGCGATTTCGAGGAGCAGAGAAACCATTTCTGCATCGAAGACAAAAGCATCGGCATGGAGAACGCGCCATATTAGATTTTTCATTAGATCTTATTAGATCTTTATTAGATGATATGAGATCGATATTAGATCATATGAGATTTATGCTTCAGACAAGGCCCTGCTCCATCATTCAGCGTTGAAAAACTTCCGCCAGCCCGGCGCTTTCCTCCGCTGCAGCCCGCTGAAAAAGACCCGGCTCACGAAAGAAAGAAGCCCTCCGATCCCCGTCAAAGGAACCGAAGGGCTTCGATGCGTTCAGAGTCAAACGCTTTCAGCCGGCATCAGAGAATCAGTGATTCTCTCCGCCCTGGTGCTTGAACATCCTCAGGCCCGTCGTCATGGACGAAAGGGTCGTGGCGCCGCCCATGATGTCCTCGCGGAAGGACATGTACATGTGAGCGATCGTGAAGATGATGAGCACGTACATGAGCGCATGGTGGATGGTGCGCACCGCCTGAACGTCCCCGAAGAGCGGGAACACCCAGCCGAACCAGGCCATCCAGGATTCGCCCCAACCCCAGGCCTGCGCATAGAGCGCGAGACCCGTGATGATGATGCCGATGGAGCCGAGCACGTAGAACCCGAACATCGCGAGCTGAGCGAGCGGATTGTGGCCCGCATACTCAGGCGACGTTTTCTTCATGAAGAGGTAGTAGGCAACCTGAGCGAAGACGCCCTTCCACCACTTCCAGGACCAGAGGGGCGGAATGAAGATCTGCCGCGAGTACTTGTTGCCGACCACCGCCCAGTAGAGGCGGTAGATGAAGAGCACCGTATAGATGATGCCCGCGGCAAAGTGCGCGAAGCGGATGTAGGCAAAGTCGTAGGTCGCCCACGTGTCGCCGAGGTTCGAGACGAGCGGCGCGCCGATCAGAAAGCCGGTGGCGATCATCACGAACATGCAGACCATCATGGCCCAGTGCCAGACTCGAACAGGCGCCTCCCAGACATAGAGCGGGTGCGTGCCCGCCTTCATGTCGACTTCGTAGGTGACTGGATCGATTTTCATAGGATCCTCCTGAAGGAGACCGCGTCAGCGGACCTGCACCGAGCAGAGCTCCTCGCCCTCGGGGTTGAGAAGGTGCGTGGCGCAGGCAAGGCACGGGTCGAAGCTGTGGATCGTGCGGATGATCTCGAGCGGACGCTGGGGATCAGCCACCGGAGTGCCGATGAGCGAAAGCTCATAGGTGCTCTTCTGCCCTTCGTTGGAGCGCGGCGAGGCGTTCCAGGTGGTGGGCACCACGGCCTGCCAGTTTTCAAGCTTGCCGTCCTTGATGACGCAGTAGTGGGCGAGCGCGCCGCGGGGGGCTTCGCAAAGGCCCACGCCCTTGCATTCCTTGGGCCACGTGGAGGGTTCCCAGAACTCCATGTTGGCGGCGGCCTCGTCGCCCGCCTTGATGTTGGCGGTGAGGTCGTCGACGTACTGGACGAGCTTCTGAGCAGCCCAATGGCATTCGAGCGCGCGGGCGGCATGGCGGCCCAAGGTCGAGAACGCAGCCTCGAGCGGGAGGTTGAGTTCCTTCAGAAGGTCGAGCGCCGGCTCCTTGATGTGCGGCACGTTCTTCGCAATGCCGATCGCAAGGCGGGCGAGCGGGCCCACTTCCATCATGTGGCCGCGCCAGCGCGGGCTCTTGATCCAGGAGTACTTGCCGTCAGGCGTGAGCCACTGGAACTTCGTGGGCGTGCCTTCGGAGCCCTTCGCGAACTCGTACTTCTGCTCGGTGATGCCGTCCCAGGGGTGCAGACCCTTCGTCTGATCCGGGTACTGGTACCAGGAGTGGTCGACGAATTCCTGAATCTGCTCGGGGTCGCGCGCATCGACCTCAAAGACCTCGTTGAGGTTGCCGTTCAGAATGGCGCCCGAGGGGAGCTGGAGGGACTTGTCGGAGAAATCGTTCGCGATTTCGGGGAAGTCGCCGTAAGCGAGGCAGTTGACGCCGGCGAGGCCCTTCCCGTACTTGAACCAGTCCGGATAGAAGGAGGCGATCGCCTTGATGTCGGGGAGGTAGACGTTTTCGACGATGTCGACCGCATGGCGCGCAACCGCACGCATGTAGTTGAGCGTCACCTCGTTCACCATCGTGCCCTGGCCGCCCGTGTCGTGCATGTTGATCGGGCACGCGACGCCGCCCACGAGATAGTTCGGGTGCGGGTTCTTGCCGCCCAGAATCGTGTGGATGCGCACGACCTCGCGCTGGAAGTCGAGGACCTCGAGGTAGTGGGCGACGGCGAGAAGGTTCACCGCAGGCGGGAGCTTCATCGCCGGGTGTCCCCAGTAGCCCTTGTTGAAGATCGAGAGCTGACCGGATTCAACGAGCTTCTTCACGCGGTTCTGAATGTCGCGGAAGTAGCCCACGGCCGCGAGCGGATGACGCGGCGAAATCTTCTGCTGAATGTCGGCGGTTTCGCGGGGATCAGCCTGAAGCGCGCTCACCACGTCGACCCAGTCGAGGGCGGAGAGCTGATAGAAGTGGACGATGTGGTCCTGAACGTAAAGGGTGGCGTTCAGGAGATTGCGGATGATGTTCGCATTCTTCGGAATCTTGATCCCGATCGCGTCCTCAACCGCGCGGACGGCGGCAAGGGCGTGAATGCCCGTGCAGACGCCGCAGATGCGTTCAACGAACGCCCAGGCGTCGCGCGGATCGCGGCCCTTCAGAATCACTTCAAGGCCGCGCCACATCGTGCCCGTGCTCATCGAGTCGACGATCTTGCCGTCGTCGCCGAGCACGGCCTGCACGCGCAGATGACCCTCAATGCGGGTGACCGGGTCAACAACAATTCTGCGTTCGCTCATTATTCCTTCCCTCCGATTTCCTTATTCGTTTTGGCGCGCGCCTGAGCCACGGCTGAGAGCGCTGCGTGTGCGGCGGCAGCCGCGCCGACGACGGCGACGGTTGCAAGCCCCACTTTGTCGACCGTTGCCTCGACGCCGCCGAAGATGGGCGGCAGAACGGTCGTTTCGTGCTTGTAGAAGGACCCCTTGTCGAAGAAGTTGGGTTCGGCGCAGCCGATGCAGCCGTGACCCGACTTGACCGGCCACGAGAGGCCTTCGTTCCACTGCACGGTCGAGCAGGGCGCGTAGGTCGTCGGTCCCTTGCAGCCGACCTTGTAGAGGCAGTAGCCGAGCTTAGCGCCCGCGTCGTCGAACTTCTCGGCGAACTGGCCCGCGTCGAAGTGGCCTCTGCGGTAGCACTTGTCGTGAATGCGCTGGCCGTAGAACATCTTCGGACGGCCGAGGCGGTCAAGCGGCGGCAGACGATCGTAGGCGAGGATGTAGGTGATCACCGACGTCATCACTTCCGGAATCGGCGGGCAGCCCGGGACGAGCACGATGGGCTTGTCGGTAATGATTTCCGTAATCGGAACGGACTTCGTGGGATTGGGCTTCGCGGCCTGCACGCACCCCCAGGCGGCGCAGGAGCCCCAGCCGATCACGGCCTTGGCGCCTTCGGCAACCTTCTTGATCTTGTTGAGGAAGATTTCGCCGTTCGGGATGCAGTTGATGCCGCCTTCGTTCAGAGGAACGTTGCCTTCAACGGCAAGGATGTAGTTCCCCTTGTACTTTTCCATCGTCTCGTGCAGCGACTCTTCGGCCTGCTCGCCCGCAGCGGCCATGATCGTGTCGTCGTAGTCGAGCGACACCATGGAGAGGACGACGTCCTGAACCACCGGCGAATAGGAGCGGATGAAGGATTCTGAGCAGCAGGTGCACTCAAGGCCGTGGAGCCAGATGACCGGCGTACGGGGCTTCGTTTCCATCGCATGCGCGATTTCCTGCGCGCCCGCATTGCCGAGCCCGAGGCTCGCCGCGGTAAGCGAGCAGAACTGCAGGAAGCTGCGGCGGCTCACGCCCTGACGGCGAAGTGCCTGATATTGGGTTTCAAGCATGTTGGGTCTCCCCCTCGTTCATTTTTCATATGTGCAGGCTGCCGGGCCGGAGGGTTCTTCCCGAAAGCCTGCCGGGAGCGCGCATTTCGAATGTTTCCTCTGGCGCCCCTGACAAAATCTTCAGATTCCCGGGAAAAGGGAATGAAAAGAGTCATCGAAAGAATAGTTTTCGACGCGATCTCCGGGCTATAGGTCATGAGCGCAGAGCGGCTACCCATCAAGTTCTACCTATGAGTAGCCGCGGCCGGTGCGTCGGGAAGGTCTCGCCCGAAAGCACTAGCGGCTCCCCTTCCTTTGACGGATACCGCTTCGCGCAAGCTCTTTCTATACTCGTCGGAAAAGCGCGTCCTCATTGATTGTAAACAAAGATTCGGTGCGAAATTTTCCATTGATATGAATAATTTCAGTCACCTCACCCACTCTCCTAGAGAGCCCGCGCCTTTCCGTTTCAGGAGCATTCATGGATCCCAAACCCCGGGCTTCTTTTGCTGAGTCGCCGACCGTCTTCTTCGAGGAAGGCATGCGCCGCATTGCGCGCGAGCGCATGGCGGGACTGCCCATCGTCAATCCGAAGATTGACGTCCGTGCGGTCGACTTCCGCCGCTGGGGCAACGACTGGATCGGCGTCATGGTGACGCCGTGGTCGATCGCCGCGGTCTATGTCTGCGGGGTCGCCGAATCCTGGGTCGAGGTGCCCGTCGGAAAGGTTCGATTGATCGAACTCCCCGCGGGGGACTTTCCCTTCATTTCGGTCGAGGATCCGATCCTCGGGCGCTTTCTCTCGCTCCCGCTCAAGAGTCCGGTCCTCGACATGGCCGACCAGGAAACCGCGGACGAATTCGCCCGCGTGGCGCTCAAAACCATGCTTACGACATCCTCCATCCCGGAGGACGACGAGGATGCGACCGCGTGGGCTCCGCCCGCTGCGGACGGGACGCTGCGGCGCGTGATTCCGATCAAGGTCGAGCCCCCGAAGAATTATCTTGAGACCCCGGCGCTCACGCCCAGGCCCGAACCAAAGAAGATCGACGAAAACGAGAAGTTCTCCCGCCGCGACTTCTTCGGCCGCGGCCGCCGCTGGGTTGAAAAGAAGGCGGAAGCGCCTGAGAAGCATCACCTCGAAGCCGCGCGCGCCGGGGAACTTCCGACGGAAGCGAAGGCGCCGGATGCAGCCGCTCCCGCCCTTGAGCCCCAGGCTGATGCGGCTCAATCCGCAGAAGGGAGGACGAAGCCATGACCGCTCCTGATGAAGCCGCCATCCACATCCACGTGCTCCCGAAGCCCTGCGGCAAAGCCTCCGTCTGCGTGTCTTCAACGCGCACGAACGGCATCGCCCGGATGCTTGCGTCTCCGGAGCACCGCGCAAACGCACGGCGCCTCATTACGCTCCTCTACGGCCTCTGCCCCATCGCGCACCTGACGGCCTTCGACAGCGCGCTCCTTGCCGCCCGCGGCGCCCGAGCGAAAAGCGCGGGAGCGCCTTCGCGCGCCTCCCCGAGACTGCCGTCACGGCGGAAGCGATCGTTGAGAATCTGCGCGTTCTCGTCTGCGAGAGCGAAAAGCTCGAAGCCAGGACCGCGCTCCTCGGGGGCTTCGCCGCCCCTCAGGAGGGGCGCCCGCCCCTGCCGCTCACGCCCATTCTTGGAAAAGAGGAGCACCGTCAGATCGGAGCGCTCCGCGCGAGGCTCGCCCTCATTGCGCAGCTTCTCGTGAGGCTCGACCCGCATTCTGAAGAGGGTCCTGATCCGGCGCTTTTTCAGAGGCTCCTCGATGCGCTTTCTGCCCTCCTCGCGGAAGCCCGGACCGCCGCCTCGCGGCTTCTCTTCGGGATGGAGCCGGAAGAATTCCTGAAGAATCTCCATGATCGCAGGTTCGACCTTCGCGGATGGGCCGAAAGTCATGCCGGCACGATTCCTGCCGCGCATCTGCTCCTCTCCCTGCTTGCCGAGCCTCGTCCACCGGAAGCCGACGTTCAGTTTCTGCCCGAAAGAAGCGAAATCATGACGCCAGACTTTGCCGAAGAGATTGCCTACCGGCTTCTGAACGATTCGGGCTTCGACATGGCTCCCTTCTGGCAGGGCGCGCCGAGGCTCACCGGTGCGTTGTCGCGCATGCGTAACAACCCTGCCGTGCGGGATCTTCTGATTTCGGAAGGCATTTCCCCTGCGGCGCTCACGGGCGCAAGGATTGTTGAAACCGCGTGCTTCTTCGCGCGCGCTAAGGCGCTCCTCGATCTTTCCGCAGGGCTCATCGATCGGGCTATGCCGAAAGAAGGAGAATCCGCGCCACTTTCCACCTCCGAAGAGGACGGCAGAAACGTTCTCTGGACCTATGGCCCTGAAGCGGGCATCGGGATAAGCTTCGTTGAAACGGCGCGGGGCCTTCTGATGCATGCCGTGAAGCTCATCCCTTCGGGAGAACTTCAGACCCTCAGAATCACCTCGCCCACCGAGTGGCAGTTTTCGCCCAACGGTGCCGGCCAGCGCATGGCATCGCTTGCTGCGAAAGCCTTTCTCTACCCGAAGGACGACATGGACGACCGCGCGAAGCTTGAAAACGCGGTCGAACGGGCGCTCTTCGGACTTGACGCCTGCGTGCCCACCGTCTTTGCATGGAACGGCGCCAGACGAAGCAAATCTGAATCGAAGCCATGCATGAACTCTCCATCGCCGAAGGAATTCTCGAAATCGTCGAACGCACCGCGCGCGCAAACGATGTGAAGCGCGTGAAGGCCGTGCGGGTCTCGATCGGAGAGCTTGCCGGCGTCGACATTCCGAGCCTCGAATTTGCCTGGACCTCGGTGAGGAAGGGCGGCCCCGCGGAAAACGCGGCGCTTGAGATCGAGCGCCCGCGGGGCGAGGCCTGGTGCCTCGCCTGCGAGAAAACAGTGCCCTTGAAGCGCTACGGCGACCCCTGCCCCGAGTGCGGCGGCTACCGGCTCGCCGCCACCGGCGGCACGGAAATGAAGGTGGTCGACATCCTCGAGGCTTCGGACGGCTGATTGTCCCTGAGGCTTCCCGGACCCTGCAGAACAAACAAAAGAACCCCATTAAAAAAAGTTTTCGCTCCCTAAAGCGGAGGAAGGAAGAAAGAAATGTGCACTACCTGCGGCTGCGGCCATTCGGGTCCCCATATGCATGAAGTCCGGGACGCCGACGGGAACATCACCCTGACGGTCCACGACCACGAGCATGAACATGCCCATGCCCATGAGCATGATCACGATCACGGTCATTCCCACGACCATGCGCATCCCGCGCATTCGCACGACCACGACATGCCCGCGGGACGCGCGATCGCCGTGGAAGAAGACATCCTCGCGAGAAACGACGCCATCGCGGCCGAAAACCGCGCGCGTCTTGCCGCCAGCCACGTCCTCGCCCTCAACCTCGTCTCGAGCCCCGGGTCGGGAAAGACGGAATTGCTGACCAAGACCCTGAGGACCCTCACGGACATCCCTTCGGCCGTCATTGAAGGCGACCAGGAAACGACGAACGACGCGGCAAGAATCCGCGCCACCGGCGTCCGGGCGCTCCAGATCAATACGGGGAAAGGCTGTCACCTTGACGCTCAGATGGTGAAGCGCGCGATCGAGGCGATCAAGCCCCAGGAGAACTCCATTCTCTTCATCGAGAATGTCGGCAACCTCGTCTGCCCGGCTGAATTTGATCTCGGCGAAGCGCACAAGGTCGCGGTGCTTTCCGTCACGGAAGGCGAGGACAAGCCCCTCAAGTACCCGGACATGTTCCGCGCGTCGTCGCTCGTCCTCATGAACAAGATCGATCTTCTCCCCTACGTCCCCTTTGATGCCGACAAGGCCGAAGCCAACGTCCTTCGCGTCAATCCGAAGGCGAAGGTGCTCCGGGTGTCGGCGACGACGGGCGAAGGGATCGACAAGTGGTGCGCATGGCTCAAAGCCCAGCTCGTTCTTGCGAGCCTTTAAGGGCCTTCCGACAAGTTCAAGTTCATTAAGGGAGAGCGGATGATGGCAAGAGAAGCGCGTCTCGTGCGCGTCGAAGGGCTCGTCCAGGGCGTGGGCTTTCGCCCCACCGTCTGGCGCATCGCCGCGGCGCTCAACCTTGCCGGCGAGGTCTTCAACGACCCCGAGGGCGTCGGGATTTTTCTCGAGGGCGACCCGAAGGCGCTCGACGCCTTCCCTGACGAACTCCGCCGCGGAAAGCCCCCGCTCGCCCGGATCGACTCGATCGACATGAAGCCCGCTCCCGTTCGCGGGGTCGACCGGTTCGTGATTACGCCGTCCCGCGCCGAAGGGGCCGTTACCACGATGATCACGCCCGATGCGGCGACGTGCCCAGAGTGCCTCGCGGACATCTTCGACCCGCAAAACCGGCGCTTCCGCTACGCCTTCACGAACTGCACGCACTGCGGGCCGCGCTTCACGATCACCCGCAGGCTCCCCTACGACCGCCCGCAGACCTCGATGTCGGTTTTCCCGATGTGCCCTGCCTGCCTCGCGGAGTACGAAGACCCGGGCGACCGGCGCTTTCATGCGCAGCCCAACGCCTGCCCCGTCTGCGGCCCGCAGCTCGAGCTGATCCGCGCGGACGGCGCTCCGGTCCCCGGCGACCCGATCCGGGAAACGGCGCGCGTCATCCGCGAGGGCGGCATTGCTGCGGTGAAGGGGATCGGGGGCTTCCATCTCGTCTGCGACGCCTCGAACGCAAAGGCCGTGAAGCGCCTGCGCGACAGGAAGGGCAGGAACGAGAAGCCCTTGGCCGTCATGTGCGCGGGGGTCGACTCCGCCAAGCGCATTGCCCTGGTCGACGCCGCTGAGGAGAAGCTCCTCACGGGCACGGCTCACCCGATTGTGCTTCTCAGAAAGAAGCCTGAGATCGTCGAATCGGAAGCCTTTCCCGGCATTGCGGACGAGCTCTCCGAAATCGGCGTGATGCTTCCCTACACGCCGCTCCATGCGCTCCTCTTCCATGCGCTCCTCGGAGAACCCGAAGGAACGGCCTGGATGGAAGAACCTCACGACCTCTATCTCGTCATGACGAGCGCCAATCCGGGCGGGGAGCCGCTTGTGATCGGAAACGACGAGGCTAGGAAGAGGCTCTCCTCCATCGCCGACGTGCTCCTCCTTCACAACCGCGAAATCCTCATCCGCTGCGACGATTCAGTCGTGCGCTCGACCGAATCCGGCCCTGTCTGGGTGCGCCGCGCGAGAGGCGTGACGCCCGAAGCTATCCGCATTCCGGGGGTGAAGGGCGCGCCCGACGTGGCGGCGACGGGGTCCTACCTCAAGAACACGGCCGCCATGACGCGCGGGCGCGAACTCTTTCTCACGCAGCATATCGGCGACCTCGACCGGGTATCGAACTGCCTCGCGCTCGAAGCGGCGCTCGAGCACATCCGCTCGCTCCTCGATGTCGAGCCCGGCGCCTTCGCCTCCGACCTCCACCCCGACTTCTTCTCGGGCGAGCTCGCGCAAAAGCTCGCCGAGGAAAAGCAGAAGCCCCTGATTCGCATTCAGCACCATGCCGCCCACGTGGGCGCCGCCATGGCTGAAGCGGGAAGAAACGAACGGACGCTCGGCGCCGCGCTCGACGGCGTGGGGCTTGGAAGCGACGGCAAAGTCTGGGGCGGAGAGCTCCTTGCGGTCGGCCCCGACGGGTTCGAGCGATTCGGGACACTCCACTCTCTGGCCCTCCCGGGAGGCGACCGCGCAGCCCGGGAACCCTGGCGCATGGGCGCCGCCATTCTCGCTGAACTTGGGCTTGAGGACGCGAGGTTCGAGCTCCTTCACGCCCTGCGCGGGGATCTTCCCGCCATTCCGGAAATGATGCTTCGCGAAATCCCGAAGCTCATTCATTCGCCGAGAACCGCCCGCACGAGCGCGCTCGGACGTTGGTTCGACGGCGCGGCCGCCATTCTCGGACTCGTCTTCACGATGCGGGACGAGGCGACGGCCGCCATGCGGCTCGAGAGCATCGCGGCGCCTCACATCGATGAAGCCGCTCCCCTTGAAGGAGGCTTTTCGATTGAGAAAGGCGTGCTGTCGTTCCTCCCGCTCATGCGGCATATCGCGGAAGCCCGGCTTGCCGACCCGTCGAAAGAGACCGCCGCGAAGCTCGCCGCCCTCTTTGAAGTCACCGCGGCCGATGGCATCGCCCGCTGGATCATCGACGGGCGCGAACGATCCGGCATCGACGGCCCCGTCATGCTGACGGGCGGCTGCATGCTTAACCGCGTCCTCTCGTCGCGCATCCCGAAGATGCTTCGGGATGCCGGCATCGAACCCCGAATTCCCCATATCGTGCCTCCGGGCGACGGAGGGCTTGCCCTCGGTCAGGCGCATCTTGCGCGCCTTGCCCTCGCCCGCGGCATGTCAAGCTATCCCTTTATCCGGGATCACGCTGGAGTCTGATTCTATGTGTCTTGCAGTTCCTGCAGAAATTCTCTCCGTTTCCCCGAACGGCTCCGATGCGATGGCATCGATCGGCGGCATTGAAAAGCCCGTCGACGTTTCCCTGATCGACCATCCGGTCCCGGGCGACTGGGTGATCGTGCATGTCGGGTTCGCGCTCAACCGCATCGACGCGAAGGAAGCCGAGGAGACGCTGCGCATTCTGGAAAGCGCAGGCGAGCTTCGCGAAGGCATGACGATTACGTCGGGCGGAGCGCGGCCATGAAGTACGTCGATGAATACCGCCGCGGCGACGAGGCGCAGAAGCTCGCTCAAAGAATCCGCGAGGAGGCCGACGCCGCCCGCGACTACCGCTTCATGGAATTCTGCGGCGGCCACACGCACGTGCTCTCGCGCTGGGGCCTCACGGACCTTCTTCCGCCCAACGTCCGCATGATTCACGGTCCCGGGTGCCCGGTCTGCGTGATGCCGATCGGCCGCATCGACATGGCGATGAATCTCGCCCTCAAGGAAAAGGTGATTCTCTGCACCTACGCCGACACGATGAGAGTGCCGGCTTCGAAGGGCCGGAGCTTCTTCCGATGCCGCGCCGAGGGCGCCGACATCCGCATGATCTATTCCCCGATGGATGCCGTGAAGGCCGCCCGCGAAAATCCCGACCGCGAGGTGGTCTTCTTTGCGATCGGCTTTGAGACGACGACCCCGCCGACGGCAGCGGCGATTCTCGCCGCGAAGCGCCTCGGATTGAAAAACTTCTCCGTCTTCTGCAACCACGTGCTCACCCCCGCCGCGATGGAGCACATTCTCCTCACGGTCCCGCAGCGGCCTGATGCGCCCAAGCTCAATGGCCTGGTCGGCCCCGCGCACGTCTCGACCGTGATCGGCTCCAACCCCTACCGGCACTTCAGCGAAAAGTGGAAGATGCCTGTCGTCGTCTGCGGCTTCGAGCCCCTCGACATGCTCCTCTCGATTCTGATGCTCATCCGCCAGGTGAACGAAGGCCGCGCGGAAGTCGAAAACGAATTCACGCGCGCGGTGACGGCGGAAGGGAACGTCAAGGCGATCGAGCTCATGGATGAGGTTTTCGAGCGGCGTCCGACTTTCGAGTGGCGCGGTCTCGGCACGGTTCCCAACTCAGCGCTCCGCATCCGCCCGGAATTTGCGGAATTCGATGCTGAAAAGCGCTTCGTGATGCCTGAACTCGTCGTCCCCGACAACAAGGCCTGCGAATGCGGCGCCATTCTGAGAGGCGAAAAGGAGCCGCGGCAGTGCCTCCTCTTCGGGAAGGCCTGCACGCCCGCTCACCCGATCGGGGCCTGCATGGTGTCCTCTGAAGGAGCCTGCGCCGCGGCCTACAGCTACGGACGAGCGCGGTCCTGAAGATCCGGCACAAAAGTTCCGAAGATTCATTACGGCAGGAAAGGAAAAGAACATGACGGAAAATAATCTCAAGCGCGAACGCGCAAGCTCCGGCCGCAGGCTCGACATTCTCCGCGGCGCCGTCGAAATGACGCACGGCTCGGGCGGCAGAGCTTCGGCGCAGCTGATCGGCGAACTCTTTGCGAAGCACCTCACGAACGAATGGCTCGACCAGGGGCACGACGGGGCAGTGATGCCCCCGATCACGCGCCCGGTTGCCGTCTCCTGCGACGCGCACGTCGTGAAGCCCCTCTTCTTCCCGGGCGGCGACATCGGTCGCCTTGCCGTCACAGGCACCGTGAACGACGTTGCCATGTGCGGCGCGAAGCCCCTCTGGCTCTCCGCGGCCTTCATTCTTGAGGAAGGCTTTCCGCTCCGGGACCTCGAAAAGATCGTTCAGTCCATGGCCGAGACCGCAAGGGAAGCGGGCGTTGCCGTCGTGACGGGCGACACCAAGGTGGTTGAGAAGGGCCACGGCGACGGGGTCTACATCGCCACCACCGGCATCGGCGAGCGGCTCGCCGACCACATGATTTCCGGCTCCCAGGCGCGTCCCGGCGACCGCGTGATCGTTTCGGGCTCGATCGGCGACCACGGCATGACCGTGATGAGTCTGCGCGAGGACATGACTTTCGGCACGGACCTCAAGTCCGACTGCGCGCCGCTCGGGAAAATGGTCGAGCGCCTTCTCGCCGCCGCGCCCGGTGCGCACGTCCTTCGCGACCCCACCCGCGGCGGGCTCGGGACGACTTTGAACGAAATTGCCGCCGAGAGCGGCGTCGGCATCACGCTTCATGAAGCCCAAATTCCGGTCAAGGACGAAGTCCGCGCCGCCTGCGAATTCCTGGGGCTCGATCCCCTTTATTCCGCCTGCGAAGGACGCCTCATTGCAATCGTCCCGGAAGCCGAAGCGGACGCAGCGCTCTCCGCCATCCGGAGCGACCCGCATGGGACGGGAGCCGCGATCATCGGCGAAGTGACGGCGGAGAATCCCGGATTCGTTGAGATGGTGACCCTGATGGGCGGCCGGCGCATGGTCGACTGGCTCACGGGCGAGCAGCTTCCGAGAATCTGCTGATCGGATCCGGGAAAGCTGCTTTGAAGGACGAAAACAGATCGAAAACCTTAGGGCGACGGAGTTTTTGAAATGCCTGGTGCAGGGAGACCGAACGGCTCCCTGCGTATGATCAGAACCGTCGGGAAGCCACTGAGCGTCGCTTCCGGCAGGGCTTCGGCTTTATCGGGCCTGCGTCATGGCTGTATGGGAAAGTACCGCCGAAGTGCGGATTTGAGGAATCTTCGACGCGCCTCAAAGACTCCGACATCTCCCCAAAGATATTCTGGGTCTGTAAACCGGCCGATTGGTGATCCTCACTGTCGGCCGTTTCTCTATTCATCCTAAAAGTCGTCTAATGCGGCCACGATTCAATTGACCCCCAACAGCTTGAGGAATAGCTGATCGCGTTTGGTTGTTTCCGTGGTCCATTTGGATGCACTGTCATTACCCGTCGCGGCGACGTAGTCGACGCAACGGAACCAATCAAGAATTTGAATCAGTGAGTGCTGATCGAGCCAAGCAAGCAGCTTTTCTTCGAGATTCAACTCTTCCTTTGTTTTCTTTTCGGCGCTCTTTTGGGCGAGCACCTTTTTCACATCCTGAATTCTCTTCGTCAGGAAGCAGTGATAGCCCAGCCCGACGAATTGTGCGAATTGTCTGCCGTAAAGGTTTTCCGGATACCACGTTCTAGGCTTGCGTCCGTCGAAGCTTTCCTTGTAGGTCGCGAACAACTCTTCAATCTTTTCGCGGGAGCGGTACGCCTTCAGAGCTTCAAAGGGATCGCGAATTTCGTTGCTCACGAGGACAAAGAAACCCCAGTATCGCTTGGCTTCTTCGATCTTTTCATTCTTGAAGGAAACCTTGACGCCTTTGCTTATGCGCTTCACGATGAGGAAGTTGTCGATCAGCTTCTGGGCGGCAGGTCGGAATTCTTCAACGCCATCTTCCAAATCTTTCTTGATTGAAAAAAGGCTCTCCTTGAGACGTCGTTCTTGAATCGGAGCGGCTTCCGGCTTGTAGCAAACATGAACATACAATCGCCGGGTGAACGTTTCAGTCTGCCCTGCTTCGTAGTTGCCGCGCGTGCGCTGACGAACGATGCTGAAGTCGTGCTGGCGACGACGCATGACGGCATTGATACCGACATCAAACGGACAGGAATTTTCGAAAGCGCCGATCTCTTCGCGAACAGCATCAATTTCTTCACGAACCCATTTGTCGGTGCTGTTGGCGAGCATCAGGAACTTCACGTGCTCGCGCGCGAGGTAAGTCATGTTGGCCTGACAGTAAAAGCCGTTGTCAGCCACGATGACCGGTGCAGAGAGGCCTAGCACCTCAAGCTGCCGGAGAGAATTTGCCAGCGAGATCTTGTCAGGAATGTTTCCCGGCTGCTTGCTGAAAGCTACAGGCTCTCGATTCTCAACTGAGTACAGGACCAGAAGCTTGATCGTATCCAGTCCGTCGCCATCCTTGTTGAATCCTTGACGCGCTTCGATTTGATT
>NZ_WEHX01000198.1 GCF_009183815.1 Sutterella seckii | reverse complement strand
GCGCCTGTTTTACGAATGAGAGTACCCTCTATGCACAGGCGGCCTGACCCCAAGCGCCACACAGCACCATCCGTCAACTATTAAATACCTTTGTTAATAGTATGCATCGCACTTCCTCCGTCAGCCCCCAATTGAGGAGCATTGGAGCTTGCGTGCCGAATTCAGCGTGTTCCTTGATGAGCTCCTTGAGTTCTTTCCCCGTGATTTTCCTGCCAATGAGGTTCGTCAGCTTGTTGATGACGATGATCTTCTCACGAGCCCTCTGCTCAACGGCAGTTCCCCGGGTTCGGACAAGGTCCCGGATTTCACGGAGCTGCTTGGGCATGATGACGGTATAGCGAAGAGCGTTGTAGCGCAGGCGATCGGCAAGGTATTCGGCATCCTTGCGGTCGTCGGCGGCCTTGGTTTTAGCTTCGCTGACGGTGCTCGGATCAGCGAGCACCAGGTTCCAGCCGTTCTTTTCGAAGAGGTCCGCAAGCCAGTACCAGTTGTAGGTCGCTTCGACGCAGGCGATGTGCGGCTGATCCTTGCAGAATCGCTCAAGCACAGGCTTTATCAGGTCTTCCGGCAAGGTGCCGTCGACTCGCTGCGTGCCGATGGATCTGGAGAAGATGACCTTGCCGACGGGGCCGGAAGGACGCTGTTCGTTGACGATGACCGAGAGCCAGATGTTGTTGCTGTGGAGGTCGATGCCGATGTAGCGGCAATTGGCTCTGCTGCGAGCAAGAGCGAGCTTCTCCTGCACTGCCTGGGCGTAGGTTTCGTCGCTCTCGTTTTGAGCGGGCTGGGCTTCGGCCTGAACAGCATTGCCTTCAACTTCGGAAACAGCGGTCAGATCAGTATCGATGTCGGAGATGGTATTATTCATGGTGATTTCTCATGGAAAATTGAGATCCGCGTGCCCGGAGTTGTGGTGAACTCGCGGGCACATTTTTTTGATCTACAGTGGGAACGAAAACTGTTGTTTTTAAACGAAAAACAGGACAATTACGATAACAAAAGAACTGTAGTGTAACTGGCGCTGAT
>NZ_WEHX01000197.1 GCF_009183815.1 Sutterella seckii | reverse complement strand
AGAGCTGATTCAACAGATCTGATGAAGGACGAGATGGCTCAGCAGCTGCTCTTTTCCGATTCGCTTCGGAGCGACAGCTGGTATTCCGATTTCTTTGAAAATCAATTGAGTGCAGACATCATCCACCAGTTTCGGATGGACTGGCTCAAGCGCTTCGCAGTGCAGGGAGGCACGAAAGTCTGGCTCTGCATCGATGGCTCAAACAACGACTGCACGATCTCGGAAAGCCGTGTTGCCGAACCCGGCAATTCAAAGTCGCATAAGGCAGTAAATATCTACAGCTACATGTGGGCCGTCAGCTCGAAGGATGGGCGCCCCGTCACCTGGTTCCTCAACAACGGCGGCAAAGTCGATGCCAAGGCTTTTGAGAAGATGATTCGCTTTCTTGCCGCTGCCGGCATCGAAGTTGAAGGCGTCATTCTCGATCGAGGCTTTGCTGATGAAGGCGTTATGCGACTTATTCGGGAGCTCGGATACCGCTACGTCGTCAGGCTGAAGTCTTCCGCGCTGGCCTACAAGACCATGCTGGAGAAATACGCGGAAACGATCCGCTGGAAGGTCGCTCACGTTATAAACGACAAGGGCATTTTCGGCGTCGAGGAAAGAACCCGTGTATTCGCGAGCGGCACTGAGGAAGCCTGCGTCGGCTTATTCTTCGACGGCATTCGAGGATGCAGAAAGTCCGTGGACGACATTGCCCGGGTGCTGAAGATCCGGCAGGAAATCAAGGCTCAGATCCTTGGCGGGAAGACACTCAGCAAGCTCAGAATTGCTTCCGACATGAAACCCTATCTGAAGCTGACGGGAACCGAGGATGCTCCCGCTGTAGAGCTCTGCGCTGAACGGCTTCAGGAATCTATTGACCGCCATGGCTTTAATGCCATCGCCTCTTCTGAAGATCTGCCCGCAGAGAAGATCAGTGAGATCTATGACTACCGCGACATCTCCGAAAAGCAGTTCAGCGCGCTGAAATCTCAGCTGGGAACGGACGTAACGCGCGTGCATGACGATCAGCGCATTGAGGCAAAGCTTGCCATCTGCTTCATTGCCGCCGTCATTCGTACGGAAATCGAACTCGCCTGCC
>NZ_WEHX01000196.1 GCF_009183815.1 Sutterella seckii | reverse complement strand
CCTGTTTTACGAATGAGAGTACCCTCTATGCACAGGCGGCCTGACCCCAAGCGCCACACAGCACCATCCGTCAACTATTAAATACCTTTGTTAATAACGTATCTGGAGTAAAAGTCGATGGTAGCAACCGCGAAGTCAGGGTTCCGGCGAATGGCCGAGAGGACCGCGTCGTTCGTGAATTCAAGCGCTCCGACATCGGTGACGGCTTCAGCCGTAATTGAACTTTCAAGCGCGAAGGGTTCGGAATGCACGACCGGATACATGGTCCCGGGCCCATGCCACGAGTTGGTTCGCCGGTCGCGCTTCCCTTCGACGGCGGAGCGAACGAGCCCGGAATCAATATAGAAAACAGCGCTGAAGGGTTCGCCCGGACGCCAGAGAAATTCTCCGCGTCGAAAACGCCTCACGCGCGGGGCGAGCCCGAGAAGGAAAGGCCGGAACGGCGCGAAATCCTGTGAAAAGAAAAATCTTGGAAGCAGCATGGCTTTCATTTTTACATGATGGAGACCCCAAAAATGAAAAAAGTGAGAATCACAATCCTCAAAACGACGTTCGACTCTGAACTCGCCAAAGAGTTCGGCATGATCGGTCTCGGACCTTGTCCGCTGATGAAGGCCGGAGAGGTTTATTACGCCGACTATGCGAAGCCAGAAGGCTTCTGCGACGAAGCCTGGAAGGCGATCTACCAGTACGTCTTCGCGCTCGCGCATGGTACGGGCGAAAACCTCTTCTACTACGGCGACTGGATCCGGAAGCCCGGCGTCGCGATCGTCTCCTGCAATGACGGCCTGAGGCCCGTCATCATGAAGCTCGAGGCGACGGACATTCCTTCCGAGCCGCCCAAACCGGCAGAAAGCTGTCTGCCGAACTCTCTGTAGATGAGCTATTGCACTGCCCTGGCCGTCCACAAGGCAAAATCGAACCTCAGCTGCACGGGATTCTTATCGATAAGTGTGCGAGCAATAATGACTAACAGCATTGCCGGCCTTGCATACCTAAAGATAGGTATTTGCAATCCAATTTGTACGTGATGCGACGGACGCGCTCAGGCATTAGATGTCATACTAACTTTCGCCACCCCTTCAACCTTTCATGGAGTGGCAAAACATGCGATATTCGCAGGAGTTCAAAGACAACGTCGTAGCG
>NZ_WEHX01000195.1 GCF_009183815.1 Sutterella seckii | reverse complement strand
TGGAGCGGGAGACGAGTCTCGAACTCGCGACCTCAACCTTGGCAAGGTTGCGCTCTACCAACTGAGCTACTCCCGCAACGCGTTCAGCGAAGTATGCGTATTGTACGCGAAAAAATAACTTTGTCAAGAGTGAGATGCAAATTTAATCCTGTACCAGCCAATTGCCTTTAGCTCGGTCAGCTCAACATGAATTTTCTGAGTCTTCAATGAACCGCTGCGTGCAGACAATACCGGCAATCTTCAGCCGAGACAAACCCTACCGGGATCACCTTCGCGCCCATGCACGGACATTTGAAGAAAGTCGGACTTCCCGATCTTCGACGTGTTCAGCGTCTCTGTGTTATAGAGGCCTCAAAATGAAAAAGGCCTCTCCGCAGAGAAGCCCTTAGTTTTTTATGCTGTCTATTCCGAAATCTTTGAGAGTTCCACGTCAACGGCTCCGAAGATCCAGCCATTGAATGCAGGATTTTTGCGGATAGCTTCCATAGCGGAAGGCTTGGGGATGTCCTGTCCTTCATCGACAGTGCATTCAATCCATCCTTCGATAGCCTCCCTGGCCCTATCGAAAGCCTCGTCGAGAGTGTCTCCGGCGGAGAAGCATCCGGGAAGGTCGGGTACTATGACCCCATATGCAGTCTTTTCGTCGCCCGGCTCAATAACGATTGGATAACGCATAGCGTGCCCGATTTAAATCAGCGAGGCGGCTTCAACCTTGCTTTCCCATCAAAATCCCCGTAGAGCCCCTTTCAAGTAGTATTTTGGGCATCTCAGTTGGGCTCAAAAAAACTACCTGAAATACTACTTGACATTTCCGCGCTTAAGGGTATTTCCTGCTGCTATGAGGGACGGTCTAAAGAGTGTTATCTGTCCGTTTATTCAGGAAAATCAACGAAAATACAGCACGATAAATCGAGATGAGATAGGCAGGTGGTGCCGGAGACGGGAATCGAACCCGTACGCCCTGAAGCGGGCGGCGGATTTTAAGTCCGCTACGTCTACCAATTTCGTCACTCCGGCAATTCCCTATGCCTATAAAAAAAGGGGAACTTCCGTTCCCCTCTCTTTAAGTCTGGAGCGGGAGACGAGTCTCGAACTCGCGACCTCAACCTTGGCAAGGTTGCGCTCTACCAACTGAGCTACTCCCGCA
>NZ_WEHX01000194.1 GCF_009183815.1 Sutterella seckii | reverse complement strand
CCGGCTCGACCGCAGCAACTTTACGAGCCCGCGGCAAATCCCTGAGGACCTGCGTGAGCAGATCGTAGATCGCTTCTGCAAAGCCGATGTGCGGGATCTGAGTCTGACGCAGGCCTTCTACAAGCTGCTCGATAAAAACAAGGAGTACTGGTGCTCTCTCTCAACGCTTTACCGTCTCTTCAGGGCACACCCTGCGCAAACACTCGACGAAGCCTTGTTGAAGTGTGTTTTTTTAAGTCAATCATGAGAGAAATCGCTCGGGATGTCATCACGCCCATGACGACATAGAGGCAGAGATTGAAAAGCTCTCGAAGCTAGAATCCCAATATGTACTTTATGAGAGATCGGTGTTCAAGATCATGCAGCAAGAGCTCAAGCAGGTTCCTTATGGAGAGCCTTCGTTTGCCTACCTTCGCGAAGCTGGTTACGCGTATGTTGATAAGACCCATTTTATTCAGGTACTAGAGCAGTGTGGAACTCGTTTCCCGTTCATTGTTCGTCCTCGCCGCTTTGGAAAATCTCTTTTTGCAAATATGCTGATGGCGTATTACGACAAGGCAGCTGCGGGAGATTTTGATGAAAGATTCTCAGGAACATGGGTTGGAGATCATCCGACGCCATGGGCTAGCAAGTTTCTCGTTCTCAAACTAGACTTTTCCGGCATAGATGGCGGAGATAGACTAGTTAATAATTTCGTTATTAATGTTTTGACGGGGCTTGAAGATTTTGTCAAACGATATCTTCCTGAAGATTCTCAGATGCAGGAGTTGCTGGATGAATCTTGGTCATCGCCGGCTGCGTTGCTGATGAGTTTTTTTCGCCTTGCGCAAAGAAAGCTAGACGAAGGCCTATACCTGATCATTGACGAATATGACCAGTTTGCCCAAGAAATCCTTTCGAAGGATCCGGAGCAATTTCGCGCAATGACCGGAGCCGAAGGTTTTCTCAAGACTTTCTACGCTTGTATAAAAAACTACGCCTCCCGCGGATTTGTGAAGAGAACCTTTATCACGGGAGTTACATCAATTTCATTGGACTCGATGACCTCTGGCTTCAATCGTCAACTTCCAGCGTTTTTCTACTCCCTACCCAGAGGTAGCTTAAAAACGGCAACGGTTGCCTGAAATAACCACAAAAATGACTTGCGCTTCGTGCGC
>NZ_WEHX01000193.1 GCF_009183815.1 Sutterella seckii | reverse complement strand
AGATTTTTAAAGAGCGTCGTCAACACTGCGGGGTTGAGGCCGACGCTCTTACCGATGGGAACGGTGCTTAATCACCCGAGCGCGTTATGAGTTTCGGGGAGCGTCAGCTAGGGGTTCGCACGCTTTGCGCAGGAAAGCAGGATCGAGCGCACCCACTGGAGCTCAAGGTCGTCGTTTGCGCGGTGGTGCCAGATGAGCTGAGGCTTGTGGCGAATGCTTTTCTCCTCAGTCCGGATGATGACGATGTCGCCGCCTTTTTCCATGTATTCGGCCGTACGCCGCGGGAGCACCATCAGCAGGTCGCTTTCCGCCACGGTAGGAATGAGCGAGAGAAACTGCGTGGTTCTCATGGAGGAACGTCCCTCAGTCCATGCCGGGAAAACGCTTTCGCGGAGCGACGTCCAGGATGCCCCCGGACGAGGGTGATAGCAAACATCGGCAAAGGCGTGCCTGAGGACATCGGCAGTGGAAACGGCGTTCTTCTGAGCTTTGCGCGCCAGCGGATGATCTTTTCTTCCGGTGAGGACGTAATCCGTATCTGCGAGCTCGATCGCATGAAATCCGGGGGGGAGCGTCATGACGGGGGAGACCGCAAAGTCGATTTCTCCGGAGGAGAGAAGCGAAAAGCGATCATCCGAGAGCGGCAGGTAGGAAATCATGACGCCCGGCGCCTGAGCGAGAAGCTCCCTGGCAAAGTTGGGAAAGACTGAGAAAGGCGCATTGTCGGCGCATCCGATGCGGATGTCCCGGACGATCCGGGCGGGATCGAATGTCTGCGGCGCGAGAAGCGCATCGTAGGTTTCGAGCACCGCTTCCGTGCGCGTCATGAGGAGCTTTGCTTTTCTCGTGGGAACGAGTCCTCCGGGAAAGCGCGTGAAGAGGCGGTCTTCAAAGACTTCGCGCAGCTGCGAGAGCATGCGGCTTGCAGTGGGAAGCGAAAGTCCCAGGCGCTCGGCCGCATCTGCCAGATTTTCCGTCTGACAGAGCGTATGAAGGAGCCTGATGGACTCAATGGAGGGTGTTTTTGCGCCGACTTTCATTTTCAGAAAATACCTCTTTTCAAAATTTCGTGAATTCCCAGGAATCCGTTAACAGAGTCTGAAAGAAATTCATATCCCGGCTTAGTTTTGATTTAAGGCAACTAACTGAAATCTAAAGGTTAGTT
>NZ_WEHX01000192.1 GCF_009183815.1 Sutterella seckii | reverse complement strand
AAACTGCCAATTTTTAGACTGTAAACAACCGAATTTATGTGTTTGGTCCGGATTTTCCGGTTGCAGTCATAAAAATTGGCACTTGCTCAGACCTTCCCTGAAAATGAAGAAGACTCTCCTTACGGGCTTGGTTCTTGCTGCGCTGTCTCCCCTCGTTTTTGCCGCTCCGGACGGCATGTCGGGCGCAACCAAGAAGGCATCCGACGCCGCTCAGACGATCGGAAATGTCGACGCCATTACGTCGGCTTCCGTTGTTCCGCAGAATCTCCGCCAGACCGTGAAGCCCAACGGCTTCACCGCCGGCGACTCGAAGGCGAAGCGCATTCTCTTTGTCGTCGGCGATCCGCGCCACGAATCCGTTGAATGGGATCTCGTCAACACGGCGATGAAGCACTTTATGGACAAGGGCTGCGAAGTCGAGCTCCGCGACCTCTATGCCATCGGCTTCAATCCGGTCATCACGCGCGAAACCTTCTTCCAGGCGAAGGACGGCCTCGGAGAGACGCCGGCCGACGTGGCGGTCGAGCAGAAGTATGTGAACGCAGCCGACTACATCATCTTTGCCTATCCGAACTGGCACGACACGCCCAACGCCATCACGAAGGGCTACATGGAGCGCGTGTTCCAGAAGAAATGGGCGTACAGGGACACCGACAAGGGCCTTGAAGGGCTCCTGAAGGGCAAGGCCTTCTTCACTATCATGAACGCGGGCTGGCTCGGCATGGGCCGCGGCGACATCGGCGACGGCATCGGCAAGAATTCCAACCCGATCTGGGACAAGTATCTGGGCGCCTTCCGCGTTATGGACGAGGACACCGCCGGCTTCTGGGGCATGAAGACGCTCGGCCGCTTCGTCAACGACCGTACGCCGGGCAATCTCGACAAGGATTATGCCGAGAAGCTCGACAAGCTCCGTGCTGATCTTACGAAGACGCTCGACAAGAAGTTCGACCTGAAGTAATCCTTCCTCTTCGCAGCCAAACGCCTCCGCAAAGCGTCCCGAGCGGCGCCCGGAGGCGTTTTGCGTTTCTGAAAGAGGATGAGCGATAGAAAACGCCTTTCTTGTGTCGTGGATCAATAGAGAAGCAGGGCACTTACTGAGTCCGGGAATAGAATCCTAAAAGTCGTCGAAAGCCCTCACGAAAGCTCTTTAGAAATGAGTTTTCCAATAAAAATTCCGTGAAACTCACGGACTTTTTTGTTGACTTCAAT
>NZ_WEHX01000191.1 GCF_009183815.1 Sutterella seckii | reverse complement strand
AAGCTCGAGCTGGGCTTCAGGAGTGGCCTTGCGGCCGTCGAGGGTTGTGGTGGTTTTATCTTCATAACTCATTTATCAATTATAACATAACCGTAGCCGGTTGTCAACTATTTTATGCCTATGTTAATAATCAGGGATTTCCCAAAAGTCGCATGACCGGAACCATCAATTTGCACGCCGTACGCGTTGCCGGATCCGTGTGCAGAAGAGATGATTACAGCATCCCCTGCGAAATTTGTACGACCTCCGTTTTGAGACCGGACGCCGGCGGCTATGCTATTTTGCGATTCGGCTTGAATGAAAACTGCATCTCCGAAAGTCATACTCGCCTGATCGCCGTCGGCAACAATACCGGCAGCTTCCCTCGGCTTACTCGAGTCCGCAGATTCCGCGACAACGATGATGACTGTGGGACCCGCAGCAGAGAATAACCCTTCCTCTTTGCTTGCTGCTGTCGTCGATTTTGACTCTGTGAATATTCCGTACGAATTTGCTTTTTCTGCTATTGCAGAGACAGTTAAGGATTTGCCGAATGCGGCATTGCCTGAATCAATATGTATGCCGTACGCATTACGGTCTGATCCGTGAGTAGAAGCAATTATTTCAGCATTACCTGCAAAATTTGCGTGGCTTCCGTTTTCAGATGAAACACCATATGCACTGTTAGTATTAGATTCCGCTTCAATAGTTGCAATATTACCAGCGAAATTTACATAGCCTCCGTTTTCAATAATAAGACCATATGCTTGACCACGTTCAGATTTAACTTCGACGGATGCTTCATTACCGGTGAAGTTGATTTCAGATTGCGAACCAGAAGAACGCACACCGAATACCCGATTTCCACCTGAAACTTTTATTTTGGTCTCAGATCCTGCCAAAATAATGCTTGCACCATTATTTGAACTATTTTGAACATTTATACCATAAGTTTCCCCAAAATTACCATACACAAAAATATTTGAATTACCTGAAAAATTAATCAATGAACTCGTTGTACTCACACCATAAGAATTGCTTGTATTTTCTGATGAATTATCCACAACAATACTGCTATTGTTCGCATTGAAGCTGATTACAGTATTTGCATTGCTACCTTGCACACCATACACGAAACCACTCTGTGGCAGACTGCTGCGAATAATTATTTTTGTTGAATCCCCTGAAAATCGGCTCTATGACGTTTAGTGTGGGTAACCACACTTTAAAGCCTGAGTCCATCTGCTGAAATCCAGATTACCTGCAACGAGATAAATCATTGTTTTGAAGT
>NZ_WEHX01000190.1 GCF_009183815.1 Sutterella seckii | reverse complement strand
TCACGACGGACACCCTTGCCTCTGGCTGTGAGCTTGGCACTACCTCCTGCTCATCGGGACTTTCACCCTATAGAAATCGCCCATGCCGGGCACACGACCGAGAATGACGCCCCCGAAAATGGCGGCGGCAAGCCTCGGGAGCGTCCCGTAGGCGTAGTAGTAGGCGTCAAAGCTCTCGGCCTTCGCCGGATGAAGAAGAAGGTCGAGGCAGTCCGTGAAGGAAAGCGGATTCTCGATCGTGAGCGGGAGCGCAATCCCGACGGCAAAGAGAATGCCGAGGATGGCGATGAGCGCGCCCGCGGATTTGAATCCCAATGAAGATTGCTGCGTCATTGCCCGGCTCCCGGAGCAAGGGTGAGGAGCGCATCCGTGATGCGCCTGGCCGTCACGAGAATCGAAGGCGCCCCGCCGTGACTCCAGTAGGGCTCCGCTGCGGCAACATGCCCTTTTCTCGCAAAGGGCGTTGCGCACCAGAGAATGGAATTGAGGACCTTCTTTTCCATCGCGAAGGGGCGGATGTAGACCACGTATGCGTCCGTATAGTCCTTCAAATCGCGAATCCGCACCTGCGTGAGTCCGTAGCTCGCATTAGGCAGCTGAAGCGGCTGCCGGATGCCCATTTTCTTCAGCGCATAGTCGCAGATCGAATTGGGCGTATAGACAAAGAGCGTCGTGAGGCTCGAAAAGCGGATTACCTGCACTTCGGGCGCCGTCCCGAAAGCGCGCTTCACTTTGTCCCGGAGCTCAGCGAGCCCAGCTTCGATCCGGGCGATCTCCGCCTCTGCCCGGTCTTCCGCGCGAAAGAGCCTGCCGAGCTCGCGAAACTGCGCGATCGCGGTTTCGGCTTCGCCTTCAGCGCTCTCGGCCCTGTAGTTTTCAAAGAGAAGAACCGGCGCAATGCCCTTCAGCTGCGGGAGAAGATCCTCCTGCGTGGGTCCGATCAGAATGAGGTCGGGCTTCAATTCCGCGATCCGCTCGAGATTGGGCTCAGCTCGCGTCCCCACGTCGACGATCCCGTCGGGGAGCGCGGGCTCCCTCACCCATTCGGCCCAGGACGCGATGTCTGCGGCGCCGGCCGGGCGGATCCCGAGACCCACGAGGTTCTCAAGGATGTCCCACTGGAGCGCCACGACGCGCTGAGGAACCTGCGTGAATTCATGAACGCCGCGGGAGTCGCGGATGGTGATTATTAACAAAGGTATTTAATAGTTGACGGATGGTGCTGTGTGGCGCTTGGGGTCAGGCCGCCTGTGCATAGAGGGTACTCTCATTCGTAAAACAG
>NZ_WEHX01000018.1 GCF_009183815.1 Sutterella seckii | reverse complement strand
GCGCCTGTTTTACGAATGAGAGTACCCTCTATGCACAGGCGGCCTGACCCCAAGCGCCACACAGCACCATCCGTCAACTATTAAATACCTTTGTTAATATTTACAACGGTCTTCAGAGAAAGATCAATGTCCTTTCGTCGCGCTGGAAGAGCGCAAAAGAGGAGCAGTAAATGATTGAGATCCCGAAAAAGGAACCGCTCAACATCGTTCCCTTCATCGACATCATGCTGGTGCTTCTGGCAATGGTGCTCTCGATTTCCACCTTCATCGCCAAGGGCGAGATCCAGATCAATCTGCCGAAGTCGAAGTCTGCGGCAACGCCTCAGCAGGCTGACCAGCACCCGAAGCTTGTTCAAGTGGACGCAGCGGGCGACTTCTTCTGGGACGGCGAAAAGATGTCGCTCGATGAGTTGAACGATGTGATCGCCCACATGCCGCGCGATCAGCGCGTGCTTCTTCGCATCGACAAGGATTCGAAATTCGACCGCTTCATTCAGGTGATTGACCTCTTCAAGGCGAATAACCATGAAAACTTCACCATCGCAACAGAAAAAGAAGGACACTGAGCGCAACTTTCAGTCGTTTCTTCTGGCGTGCTGCGTCTACGCTCCGCTCCTCTGGGTGATTTTCTGGAGTGCGCCGTCGCTCACCTACAAACCCTCCGGGCAGGTGGCGTCGGTGTCGCTTTCGTTCGCGCAGCTTTCCGGAGGCGGAGCGCCTCAGGAAGAGGTTGCTCCCGAACCGCAGCCTGAAGCCGCACCCGAACCGGAGCCAGAACCCGAGCCGCCTCAGCCGGAGCCGGAACCCGAAGCGCCGCCGCCCGAACCTGAGCCTATTCCTGAACCGGAACCCGAGCCGGAGCCGGAACCTCAGCCCGAGCCTGAACCCGAACCTGAGCCGATGCCGGAACCTGAACCTCAGCCGGAACCGCCCAAACCCGAACCCAAGCCTGAGCCCAAGCCCGAACCGCCTAAGCCGAAGCCTGTTAAGAAGGAAGTGGTGAAGCCGGTCGAGAAGCCGAAGCCCAAGCCTGAAAAGCGGGTTGAAAAGCCGAAGACCGAGAAGCAGAAGACGGAACAGCCGAAGACCATCGAGACGGCTAAGAAGTCAGACGCGCCTCAGGCAGCTGCCGCGCCGGCGGCTATCGCCCCGGGGCCTGCTGCGCAGCAGGCCGGCGCTCAGACCGCTCATGCGGAAAACGGCATCTCCACTTTGGTTTACGGTGAAATTGACGATCCGTTCTTGACTGAAGTGAAGCGTGCGGTGGAGGAATCGCTCCACTATCCGCGCAAAGCCAGGATGTTCCACATCGAGGGTACGGCCGTCGTGCAGTTCATCGTTAATCCGAGCGGCAAGCTGACTGAACTCACGATTTATAAATCCGCCGGACATCCGCTCCTCGACAAGGCCGCGATGCGCGCCGTGTCGGATGCTGAATCGCGCTGGAGCCGTCCGAAGGGAACCGTGCGCCTGCGCTTCCCGATTCAGTTCCAGCTGAAGGGTTGATGGATCCTTTTCAGAGCCTGGTAAAGCCTCCGTTTCCCGTTCGTGCAAATAGCCGGGCGGGACGGAGGCTTTATCATTCCGGGTCATGACAGAAGCTCCTTCATCGAATCCGGATCCGAATCAAAAGGCGCCTGCGGGAGAAGAGTCCCGCCCGGGCGTCCGGGTCGTTGCGCGCCTCTACGGCGAGCCGATGACGGAACTCCCGGAGGGACTCTACATTCCTCCCGACGCGCTCGAAGTCATTCTTGACCGCTTCGAAGGCCCTCTTGATCTTCTTCTCTGGCTCATCCGCAGCCAGAAGTTCGATGTCATGGACATTCCGATGACGAAGCTCACGGAACAGTACATGGCGTATGTGGAACTCATCCGCCGCACGAATCTTGAACTGGCATCGGCCTATCTCGTGATGTCGGCAACCCTCATGGCGATCAAGAGCCGGATGCTGCTCCCGAAGCGCCCCGACGCCGGTGAGGGCGAGGAAGCCGAGGATCCGAGAGCCGAGCTTATGCGGAGGCTCCTCGAGTACGAACGCATGCGGGAGGCGGCAAGGCTTCTCGACGAGCTCCCGCGCCTGGACAGGGATTTTCTGGTTCCGGCGGGAAGCTTCTTCGACGTGCCCGTCAAGGACCTTCCGGTCATAACGCCGGCAGAGCTTTCGCTGGCCTGGGAGGCGGTGGAAGCCGATGCCGCGCTATCGGCGAGCCACCACGTGACGCGGGAGGAGCTCTCGGTGAGAGAGCACATGACGGGGATTCTGAGGATGCTTCAGGGGCAGGACTATGTTCGCCTCACAGACCTGATGGGCGACGAAGCCGATCAGCAGCAGCTCACCGTGTGGCTTCTCGCATCGCTTGAGCTCGCAAAAGTCTTCCTCATTCAGATCCAGCAGGCGGAGTCCTACAGTCCCGTGTACCTTCGCAATGACAACCGGTCATTCATGGTCTATGAAGAGGCGCCTTCGACCGATAAGGAAAAGACGCCTGAGGAACTCGAAGCCGAATGGAAGGAATTTTTTGAGGGCATTCAGCTTCCCGGCACCCAGGGAACGCTCTTCTGAATACGAAAAGGCATAAAAAGGCCGCCCGGAGAGAATCTCTCGGGCGGCCTGAAGGCGTTGAATCTTCAGCCTTTCAATCAGGCCTGAAGCTCAGCCTTTTCCTTCTTTTCTTCCTCAGCGAGTTCCGCAAGGACGATATCGGCGCGCGCCATGGCGAATTCCATGTCGGGGACGAGATTGGGTCCGAGCGCCTGCGCAATGCCCGTGCGTTCAAGCTGACGCAGCGGATGGCCGGAAGCGCCTGCGATGATGAGCTCGTGATGATGGCGGTGGAGCGCTCTCACGAAGACCTCGATCTGGTCCATCGCGGAGTTGTCGATGTTGACGAGATCCGTGAAGTCGAGAATGACGATCTTCGCAGAGTCCGCGGCCATGAGGCGGTGCGGATCGGTGACGTGCTCGAGCTTCGAGATGGAGCCGAAGAAGAGCGCGCCGCGGATGTGCCAGGCTTCAACGGTATCGGGCATGTGGAAGGGCAGCGTCGCGGGTTCCACAACCGTGATGTTGTTCATGCGGATGAGGAAGAAGATGCAGGCGACGACGAGGCCGAATTCCACCGCCACGGTGAGGTCGAAGATCACCGTGAGGAAGAAGGTGAGAAGAAGCGTGGCCTTATAGGAGAGCGACATGCGCTTGAGGCGCACGAATTCCTTCCAGTTGCCCATGTTCCAGGCAACGAAGACGAGGATTGCGGCAAGCGCGGAAAGCGGGATGCTCGCGGCGAGCGGCGCGGCGACGAGGATGACGACGAGAAGCGTCACGGCGTGCACCATGCCGGCCACGGGCGAGAAGGCGCCCGACTTGATGTTCGTCACCGTACGCGCGATGGTGCCGGTGGCGGGAATGCCGCCGAAGAAGGGCACGACCATGTTGGCGACGCCCTGACCCATCAGTTCCTGATTGGGGTCGTGGCGGTCGTCGGTCATCGTGTCGGCAACGCGCGCGCAGAGGAGGCTTTCAATGGAGCCGAGCACGGCGAGGGTCAGCATGGCGCCGTAAAGCTGCTTGGCGCTCTGCCAGTCGAATTCAGGGAGGCGCAGTTCAGGGAGCCCCTGCGGGATGCCGCCGAACTTGCTGCCGATCGTCTCAACGGGGATGTTGAAGAGGCTCACGAAAACGGTCGAGAGAATGAGCACGACCACGGTGCCCGGCAGATGCGCGATCCAGCGCTTCCACTGCGGACCATTCATCGAATAGCCCTTCGGCCAGAAGAAGATCACGAGGAAGCTCGTGAGCGCAATGCCGAAGGCCCAGGGATTGAAGGTCTTGATGTGCGCGATGATCGTGAGAATCATCTCGAAGAAGTCGGCCGGCATCTTGGCAATCGAGAGGCCGAGGAAATCCTTCACCTGCTGCAGGCCGATCATCACCGCAATGCCGTTCGTAAAGCCGATCACGATCGAAATCGGGATGAACTTGATGAAGCCTCCGAGCTTGAAGAGCCCCATGAAGAAGAGAATGATGCCCGAGCCGATGGTCGCGAGCATCAGGTTCGAGAGCCCGTACTGGGCGATGATGCCGTAGATGATGACGACGAAGGCGCCCGCCGGGCCGCCGATCTGCACGCGGCAGCCGCCGAGAAGCGAGATCAGAAAGCCCGCGATGATGGCCGTGTAGAGGCCCGCTTCCGGCGGAACGCCCGAAGCGATGCCGAAGGCCATGGCAAGCGGGAGCGCCACCATGCCGACGGTAAGGCCGGCAGAGATGTCGCGGGTAAGCATGTGGCGGCTGTAGCCCTTGATGCTGTCAAGAAGCACCGGCCGGAAGTGCGCGAGCGGCAGATGGTGCAGGAATTCTCCTGCCTGCTTTGAGAAGCTCATTTTTTTGAGAGAAAAGAGGGCAATGAGGGAAAAAAGAGAGGGCCAATAGTTTAAGAAAAAAGGCGCGGCCATATGGCCGCGCCCTTTTGCGCTAACTCAAAGCGATTACCGTTTGTGCGGCAATCTCGGGTTATTCCTTAGCGAATGCGCATGCCGGGCTGAGCGCCCGAATCAGGCGAAAGGAGGAAGAGCCCGAGCGACTTGTCGGCGGCGTCCGACGCGGCGAGCACCATGCCTTCGGAGACGCCGAAGCGCATCTTGCGCGGGGCGAGGTTCGCGATCATCACCGTAAGGCGCCCTTCGAGGTCGGAGGGCTTGTAGGCGCTCTTGATGCCGGAGAAGACGTTGCGGGTGCGGCCTTCGCCGAGGTCGAGCGTGAGGCGGAGAAGCTTGGTCGAGCCTTCAACTTCTTCGCACTTGACGATCTTCGCGACGCGAAGATCAACCTTCGTGAAGTCGTCGATCGTCACTTCCGGGGCGATCGGTTCGCCGCCCGGGACCGCGGGTTCGGGTTCCGGCGCCTTTTCGGGCACGAGGACGTTGAGCTGCTTCTCCATGTCGACGCGCTGCATGAGGTGCTGGTAGGGCTTGATCTGATCCGCGCTCGAGAGGTGCTTAGCGGCATCGGCCCAGGCGAGGGGCGCGATCGAGAGGAAGCTTTCGACGCGTTCGGCCGTGGCGGGAAGCACGGGCTTGAGGCAGAGCGTGAGGAGACGGAAGCATTCGAGCGCAACGGAGGAAACGTGGTGCAGCTCTTCGGCCTTTTCGGGGTGCTTCGCGAGCTCCCAGGGCTTCTTTTCATCAACGTATTCGTTGACGAGGTCGGCCAGCTCCATCACAAGGCGCGTGGCGCGGGCGAATTCCCGGGCCTCGTAGAAGGCGGAAACTTCCGGAACGCGGCTCATGAGCTCCCCGACCAGGGGATCCGTCATGGCGGAGTCGAGCACGCGGCCCTCGAAGCGCTTCACGATGAAGCCCGCGGCGCGCGAGGCGATGTTCACGTACTTGCCGATCAGGTCGGAATTGACGCGCTGCGCGAAGTCGATCTTCGTGAAGTCGACGTCCTCAACGCGCGAATTCATCTTGGCGGCAAGGTAGTAGCGCAGCCACTCGGCATTCATGCCGAGCTTCAGGTACTCGAGCGGCGAAATGCCCGTGCCGCGGCTCTTGCTCATCTTTTCGCCGTTCACGGTCATGAAGCCGTGGGCGTTGATGTGATCCGGCACGCGGAAGGGCTTGCCGGAGAACTTCAGCATGGCAGGCCAGAAGAGCGTGTGGAAGTAGATGATGTCCTTGCCGATGAAGTGAATCTGTTCGGTTTCTGGATCTTCGAGGAATTTTTCGAAGTCAAAGCCCTTCTTTTCGGAATAGGCCTTGAGGGCGGCGAGGTAGCCCACAGGGGCGTCGAGCCAAACGTAGAAGTACTTGCCCGGAGCGTCCGGAATTTCAATGCCGAAGTAGGGCGCATCGCGCGAGATGTCCCAGTCGGCGAGGTGACCGTCGGCGCCAAGCCATTCGCTGTCCTTGGCGAGCACCTCTTCCTGCACGGAGGGCTTGCCGTCCTTGCCCGTGCCCTTCGTCCAGTGGCGCAGGAACTCAACGCACTGCGGGTCGGAGAGCTTGAAGAAGTAGTGCGTGGACGTGCGCAGTTCCGGGCGGGAGCCCGAAAGCGTCGAATAGGGATTGATCACCTCGGTGGGCGAATAGACGGCCGAGCACTTTTCGCAGTTGTCGCCGTACTGGTCGGGCGCGCCGCAGCGCGGGCAGGTGCCCTTGATGAAGCGGTCCGCGAGGAACATGCACTTCACGGTGTCGTAGAACTGCTCGACATCCTTCGTGTAGATGAGGCCTGCGGCCTTGAGGCGGCGGTAGATCTCCTGCGAGAGCTCGTGGTTTTCCTTCGAGTCGGTCGAACCCCAGTAGTCGTGGCTGATGTGGAAGCCGTCGAGGTACTGCTTGCGGCCGGCGGCGATTTCAGCGACGAAGGCCTGCGGGGTGAGGCCGCGCTTCTGGGCGGCAATCATGATCGGCGCGCCGTGCACATCGTCCGCACCGACAAAATGCACGATGTTGCCGCACATGCGTTCGTGACGAACCCAAATGTCGGCCTGGATGTATTCCATGATGTGACCCATATGGAAGGCGCCGTTCGCATAAGGAAGAGCCGTGGTCACGAAAAGTTTGCGCTGAGTCATGTGTTGTCTTCAGATTCTGATGAGAATTTCAGCGCGGGCGCATCTCAGCGGCCTGATGGAAGCCGGTCCGGGCGCCCGCACCGATGCGGGAGGAAAAATGCGGCAAAGAATTTACATTATCTGCCGCCCGGGCGCCCGTGAGAAGATGGTTTTTTAAGGAAAGAGACGATTTACTGCGAGGCTTCCGCCTGAATCGCCGCCACGAGCTCGGCCCATTTCGGGGTTTCGGACTCAATGAAGCGGATGAAGTCGGCGCTCGTCCCGGGGCGCGGTTCGGCGCCCTTCTTCGAGAGGCTCGCAACAACCTCAGGGCGCCTGAGCGCACGCGCGAGCGCGGCGGAGACGCGGTTGACGAGTTCGTCCGGGGCTCCCTTGGGAAGCACGATGCCGTCCCAGGCGGAGAGTTCGACGTCTGCAACGCCCGCTTCGGCAAAGGTCGGAATGTCGGGAGCGATCGCAAGGCGCTGCTTTGACGCGGCGCCGAGCGCCGTGAGCTTGCCGCTTCGCACGTGCTGCAGGGCGTTGGGCGCTACGTCGATCATGAAGGGAATGCGGCCCGAGAGGACGTCGAGCATGGCGGCCGCACCTCCGCGATAAGGCACGTGCGTGAGTTCAAGACCCGCGCGGCGCGCAAAGAGGAGGCCCGCGAGGTGGCTCGTCGTGCCGATGCCCGAGGAGGCGAAGTTCACTTCCTTCGGGTGAGCCTTGGCCCAGGCGACGAGGCTCTTCAGATCCGTGACGCCGGCGATAGCATTCGGATTGAGAACGCCCACCAGGCCGATTTCGGAAATCATGCCGGCCGGCCGGAGCTCTTCGCGGGGATTAAAGGGGACGTTGGGATAAAGGAGCGGATTGACGCAGAGGATGCCGTTCGTAACGTACCCGAGCATGGAGCCGTCGGCGCGGGCGCGCGAAAGATGGCGGGCGCCGATCGTGCCGCCTGCACCCGGGCGGTTGTCGACCCAGATTTTGGTGCCGAGCTCCTCGGCAAGGGCGCCCGCAACCGAGCGGGCGAGCACGTCGCCGCCGCCCCCCGCAGGGAAAGGAACAACGAGGCCCGAGGATTCGGTGTTGGCGAAAGCGTTGGCGGCAAACGCTCCGCTCGCGGTCAATCCCATGAGAAGGCCGGCGTTCTGAATGATCTGACGACGCGTAAACATGAGGGTCAGCTCCAGTAGTTGAAATTCTATCGTCGGTTATTGATTTGGTATGCTTTCTTTGGGATAAAAGCAGGTCCGACGAGTGTAGCCGGACTCGACTACGAATCCGAGCACTTAAAGTTTGCGAATTGTTTCTGCCCTTAGTCCGATCGGCGTAAGGAAGCTTTCGGGGAGGCCAATTAGAATCTCTCAGACATTAAAGAAGAGCAGCAGAATCGGCTCTTTCCTATTTTGAGGAGTCCCCCATGACGATTTCCACTTCTCAGGTTGAGGAGCGCCTTTCCAAACTGATCGATCCCGTGGTCGGTGCGGACTATGTTTCCGCCCGCATGCTGAAGGGCATTGAGACGGACGACAAGGGCGGAGTTGTGGTTCATATCGAGCTCGGCTATCCGGCACGCTTTGCAATTGAGTCCGTGAAGGCCGCCGTTGAAAGTGCGGTGAAGGAGCTCGGCGCCGAGACGGTAACCGCCGACGTGAAGCAGAAGATCATTGCGCACAAAGTCCAGGGCACGCAGCGCGTTCTCCCGGGCGTCAAGAACATCATTGCCGTTTCGTCCGGCAAGGGCGGGGTCGGCAAGTCGACGGTATCGGCGAACCTCGCGCTGGCGCTCAGCTACGAGGGCGCCAAGGTCGGCGTTCTCGATGCCGACGTCTATGGTCCTTCCCAGCCCACCATGCTCGGCGCCCACGGGCAGCCGATGACCGTTGACGGCAAGACCATGGAGCCCCTTGAGGCGCACGGCCTTCAGATTAATTCCGTCGGCTTCATGGTCGACGAGGATGAGCCGATGATCTGGCGCGGTCCGATGGCGTCCGGCGCCCTCAACCAGCTCCTTACGCTCACCAACTGGCATGACCTTGACTACCTCATCGTCGACATGCCTCCGGGAACGGGCGACATTCAGCTCCAGCTCTCGCAAAGTTCGCCTCTGACGGGCGCCGTCGTCGTTACGACCCCGCAGGACATTGCGCTCATTGATGCGAAGAAGGGGCTCAGAATGTTCGAGAAGGTGAACGTTCCCCTGATCGGCATCATCGAAAACATGTCGGTCTTCATCTGCCCCTGCTGCGGCAAGGTTCAGCATATTTTCGGCGAGGGCGGCGCGAAGCGCATGAGCGAAACCTACGGCGTTCCGCTTCTCGGGGAACTTCCGCTCTCCGCGGACATCCGCGAGGCGGCCGACAGCGGCAACCCCACTGTTGCCGCTGACCCGGAGAGCCCTGCCGCGAAGATGTACCGCTCGATCGCCATGAAGATCGCCGGTGCTGTTACGAAGCTCGGGAAGGACTATTCGGCCCGCATGCCGACCATTTCGGTGAAGAACGACTGATTCCGGTCGCTTCAGAAATCAAAAAAATCCCCGCGGTTCCTTTCGGTCCGGCGGGGATTTTTTCTGGATGCGCGCGGGCGGCGCGTCCTTTCAAACCTTAGTCGTCAAAGGTCGGCGTTTCGACGCCGAGCACCTTGTGAAGCTTCGGGCTCGTCGTCGTGTACTGCAGGAAGACGCGCTTTTCGGGGAAGACGTAGTCGCAGGCCGCGAAGGCTGCGAGCGCGCATTCATGGAAGCCCGAGAGAATGAGCTTCTTCTTTCCGGGGTACGTATTGATGTCGCCCACGGCGAAGATGCCGGGGATGCTCGACTCGAAGCGGGCGGTGTCGACGACGATCTGCTTGCGCTCGAGGTTGAGCCCCCAGTTTTCGATGGGGCCGAGCTTGGGCTGAAGGCCGAAGAAGACGAGGAGGTGGTCGAGCGGGATGCGGCGCGTAACGCCGTCGGCGCCGGAAACGGCAACTTCGGTGAGCTTGCCGTCCTCTTCCGTGAAGCCCGTGACCTGGCCCACTTCAAACTGCATTTCCCAGTTTTCGCAGAGCTCCTTCATGCGGGCAACGGAAGCCGCCTGCGCGCGGAAGCCGTCGCGGCGGTGAACGAGCACGACGCTCTCGGCCTTGCCGACCAGGTTGAGGGTCCAGTCAAGCGCCGAGTCGCCGCCGCCCAGAATGACGACATTCTTGCCTTCAAAGATCGAGGGATCCTTGCAGCTGTAGTGAAGCTGAGTGCCTTCGAACTTCTCGATCCCCTTCACGCGAAGGGGACGCGGCTGGAAGGAGCCGACGCCCGCGGCGATGATTACGACCTTTGAGTGGAAGCGCGAACCCGCGGACGTGGTCACGTGGAAGGTGCCGTCCTCGAGCTTCTTCACATCCGTCACCTCTTCGCCGAGATGGAAGACCGGCGCAAAGTGATGGTTCTGCTTGAGGAGGTTTTCGGTGAGCTCATAGGAGGAGCAGACCGGAACAGCCGGGATGTCGTAGATGGGCTTCGTCGGGTAGAGCTCCATGCACTGGCCGCCTACGGTGCGAAGCGAATCAATCACGTGGCACTTGATCTCAAGGAGGCCGAGCTCAAAAACCTGAAAGAGGCCGACGGGGCCCGCACCGACGACGACGGCATCGGTTTCGATCATTTCATCGACGGGGGCGGCAACGGTAAGAAAATCTTCAATAGCCATAACAAATGGCGCGGTGCGCGCCTGAAAAGAGGCGCGCCGCGTCGCAAAAATAAAAGGGGGCAAAAAGTTGGGCTATTTTCGCACACTGCCGCGGGCGAAAGAATCGTCCGGAAAGACGACTTTTGAGCGGCTTCGGGTGCGCCGTCAGCGCTCGGCGGCCTTCTTTTCGTCGTCGTACTGCCGGCGCAGATCCCTGAGGCGCGCATCAATCTCGCTCATGGTGTAGAAGTCGCCGTCGTTGGCCTTCTGCGCGAGCGAATACTGATAAACGGCGGCTTCCGTAGCGCCGAGCTGCGCGTACATCTCGCCCGTATGCATGTACTGGAGGCTCTTTTTCCCGAGGGCTTCATAGGAGCGCGCGAGCAGCGCGTGATAGTCGCTCGAGGTGTCGGAGAGCGCTGTGCCGTTTCTCAAAAAGTTGATGAGCTCCTGGTGGCGGCCGAGCGAATAAAGAAGGTCGACATAGTTTTCCGCCATCATCGCGGAGAGCGGATAGCGCGAGAGCGCTGCCTTGGCGGCCGCCAGGGCGTCGAGCTTCGCCTTCTGGGTTTTTGCGGCGTCAAAGGCCGTGCGCGTGAGGTTCCGGTCAAGAATGGCCGAGCGGATGCCGCACTTCATGGAATCCTGGGCTGCGCGGTAGGCGGCGTCGGTATTCTTCAGCATCCCTTCGGCCACGGAAATGCCGTAGGAGAGCGTGCAGGCGCGGGTGCCGGAAGCGGCGGCAAGATCCCGGGTGAATTCTCTCTTCACCTTGTTCCAGCCGTCCCAGCTCGTCTCCTGGAGCACTCTGGCGCGGACCTGGATGAGGCCGAAGTCGGGGGAGTCCTGGTGCCGCTGGACGGGAAGCTGCCGCGTGCGGTTTTCCATGTCCGCCATGCGCTCTGCCGTAAGCGGGTGGGTCGAGAGGTAGGCCGGAGCCGCAGAACGGTAGAAGCGGTTGCTCGCCTGGAGGCGCGAGAAGAAGTCCTCCATCCCGTGCGGGTCGAAGCCCGCAGCATAGAGCGTGGCGATCCCCATGCGGTCGGCTTCGCGTTCGGCGTTCTGCGAATAGTTGAGCTGCGACTGGATCATGGCTGCCTGAGAGCCCATGGCAATGGCCGCAGCGGCGTGGCCGCCCGAGCTTCCGCCGGCGCGTGCGGCGAGGATCGCGAGAAGAATGGAGCCGAGCGTGAGCGCGAGGTTCCCGCTCTGACCTTCAATCATGCGGGCAATATGGCGCTGCGCGACGTGACTCACTTCGTGCGCCATCACGCCGGCGAGCTCGCTTTCGCTCTGTGCGGCGATGATGGTGCCGGTATGGACGGCAATGTAGCCGCCGGGGAGTGCGAAGGCGTTGAGCGTGTCGTCCCGGATGGGAAAGAAAAAGAAGTTGTAGGTGCTCGAGCGCGCATGGCTCACGAGCTGGTAGCCGAGGCGCCCGAGATAGTCCATGATCTCCGGGTCGGCAAGGTAGGTCGGATCCGCCCGAACCTGCGCCATGAGCTGCGTGCCGAGGCGGTATTCGTCCTGAGGAGATAGTCCCGCATCGGCGGTGGAGCCGAGCGACGGAAGATTCAGGTCGAGCGCGCTCGCGGCAGAGGCAGAAACGGGAACTGCCGCCGTAATGAGGCTCGAGGCAATGGCGATGACGGACTTCAGGAATCGGGACATTGGGATCCGGTCTTCAATGAGCGCGTTTGGGTGCTAATCTCGCCTCGGGCAGCGCACTTCCGACTGCCGGGGCTTCTTTCACAGATTCCAAGCATTATGGCCCGGAGGGAGCCGGTGCTTAAGTGAGAAAAGCATTAGAGAAGTGTCGAAAAATTGCCTGAACCCATCAAGGCTCTCATCAGGAGAAAGATATGAACGGACTCACGCACTTCGACGCCAAGGGCGACGCGCACATGGTTGATGTCGGCGCCAAGGCGGAAACGAAGCGCATTGCCCGCGCCCGCGGCGAAATCTGCATGGCGCCCGAAACGTTTGCGCTCGTGGAGGCGGGAACGGCCAAGAAAGGCGACGTCATCGGCGTCGCGCGGATTGCGGCCATCATGGCCTCAAAGAAGACTGCGGAAATTATTCCTCTCTGTCATCCGATTGCGCTCACGCGCGTTGCGGTTGATTTCGAGCTCGATCGCGAGCATTCGCGCGTCATCTGCCTCGCGCAGTGCGAGTGCTGCGGCAAGACCGGCGTCGAAATGGAGGCGCTCACGGCCGTGCAGGCGGGTCTTCTCACGGTCTACGACATGTTGAAGGCCGTAGACCGCGGAATGGTGATGAAGGACATCTGCCTTCTGGAAAAAGCGGGCGGCAAGTCCGGCCACTGGCTTCGCGAGGGTGAAGCCTGAGAGAGAATGGTCAGAAAGGTCAGCTCCCGATGCGGTCTGAGAGAAGCCCCATGCAGGAGGCCTCATAGACCGCTTCGCCTCTCGAATGCACCTGGAGCTTCCGATAAATCTTCTTGATGTGCGCCGTCACCGTGTGATGGGAAATCGAGAGGATGTCGGCGATTTCCGAGAACGAAATGCCCTTCGCGAGGAGCGTGAGGATTTCGGTTTCGCGCTGCGAGAGAAGAAGGTTCTCGGGCGCCTCGTGCTTCTGCGGCTGCGGAGGCTGAGGCGCAAAGGTGCGCGAATGAATGGCGCGCAGCACGCTTCTCGCCACCGTGGGGGACACCGGGGAGCCGCCCCCTTTCAGGAGCCTCACGCTCGTCACGAGGTCTTCCTGGTCGCCCTTGAGGATGTAGCCGGTGGCGCCGGCAAGGATGGCGCGGATCACGAACGGATCCTGCGAGAAGGCGGTGTAGATGAGGATGTCGAGATCGTCGCGCAGGTGCTTGATGCGCGTAAGGACCGGGGCCATGTCGTCGGATCCGAGCATGACGTCCGTGATCAGCACGTCGAGCTTTGCGTCGCAGCGCATGGCGGCTTCGAGTTCTGCCGCGCTTGTGGCGCTGCCGGCAACTTTCATGTCAAGCGCGCGGGTGAGACGCTGGGCGATGCGGTCGCACTCCGCCTGGTTCTCGGCGGCAATGAAAACGCGCAGAGGTTCGCGGACGGCGGACCCCTTCCTGAGTGATTCTGTCATCGGAAAAGTGGGAAAAAGACTCTGGAACGACCGAACGACGGCGTGAATGCCGGGTCGTCCGGGCCTGCCGCCCTGCGTCAGGCGGGGGCGATCTTATCACGGGATCCCGGATATGCGTGATGGCTTCGTCATTCCCGGGGCATGAAAAAGCCCGCCGATCCGGAATGGAGCCGACGGGCTTTTATAGGTGCGGCTAAAGCGCCGCACTTCGCTCACTGACGGGCTGATGCCGCATCAGGGCTGGCGGATGACGAGAAGCGGCACGTTGCTCGTTGCCGCAATGCGCGTGGCGGTCGAGCCCATGATGGCGCTCTTGAAGCGGCCGTAGCCGTGAGAACCCATAACGATGAGGTCGAGCCGGCGCTTGCGGGCAAAAGCCGAGATTTCGTCGCCCGGGTTGCCGACGAGGCAGACTTCCTTCGCCTTGATGGCGGCCTTGGCAAGGAGCGGACGGAGCGGCTCAACCGCTTCGTTGAATTCCTCGCGCTGCAGATCGAGCACTTCCTCTTCAGAAAGCGCCGGAAGCGCCATGCCGGCCATGTCGGGCATGACGGCGCCGGCGTAGTCGCTCACAACGTTGATCAGGTAGAAGGTGGCGCCGGTGCCGAAGAGCGAAATGTGCTTGAGGGCGTAGCGCACGGCGGCGCGGCCGTACTTAGAGCCGTCAACCGCGATGCCGACGCGAAGCGCATCGTCTTCAGTGGTGGCCTTGCCGCGGATCACGAGCAGCGGGCACTTCGTCTGAGCAAGGACGCCGTTCGAGACTGAGCCGAAGAAGAGGCCCTTGATGGCGCTCTGACCGCGCGAGCCCATGACGATGAGGTCGGCGCTCGTTTTTTCCGCCGCCTTTGCAATCGACGGGCTAGGTTCGCCCACGACGAAGGATTCAACGGCCTTGAAGCCTACTTTCTGCAGGATCTTGCGGGCGGGTTCAAAGACCTTTTCCGCTTCATCCTCGTAGTAGCGCTGGATGGCGTCCTGGCCGACCAGGCGGCAGGCGCGTGCCGGGAGCGGAAGCTGAATGTTGAGAAGCTCAATATCGGGATTGCTTCCGAGAAGCGTCTGGCGCGATGCGATGAACGAGACAGCGTTGAGGGAGTTGGTGCTGCCGTCAACCGGTACGAGAATGCGCATGGAGTGTCTCCTTATGACGGAGGGAGAAGATGCGCCCGATGAAAGAGACTTTCCGCTGGTCCGGGGAAGATTCTCTTCGGGGCGACTCCCTCTCTTTATCTGGATGAAGCTACGTTACCACGGCGGGGAGGGAATGCCGGTCGGAGTGAAGCAAAATTTATTCAAAATCTGCCGAAAGTTTGTCTCAGGGCAACGATATGCAAATTCAAGGTGTGCCCATATGAAAAATAAAAAGGCATATTGATCATTGCGTTGAATTCATGTCCATTTATTTGATCTGAGGCGTATAGGCGTAAATGCTTAGGCTGGAAAGAAGAAAGGAAGCGTCGCCCGGAACCGGAAGTTCGAAATTTGCTTTCGCGCGCCGTTTGAGCCGAACGCACATCCCGGCCGCGCCCTAAAATGTAAGTTATGGCGCATTGATCAAAAGATGCGTCCTGGAACGCTTTGACTAAAAAAGGAAGAATCAGCATGTACAAGCGCATTCTTGTGCCGACGGACGGATCGGAACGTTCTGTGAAGGCGGTTGAGGGCGCAGCCCGCTTTGCCAAGCCCCTTGGCGCAACCCTCGTCATCATGACGGTGATCGAGCCCTATTCCTACACGAACCTTGCGGAATACCGCCCTGAGTCGATCGAGCAGTATGACGAGCGCGTATCTGCTGAGGCAGAGGAGCGACTCGCTGAGGCCAAGCGCGTGGCGGACGCAGTGGGCGTGGAAAACAAAACCGTGATGGTGAAGAGCTTCTCGCCTTCGGAAGCGATCATCGAACAGGCTGAAAAGAACGGCTGCGACATCATCTTCATGGCGAGCCACGGGCGCAAGGGCATTGCTGCCGTGCTTTTGGGATCGGAAACCCAGAAGGTGCTCACGCATTCCCGCTTCCCGGTGATGGTTTATCGCTAAGATTAAGAATTCCGGCCGCCCTTGCGGGGCGGCCTGCTGAAATTTTTGATTCGACTACTTTGTGGGAGCTGCAATGGCTGAAGATACTCAGGCCGGAACGGACGAACTCGACGCTCAGATGGATCCGAAGAGCCTTGTGCGCGAGGAAATTATTTCTGACCGCCGCGTTGGATCGCTGCGCGTGCTGACGCCGATTCTCGTTGACGGCACGCGCGACGAGAGCCGCGACATCGTCTTCCTGGGCGAAGCTCAGATCATGACCCAGGTGGGGCCGATTCCCATCAACTTTGAAATTCCGGCAAAGACTCTTGCGGAAGCGGTTGCGGGCTACGGCGCCGCCGCGCAGAAGGGCCTTCAGGATACGGTTGAACGCCTTCGCGAAATGCGCCGCGAAGCCGCCAATCAGATCGTGACCCCGGGCATGCCCGGCTTCCAGGCTCCTCCGGCTGCCGGCTCGAGCGGCCTGGTGATGCCCTGAGCGGCGGATCAGCACTCAGGAATCCAGGGCAATCTTTAGATTGTCTTTGAAGCAGAGCGTTCCTGTCTTGATACAGGGACGCTCTTTCCTTCAGGGAAAGCCGCATCAGGGATGTGCAGGGACAGAGCGCCGCAGGCGAATATCGACGACGTCAGCATTTCAATCGCCGAGATTGAAAAGGCCCCGTCGCGCCTTCTGCGCGAGGGACGCTGCGCGAATGCCCGGGTGACGGAAGTCGCGGTTGACGGACGCAAGTGGGTGGTGAAGGATTTTTCCTGCCGCTCCTGGTTCGTGAGGAAGCTCATTGCCCCCGTTCTGATTTCTCGCGAAATCGTTTCCATCAGAAGGCTGAAGGGCATCAGCGGGATTGCGCAGCATGCCGTCCGCGTGGGCCCGAGCATGCTCGCCATTGAATACATTGAAGGCCGCTCGCTTGACAAGGTGGCGCCCGCGAGCGTTACGCCCGAGTTCCTTGAAAAGCTTGAGGCGCTTATCCGCAAGGTGCATGACCGCGGCGTCGTGCATCTCGATCTGCGGGGCGGCGGCAACATCATCATGCGCCCCGACGGTACGCCGGGTCTCATTGACTTTCAGTCCGGTCTTGTGACCACGCATATTCCCCTCGCGATCGTGAAGGAGCTCGAAGCCATGGACATGTCGGGCGCTTACAAGAAGTGGCTGCGCTATCAGCCCGAAGCCATGGGGGAATACCGTCGCGAGGAGCTCGCACGGGTGAACCGGCTTCGCCGCTTCTGGATCCTTCACGGCTACTGCGGCCGCAGAAAGTTCAGAAAATAATGGAAAATTCCCTAAATTATCAGAGCGATAAAATTTTGGATACGGTATTATCCGTAGCCGTCTTCAATGCTTTCCGATGCCTTCTTTCAGGGCCCGGGAGCCGAAGAGAAGCTTTTTTCGCCGAATTCTTGCAGGAACACATGGCACAGTACGTTTTCACGATGAACCGCGTCGGGAAGATCGTTCCCCCGAAGCGTCAGATTCTCAAGGACATTTCTCTTTCCTTCTTCCCCGGCGCCAAGATCGGCGTGCTCGGCCTCAACGGCGCGGGCAAGTCCACGCTCCTCAAGATCATGGCGGGCGTGGATAAGGATCATGAAGGCGAAGCGATTCCGATGCCCGGGATCAAGATGGGCTACCTTCCGCAGGAGCCTAAGCTCGATCCCGAACAGACCGTTCGTGAAGCGGTGGAGGAAGGCATGGGCGAAGTCATGCAGGCGCAGGCGAAGCTCGATGCCGTCTATGCGGCCTATGCCGAGCCGGATGCGGATTTCGATGCGCTCGCCGCTGAACAGGCGCGCCTTGAGGCGATTATTGCCGCGGCCGGCACCGACGCCTCGACGCAGATGGAAATCGCCGCCGATGCGCTGCGCCTTCCGCCCTGGGACGCCAAGATCGGCGTGCTCTCGGGCGGCGAAAAGCGTCGCGTGGCGCTCTGCCGTCTGCTCCTTTCCCGTCCGGACATGCTGCTCCTCGACGAACCGACGAACCACCTTGACGCGGAGTCGGTCGAATGGCTCGAGCAGTTCCTGCACCGCTTCCCCGGCACGGTCGTTGCCGTCACGCATGACCGCTACTTCCTCGACAATGCTGCGGAATGGATTCTCGAACTTGACCGCGGCGAAGGCATCCCCTGGAAGGGCAACTACTCCTCCTGGCTCGACCAGAAGGAGCGCCGCCTTGAGATTGAAAAGCGTCAGGAAGACGCGCGCATGAAGGCGATCAAGCACGAGCTTGAATGGGTTCGCCAGAATCCGAAGGGCCGTCAGGCGAAGTCGAAGGCCCGACTCTCCCGATTTGAGGAGCTCTCTTCGGTTGAGTACCAGCAGCGTAATGAAACCAACGAGATCTTCATCCCGGTTGCAGAACGCCTCGGCAACAACGTGATCGAATTCAGCCACGTCTCGAAGGGATTCGGCGACAGGCTTCTGATCGACGATCTCTCCTTCGTTATTCCGCCCGGCGCCATTGTGGGCGTCATCGGCCCGAACGGCGCCGGCAAGTCGACGCTCTTCAAGATGATTGAAGGCCGCGAGAAGCCGGATTCGGGCGAAATCAAGATCGGGCCGACGGTGAAGCTCGCGGCGGTGGATCAGATGCGCGATTCGCTCCCCAACGACAAGACGGCCTTCGAAGCCGTTTCGGGAGGCCAGGACATTCTCCAGGTCGGCAAGTTCTCGATGCAGAGCCGCGCCTATCTCGGCCGCTTCAACTTCAAGGGCGCCGATCAGCAGAAGCTCGTCGGGAATCTCTCGGGCGGCGAGCGCGGCCGTCTTCACCTCGCCAAGACCCTCCTCGCGGGCGGCAACGTCCTGCTTCTTGACGAACCGTCAAACGACCTTGACGTTGAAACCCTGCGCGCACTCGAAGAGGCGCTTCTCGAGTTCGCCGGCTGCGCGCTCGTGACGTCGCACGACCGCTGGTTCCTCGACCGCATCGCGACGCACATCCTTGCTTTCGAAGGTGACTCCAAGGTGGTCTTCTTCAACGGCAACTACAACGAGTACGAAGCCGACAAGCGCCGCCGCTTGGGCGAAGAAGGCGCAAAGCCGAAGCGCCTGCGCTTCAAGCCCCTGAAGCATTGATGCTTCCGAGCTGATGCCAAACAAAAAGCCTGTTTCCCGAACTTTCTGAGGAAACAGGCTTTTTTTCGGACCTCTAATCAGCGCGCGCTTCAGGCCTTTTTGCCGCAGCACTGCTTGAACTTCTTGCCGCTTCCGCAGGGGCAGGGGTCGTTTCTGCCGACGCGGGGCGCCTCGCGGCGGACGGGCTCATTGGGAACATTGAGATCCTTGAGGCGGAAGACGCTTTCGACCATCTGGTAGAGCGCTTCACCCAAATCCTTTGCCGGCGGGCATTGGTTTCTAGCGGCCTGCCAGACTGCTTTCGCGTCAGCCTCGAGTTCGTCGTCTTCCGTCGCCATGCGGGCGGCGATCGGGATCAGGGCCTCCTGCGTCGCCGCAGCGTCCGTTGTCTCGTCGGGCCACTGCGTTGCGCCCATCATGAAGCCCGCAGCCCAGGGGACAACCGCTTCGATGCCTTCTTCATTCGTGATCTCCTTGCCTTCGTCGTCGACGAGCGGGAAGATCACCGGATCAAGACCGCCGCCGGCATTGAGGGCGGCTTTGATTTCGCGCATGCGCAGGCGGATGAGTTCGAGGAGGCGCTCGTCGTCGGGGAGCGCTTCCGGATCCCCCGATGCGCTGAAGATGAAGGGGAGCACATCTTCGTCGGAGGGTTTTAAGGGATTGAGCGCCGTGGCGGTAAGGTAGCCGTCGAGCACGCCCGCGTCCATCGCCTCCTCACTCTTGAGCGCTTCGATGCGGTTCTGCATTTCTTCAATTTCAGCGCTGTCAATGAGCTTGGTGTCTTCAGCCATGAATGTCTCCTTCGGGGAATATGGGTGGATGCCGGGGAACGCAGGGACGATTGCGCTTCCGGCTGGTTGGAGATCATAGCGCAGAGCTTCTTCCCGGCTCTTTGGTTTCCGGCTGTTTCGGAGCGGCTCTGCGCGCCGCGCAGGGCGGCTGCTCTCGCGGATAATGTCGGACTCTCTTCAACCTCAGCTTCAGCTTCAGAGTTTCATCAAGTGGACTGGCTTTATTCACTTCAGGCAGCCGTGCTCGGCATCGTCGAGGGACTTACGGAATTCCTGCCGATCAGCTCAACGGGTCACCTCATCATTGCGAGCGACATTGTCGGCTTTGCTGAGACTTCGGGTGCCGACGAATTCGTTGTCGCCATTCAGTCGGGCGCCATTCTCGCCGTTTGCTGGTACTACCGCGCCAGGATTCTTTCGATTCTCAGAGGGCTTTTCTCGAATCGAAAGGAGCAGAGGCTTGCGGTCAATACGATCGTGGCATTCCTTCCGGCCGCGGTGGTCGGCGTGCTTGTGGCAGGCGTCATCAAGGCTTATCTCTTTAATCCTCTGACGGTTGCCGTTGCGCTTATCCTGGGCGGCTTCATCATTCTCTGGATTGAGGGCCGGCAGGCCCGGCTCGGCACCCCGCCGCGAGTCGCCACGATGGACGACATGACCTGGAAGGATGCGCTTCTCGTCGGATTCATGCAGTGTCTTGCCATGATTCCGGGGACCAGCCGCTCCGGCGCCACCATTATCGGCGGCATGGTGCTGGGGCTTTCCCGCCGCGCGGCAACGGAATTTTCCTTCTTCCTCGCCATTCCGACGATTTTCGGCGCAACGGTCTACGACCTCTGGAAGGCGAGGAACGACCTGGTGCTCGACAACCTTCCCGGACTCGCCATCGGCACCGCCGTTTCATTCGTGAGCGCCCTGCTGGTGGTCCACTGGCTCCTGCGGTTTGTTGCGGGACACGATTTCCGGGGATTCGGCTGGTACCGCATCATTTTCGGCATCGTGATTCTGGCCGCAACCACGATGGGTTGGGTTGAATGGCGGGCGGTCTGAGCCCGCAATAAAAAAGGCGCCTCTTGCAGGCGCCTTTTTCAGAGGAAGGTCAGGGATTATCGGCGAATGAAGACGAGATCCCAAATGCCGTGACCGAGCCTTTCGCCGCGGGCCTGGAACTTCGTCTGCGGACGTTCGCAGAGGGGATTCGCCATGACGGGGCTGAAGCCGTCATAGAGATTTCTGAGCTTCGGTTCCGCTGAGAGGACTTCCATCATCTGCTCGGAATAGTTTTCCCAGTCGGTGGCGCAGTGGATGTAGCCGCCCGGAGCAATGCGGGAAACGAGCATGCCGATGAAGGGCTGGGCCACGAGGCGGCGCTTGTGGTGGCGCGCCTTGCGCCACGGATCGGGGAAGTAGATGTGCACGCCCGCGAGGAAGTTTTCCGGGATCATGTCGCGCACGACCTCAACGGCATCGTGACGCACGATGCGCACATTGGTGAGCGCCATTTCATCGAGACGCTTCGCAAGCGCGCCCACGCCGGCGGCGAAGACTTCGCATCCGAGGAAGTTGATTTCCGGGTGCGCGGCAGCGATCGCACAGGTTGTTTCGCCCATGCCGCAGCCGATCTCAAGCACAACAGGGGCTTCACGGCCGAATGCGGCATTGAAGTCGAGGAGCTTCGGCTCATACTCGACGGCGTAGCGCGGAAGCGCTTCCTCGAGAGCTCGCTTCTGCGCGTTCGAGATGTGCCCTCTGCGCATGACGAAGCTGCGGATGTGGCGCTGCTTGAGTTCCTCGAGTTCTTCGGGCGTAAGTTCCTTCTTTTCCATGGTCTTTCTGAGGACGGTTGGGCAAAAATTGAGCTCGCGATTATCCCGCGCCTGAGGCGAAAACGTCAACGCCCGGGGCGGAGTTCTCGAGGGATGGGCGTTATCCGTACATTTGCCCGGCGAGAGAAGTGAGGAATTCCATCATCTCGGAAGCATTGTTTGAAAACTGCAGGAAAGTGTATAGAAGACAGAATGCATCGAAGATGAAATTGCGCGGCAAAAAAGAAAGCCGCCAATGGTTCCGGCAGTTGATGCCGGGATCCAGTGGCGGCTTCAGTGAAGCTGCGTGATCTTCCGAGCTTACTTGTGGGAGAGCCTGCGCACGAGGTAGTCGCCGAGCGACTGGAGGCCCTGAACTAGCACGATGAGGACGAAGACGACAGGCCACATCACTTCAGGCATGAAGCGCTGGTAGCCGTAGCGGATGCCGAGGTCGCCGAGGCCGCCGCCGCCCACAACGCCCGCCATGGCGGAGAAGCCGATCAGGCTCACCGTGGCAATGGTGAGGCCGGCGAGAATGCCGGGAAGCGCTTCAGGAAGGAGCACCTTGCAGACGATCTGCGCATTCGAGGCGCCCATGGCCTGGGCAGCTTCCACGAGACCCTTGTCGACTTCGCGAAGGCTCGTTTCCACAATGCGCGCAATGAAAGGCGCCACCGCGATGGTGAGCGGAACAATGGCCGCCGCCGTACCGATGGAGGAACCCACCACGAGACGCGTGAACGGAATGATCGCGACGAGGAGGATGATGAACGGAATCGAGCGCAGCGCATTGATGACGACGGCGAGGCAGAAGTGGAACTTCGGCATCGGCATGAAGGACTTCTTGTCGGTGACGAAGAGCAGAATGCCGAGCGGGATGCCGAGCGCAGAACCAATGCCTCCCGAGACGAGCACCATGATGATGGTCTCGAGGAAGGAGGACGAGATCATGCTGACGAGCGTATTAGACATTCTGGATCTCCTCGACGAGAACGCCGCGGTCGCGGATGAATTCCACGGCTTTTCGATAGGTTTCGCCCGGGGCTACGACAAGAAGCGTGAGCGTGCCGAGCGTGCGGCCCTGAAGGTCGTCGACCGTGCCCCTCAGGATGTTGAAGTTGATGCCAAATTCACGCGAAGCGAGCGAAATGACGGGTTCCGTAACCTCGCCGCCGATGAAGGAAAGATGGAGCAGGTGGACGTTGTCGCGGCCATTGAGGGCGCGCGAGGCATTCACCGTATCGACGATCGACTGCGGCAGATCGCGGGCCATCACCTGACCGATGAGCGCGCGCGTGGTTTCGGACTGCGGACGCGCAAAGATGTCGATCACGTCGCCTTCCTCAACGATCTGGCCCTTATTCATGACGACGACGCGGCCGCAGATCTGCTTCACGACGTTCATTTCATGCGTGATCATGACGATCGTGACGCCGAGTTCCTGGTTGATGCGCTTGAGGAGCTCCAGGGTGGCGACGGTGGTTTCGGGGTCAAGCGCGGAGGTGGCTTCGTCCGAAAGCAGCACTTTCGGGTCGTTCGCGAGCGCGCGGGCGATGCCGACGCGCTGCTTCTGGCCGCCCGAGAGCTGGGACGGATACTTGTTCGCATGCTCGTCAAGACCCACGAGGTGGATGAGCGGCGTGATCTTCTCGCGGATCTGGTCCTTCGGCGTTCCCGTGAGTTCGAGCGGAAGCGCGATGTTGTCGTAGACCGTGCGCGAGGAAAGCAGGTTGAAGTGCTGGAAGATCATGCCGATGGAGCGGCGGACCTTGCGCAGATCGTCGTCGGGAAGCTTCGTGAGATCCTGGCCGTCAACGATGACGCTGCCGCTCGTAGGGCGGTTGAGCAGGTTGATGCAGCGTACGAGCGTGCTCTTGCCTGCGCCCGAGCGACCGATGATGCCGAAGATTTCTTCGGAGCGGATGTGTATGGAGACATCCTTGAGCGCATCAAACGCCGTTCCGTCAGGACTGACGTAAGTCTGCGTAATGTGTTCGAGCTTGATCATGGGATGAGGTCAAAAGAGGATTGCGGCGGAAGCGCGCTCGTTTTTGAGTGAAGTGCTTCCGGGAAAAGCGGATTTGATGCAGTCTACAGACTGCAGCAGCGGTGCTGATGCCTCTGCCCGACAGAATTCCGCGCAATGCTGAGGTATTACCTGACGACGCCGGAGGCAGAAAAACAAAAAGCCCGCCATTTCGGCGGGCTTTTTGAAATTGGTGGGAACGCAGGGATTCGAACCCTGGACCGACGGATTAAGAGTCCGCTGCTCTACCAACTGAGCTACGTTCCCGAAGATGACGCAGATTTTAAATTTCCGCACCAGCTTCATTGAAACCTGGTGGGAACGCAGGGATTCGAACCCTGGACCGACGGATTAAGAGTCCGCTGCTCTACCAACTGAGCTACGTTCCCAACTTAACGACTGCTGACTGTGTTTGGTGGGTCGTGCGGGATTCGAACCCACGACCAACGGATTAAAAGTCCGCTGCTCTACCAGCTGAGCTAACGACCCAAGTGACGGTCATCAGCCGCACAGGAGCATTCGTTTGAGGAAGCGAATTTTGCCCCAATCATTTCCGCTTGTCAAGAGCGTCAAAAAAGAAAACCAGAACGACAGAAAATCCTGAAGCGTCTATTTGTGTCGAATGTTAGGGTAACCACTAACAAAAGAGACCATTGCGCATTCGACTGAAGTAATGCTATTGTTCGTTTGTCGCAGGAAGACTGCGAATTAATTTTACCTAACTATCAACAAAGTAGAAGATCATTTTTGTGCATAATCTCCAAAAAATGATCTTTTGATCCTCGTTCGAAAAATTATTGAGAATTTTTCACTTGAACGGGTGAAACGAACACTCTCTGTAAGGACAAACATCATGGCTACAAAGAACGGCGCACGCTCCCAGCCCGTGGAACGTAAGGAAGGCGATGAGCGCAAAAAGGCGTTGTCCATAGCGCTTGCCAGCATCGAGAAGCAGTTCGGCAAGGGCGCCATCATGCGCATGTCCGACAATCTCGAACCGCAGAACATTGAAGTCTGCCCGACCGGGTCGCTGTCGCTCGACCTCGCGCTCGGCGTGGGCGGACTTCCGAAGGGCCGCATTATTGAGATCTTCGGGCCGGAATCCTCGGGCAAGACGACGCTCTCGCTCCAGGTAATTGCAGAAATGCAGAAGACGGGCGGCACCTGCGCCTTCATCGATGCCGAGCACGCGCTCGACATCCAGTACGCCTCGCGTCTCGGCGTTCAGGTCCCCGACCTGCTGCTTTCGCAGCCGGATACGGGCGAACAGGCTCTCGAAATCGTTGATGCGCTGGTGCGTTCGGGTTCCGTCGATCTGGTCGTCGTCGACTCGGTGGCCGCCCTTACGCCCAAAAACGAAATTGAAGGCGTGATGGGCGATTCGCTGCCCGGCCTTCAGGCGCGTCTGATGTCGCAGGCGCTTCGCAAGCTTACGACCAGCATTTCCCGCACGAAGTGCATCGTCATCTTCATCAACCAGATCCGCATGAAGATCGGCGGCTACGGCAATCCGGAGACCACTGCCGGCGGCAATGCGCTGAAGTTCTACAGCTCCGTTCGTCTTGACATCCGCCGCGTCGGCGCGATCAAGAAGGGCGATGAAGTGATCGGCAACGAAACGAAGGTGAAGGTCGTCAAGAATAAGGTTGCGCCTCCCTTCAAGCAGGTGAAGTTCGATATTCTGTACGGCCAGGGCATTTCGCGTCTCGGCGAAATTATCGACATCGGTACGGAACTCAATGTGCTCGAGAAGTCGGGCGCCTGGTACTCCTACAACGGGAACCGTCTCGGTCAGGGCAAGGAAAAGGTGCGCGATCTGCTGAAGGATAACGTCGAGCTGCAGCAGGAGATCGAGAAGAAGATCCGCGAACTTAAGGGCGCGCATGTTTCGAGCATCACCTCCGTGGACGATGAGGACATGCAGGCGCTCGACATGCCGACGGAGGAAGCAGAAGCTGACGACGTTCCGCCCGCCCGCGAAGTGGACGACGACCTGTGATTTAATTTCTCAGACACACATTCCGGAGGCCTCCGCCTAAGTAAAGCGGAGGCCTCTTCATGCCGATGGAAGTTATTTTTACGGACGAAGATCTGGAACCCGTGCCTGAAGCGGCGCAGTCGAAGCCGGAGAAGCCCGCGAAGCCCTGCTCATCTCCTCTTAATGCGCCGAAAACCGCAGTAAAGGCCGCCGAGCCGCGCGAGGAGTCGCTTTTCGGCGATCTGGAGGATGCGCTCGGGCTCGAACCCGTGTTTGCTCCGGCGCCCGGGCCTTTCGGCGCGCCGCCCGCAAAGCTTCCTGACTGGATAAAAACCTCGGCGGCGGCGCCTCCTGAACTTCCGCAAAGCATGCCGGCGTTTGAATCTGATCCCTTCAGCGAAGAAGGAGCGCAGAAAGCGGAAAAGCCTCCCCGGCGGAAGAAAGCCTCAGGGAAAGCGGTCGGGCGCGCGAGGGATGCTCAGAAAGAAAAAGAAGGAAGTCCTGCCGGCCCCCGCATCATTACGTCTCCTGAAGACATCGCCGCTTTCGACGTGATGCGCGATGACGGCACCGTCGTAGAAGTGGATCGGGACACCTGTACGGATCCGGAGGTTTTTGAAGCCGAGCGCAGGCGGCGAAGCGTCGGGAGGAAGCCCAAACCTGTCAGGAACATTCTCACGCGCGCGGTGGATGCACTCTCGAGGCGCGAATATTCGCGGCGCGAGCTCGGCCGAAAGCTTCTTCAGGGGCTTCTTGAAGGAGAAACCCGCGAGGAAATTACTGCGGCGCTCGACAAGCTCGAGGGCATGGGGCTTCTTTCAGATGAACGCTATGCGGAAGCGAAGATCCGGTCGTGCGCCGGACGCATGGGCGACATTCGCCTCAAGCGGGAACTCCGCATGAGCGGCGTTTCCGACGAAGCCATTGAAGAAGCCATGTCGGCGCTCGAGGAGCCCGAAGAAGTGCGGGCGCTGCGGATATGGAGCCGCCGCTGGAGCGAGCCTCCGAAGGACTGGAAGGAACGCGAAAAGATGGTTCGATACCTGGCAACCCGGGGATTCAGCATGTCTGCGATTCAGAAGGTTCTTCGCGGCGAGGTGGAGCTGCCGGAAAATCATATGTAACGGGCGTAAGAATTTAGAGCAGGTGTAAACCTGTACGTTTAAAATCTCAAGTCCAAAAAAATCCAACTTAAGGGGGGACACCGTGGAATATTTATGGGATCTGTTGGTAAATCTGCATTGGGGGGCAGTCGGACAGATCATCATGATCGACATCCTCCTTGGCGGCGACAACGCAGTCGTCATCGCCATGGCTTGCCGCAACCTGCCGCATGAGCAGCGCGCAAAGGGCATTTTCTGGGGTACTGCCGGCGCGATCGGTCTGCGCGTGGTGCTCATTACCTTCGCGGTGATGCTTCTCGACCTGCCCTTCCTCAAGGTCGTGGGCGCGCTCCTTCTGCTCTGGATCGGCGTCAAGCTCCTGATCCCGGAATACGATTCGCACGAAAAAATTGAAGGGAGCTCCAAGCTTCTCGGGGCCATCAAAACCATCATTGTTGCCGACTTCGTCATGTCGTTCGACAACGTGATCGCCATTGCGGGCGCTGCCCAGCAGGCGCATGAAGCGCATCAGACGCTCCTCGTCATCTTCGGCCTCATCGTTTCGGTGCCCTTCATTGTTTTCGGCAGCCAGGTCGTGCTCAAGCTCCTCGACCGCTTCCCGATCATCATTTACTTCGGCGGCGGCCTGCTCGGCTGGATCGCGGGCGGCATGATCGTTTCGGACGGTTATGTGGCGACGCACTGGCCTGAATTCAGCTTCATGGCGCACTATCCCTTCTGCATCGGCGGTGCAGCGGTGGTCATCATCATCGGCCACCTGATCGCGCGAAAGAAGCGCGCGGAACATGAGGCTCAGCTTGAACTGCGCAAGGTTTCGCCCAAGGCGGAAAATGCCGGTGAAGCCAAGAGCGAATAATTAAAAAAGCCAATAAAGAAGCGGCGGGAACTCTGAAGGGGCTCCCGCCGTTTTTCTTGATGGATTTTCGATTTTTCTTCCGGCTCAGCGCTCAACAATGTCGATGAAGCCGCCGCCGAGACAGACGTCGCCTTGGTAGAGCACAGCGCTCTGACCGGGCGTAGCCGCCCACTGGGGTTCGTCAAATAGAAGTTCGAACGCGTCCGGCGTGACGGAGCCCAGCCGGCAGGGGCCGTCCTTCTGGCGATAGCGGGTCTTCACCGTCACGGGAAGCGACGGATCCGGAGCGACGCCTGAAATCCAGCTCGGGTGTACGGCAGTGAGTTCGTGGGAAAGCAGCCAGGGATGATCGTGCCCCTGGCAGATCCAGAGCGTATTGGTCTTGAGGTCCTTCGCGGCGACGAACCACGGTTCGCCCGTGGAATCCTGCTGGCCGCCCACGCCGATGCCTTTTCTCTGGCCGAGCGTATAGAAGGAGAGGCCGATGTGTTCGCCCACGATCTTTCCGTCGGGCGTCTTGATGGGACCGGGCTTGGTCGGGAGATAGCGGTTGAGAAACTCTCGGAAGGGACGTTCGCCGATGAAGCAGATTCCGGTTGAGTCCTTCTTCTTTGCATTGGGGAGCCCGATCTCGTCTGCGATCCGGCGCACTTCCGTCTTCAGCATGCCGCCCACGGGAAAGAGCACGCGGCGGATCTGCTCCTGGGAGAGACGGTGGAGGAAGTAGCTCTGGTCCTTTCCCGGATCGACGCCCCGGAGAAGCTCCGTCATGCCGTTCTCACGCCTGACGCGCGCATAGTGGCCCGTGGCGATCCAGTCTGCGCCCATGCGCATGGCGTGGTCGAGAAACGCCCGGAACTTGATCTCGGAATTGCAGAGAATGTCAGGATTCGGGGTGCGGCCGGCAGAATATTCGCGAAGGAAGTCGGAGAAAACGCGTTCCTTATATTCGCGCGCGAAATTGACGGCCTCGATGTCGATGCCGATCACGTCGGCCACAGCCGTAGCATCAATGAAGTCCTGACGCGAGGAGCAGTATTCGCTGTCGTCATCATCCTCCCAGTTTTTCATGAAGAGACCGATGACTTCGTAGCCTTGTTCCTTGAGGAGCCAGGCGCTGACGGAGGAATCCACGCCTCCGGAGAGGCCGACGACGACTTTTTCTTTAGACATTGAAAAGAGAGAGCACCATAGAATTCGGGTGCCGGCAAAAAAAGTTTCAACCGGCGCTGATTTTAACGAGGGACAAATGACGAGTACGTCGGAATCGATCGGCATTCTTGAAGAGGCGCAGCAGCGGGCAAAGTCGCTTGCGGAGCGCCTCGGCATTGAGCGCGCAGTGCTTTCGGCACCGATGACGGGTACGGCCGGGCCGGAACTGGTTGCTGCCGTGAGCGCTGCCGGGGGACTTGGCGTGCTTCCGACGGGCGGCATGACGGCCTCTGAGATCGAAAAGGCGGCAGAAAAAATCCGCAGCCTGACGGATAAGCCCTTCGCCATCCAGATCCGCATCCCCCCGAAAGCCGCGCATCGGCCTCAGGATCTCCACGAGCTCGCAGAAGGCCTTGCGGAAGTCCTGAAGGGCCTCCGGCTTCCCGATCCGCTCTCGCCCGAAGGTGAAGCGTTCTACGATTTCGCGTCGACGCGCGAGCACGAAACCTTCGACGAGCGCTTTAAGGCGATTCTTGCCGCGAAGCCCGCAGCCGTCATTTCAACCTCAGGAGGTTTTCGCGAGCCCGAGGCTGAGGCGCTTTTCGACGCCCGGATCATGAATATCGGCACGGCGACCACGCTTCGCGAAGCCAAGGTGCTGCGCGCCGCTAAAGCAGATGCGATTATCTGTCAGGGTGCGGAAGCGGCCGGACCGAGATCCAATTTTGAGGATTCCGACGAGGTGCTTACGGGTCTTATGAGCCTTGTGCCGGCTGCGGCGCGTGCGACGCGGCTCCCTGTAATCGCTGCCGGCGGCATCTCTGAGGGAACGCAGGCCTGCGGGGCGCTTCTCGCGGGAGCGAGCGGCGTAATGGCGGGCACGGCTTTTCTTTCGACCCGCGAGTCGCTTGCAAGTCCCTACGTCAGGAATGTGCTCATCTGGACGACGGCGGCACATCTTACGCTGACAAGGCTCTATACCGGGCGGCTGGTGCGGGCGCTCCGGTCGCCGCTTCTTGATGCGCTTCAGGATTATGAGCCGAGGCTTCCGGCATGGCCCGCGCCCGAAGCATTGATGGGACCTTTAACGGAAGCCGCCCGCAGGCAGGGCCGCGAGGAGCTCGAGGCGGTCTATCTCGGACAGTCTGCAGGAAGAAGCAGCTGGCGCACTGCCCGGGAGGCAGTGGAAGCGCTCTCAAAATACTTTTAAGCAGAAAAGAAAAGCCGCTGCAGTTCGGAGTCGAATGCAGCGGCTTTTCTAGAAAGGCGAGTCGTCCCGCCTGTTACCGACCGAGCAGATGCATGATCGGGAACGCGAGAAGCGGCGCGAGGAAGGCGGAAATGATGCCTGAGACGCCCATCGCAAGGCCGGCAAAGGCGCCCGCCTTCTGACCGATCAGGAATGCGGCGCCCGTGCCCATGCCGTGAGCGGAGAGGCCGAGCGCGCAGCCGCAGACCGGTTCGGAGCGGATTCTGAGGAGCTTGAAGAGCGGACGGCCGATGATCGAGCCCGTCATGCCGGTAAGCACGACGAGTGCTGCGGTGAGGTCGGGCAGGCCGCCGATGCTCTCCGAAATGCCCATGGCGATCGGGGTCGTGACCGACTTCGGCACGAGAGACATCAGCGTTGCCGACGAGACGCCGAGGGCGCTGCCGATGAGAATCACGGAAACGATGGCGGCCGTGCAGCCGGCAAGAAGACCGAGCGAGAGCGGGAGCCAGAGGCGCGCGAGCTTGGAGCGCTGTTCATAAATAGGCACCGCAAGCACAACCGTTGCCGGTCCGAGCAGAAAGTGAATGAAGCCCGCGCCGGCGAAGTAGGTGTCGTACGGGATGCCCGTGACGACAAGCAGCGTGATGAGGATCGCGACCGAAATAATGATCGGGCTCGCGAAGGGGTTGAATTTCGCCGCACGGAAAACGAGCTGGCCGAAAACGTAGAGCGCAAGCGTGAGGCAGAGCCAGAACGCCGGGTTCTTTTCCAGGTGGGCGAAGGCGTTGAGGAAGAGATCGTCCATGTCAGTTAATCCTCATCCTTGATCTTCATCCACTTTTCGACGGTGATGATGACGTAGGCCGTTACGAGCATGGCGATGACGGTCGAAAGAACGAGCGTCACCATAATGCCGACGCCCTCATCGAGGAAGCGCTGGCCGTGGCGCATGATGCCGACGCCGGCCGGCACGAAAAGAAGCGAAAGGTTGGCGAGCAGCACGCCTGCGGTCGGGCGTACGATCCCGATCAGGTTGTCCTTGATAAGGAAGGAAAGCAGCATGAGCACCATGCCGATAACCGGCCCCGGAACAGGGATACCCGTGAGGCGGCTGATCAGTTCGCCGACGACCTGGTACCCGAGAACGATCGCAATGGAGGAAAGCATGAAAATGAATCCCGCAGGGCTCTTCGAGGGTTTTTCCCATTAAGGTTAATTCGGGTCCTGCATTCTTGGATAATTAAGAGATGGCATTCTGTCACGGTTTCAAGAAACTGCTGTCGTAGCTTCCTTGACGTGAGATAAGAGGATGCGACTATTTCAGCAAAAGAAAGGTTTATGACACAGGAAAAAGAAGCGCCGTTTGCGCTGCGCGGTGAATACATCACTCTCGATGCTCTTCTGAAGGCCGCCGAGATCGCCTCTACCGGAGGTGAAGCCAAGGTGCTTGTTCAGGAGGGCAAGGTTCGCGTCGACGGCGAGCCGGAAAGCCGCCGCGGGCGTAAGCTCCGCGGAGGCGAATGCGTGGAGGCTCTCGGGAAGAGAATCCGCATTGAAGCCGCTGTAAACAATAGCCCGAAAGAAGCCTGATTGTCAGGCTTTCTTCTTAAATAGTTGAAGGAGGAGATTTCAATGACTCAGAACATTCCGCCCCTTTCGGAAGAAGTGCTTGCTCAGGTGAAGAAGCTTGCGGAGAAGCCGGAAGTAAAGGCTGCCATGGAGCAGGCCGCCCGCGAGGTCGACCGCGCCATGGAGGAGCAGATTGAGCTTTGCGAGATCGAAGCGCCGACGTTCCATGAGGAAGTCCGCGCCAGGCGCGTGGCTGAACTCATGCGCGCCTACGGCCTCACGGATGTCGTGACCGATCCGATCGGCAACGTCGTCGGTCGTCGTCCCGGCAAGGGCAATGGTCCCGTGCTCGCCCTCGGCGCGCATATGGATACGGTCTTCCCGGCGGGCACCGACGTCAAGGTTCGCCGCGAGGGCAATATCTACCGCGCTCCCGGCATCGGCGACAACTGCTCGGGCCTCCGTGCGCTCCTGCAGATTCTGCGCATGTTCAACGACCAGAAAATCGAAACCGAAGGCGACATTCTTTTCGTCGGCACGGTGGGTGAGGAAGGCAACGGCGACATCTGCGGCTCCAAGGCTCTTTTCGACGGCACGCGCCATATCGACGGCTTCATCGCCATTGACTCAACCGATGTGGGCCGCGTTCTCAACGGCGCTACCGGTTCGCATCGCTGGCGTCTTTCCGTCGACGGCAAGGGCGGCCACTCCTATGCGGAATTCGGACGCTGCCCGTCGGCGATTCACGCAATCTGCCGCGCCGGCGCAAAGGTCGGGTGCTTCAAGGTCCCGGCTGATCCGAAGACCACCTACACCATCGGCACGATCAAGGGCGGCACGACGGTCAACACCATCGCCGCGCACTGCGAGGTCGAGGTTGACATGCGCTCGGTGAGCAACGAGGAGCTCCTCAAGCTCGAAGCCCGCGTGCTCAAGGCCTTTGAGGAAGCCGTTCAGGAAGAAAACGACTTCTGGGGCATTACGGACGAGAGCCTGAAGCTCAAGCTCACGAAGACCCAGATCGGCAACCGTCCTGCCGGCATGCGTCCGGACGACTGCCCGGTCCTTCAGACGGCGCGCTCCGCGCAGAAGGTCCTCGGCATTGAACTTACCAAGTACATGTGCTCCTCGACCGACGCGAATGCGCCGATGAGCCTCGGCATTCCCTCGACCTGCCTCTGCTCGGGCGGCCGCGGCGTGAATGCGCACTCCGTGACGGAGTATTTCGAGAAGGTCGACACGCAGCTCGGTCCTCAGCTGGTCTTCCTCACGGCAGCCGCCCTCGTTGGCGCCTGCGGCGAGAAGCCGGTTCTTCCCGTGCGCAAGTAATCTGCTTCCGCTCAGAGGCCTTTGAGGTTCTTTGAGCGGAGAGGCTTGCTCGCACGCCAAAATCGGGTAGGAGGCATGGGATTAGTTCCCATGCCGTCCTCCCACACCACCGTACGTACGGTTCCGTATACGGCGGTTCCTAGTATCAAGGCTTAACGG
>NZ_WEHX01000189.1 GCF_009183815.1 Sutterella seckii | reverse complement strand
GCGCGCCTACAGGAGCGCCCTCAAGGACATGTCGGATGCGCTTTCGCCCATCCGCTTCTCCGTGAAGCTCGTGACGCAGATTACGGACCACATCGGCTCGCACATGGACGAAGTGAACGACACTCTGAAGAAGATGCGCCTCACGCTCGTCAATCAGTGCCGCATGCCGCAGAAGGATGCCGTTGATCTCCTCAAGAGCGACGAAGTGACGGATCCCGCCTGCTTCGACCGCATCGCGAAGCTCGACAAGCCCTGGTCGAAGGGCGTTGAGCATTCGATCGCGATTCTGAAGGAAGAGCAGGACGTTCTGATCCGCGCTGAGAAGAACGGTCTGCTGAAGCTTTCCGAGCAGCGCGAGCTCGGCCGCGCCATGAAGCTCGCCCAGACGAACCTCATGCAGGCGAAGGCAAAGATGATTGAGGCGAACCTGCGCCTCGTCATTTCGATTGCCAAGGGCTACGTGAACCGCGGCCTCGCGATGACCGACCTGATTCAGGAAGGCAATCTCGGGCTCATGAAGGCGGTCGACAAGTTCGAATACCGCCGCGGCTACAAGTTCTCGACCTACGCCACCTGGTGGGTGCGCCAGTCCGTGACCCGCGCGGTTGCGGATTTCGGCAACACGATCCGCATCCCGGTGCACATGACCGAGTCCTACAACAAGCTGCGCCGCCAGAAGCAGAAGTTCCTGCAGCAGCACGGCCGTCAGCCGACCGAGCAGGAGCTCGCGGAGCTCGCCGACCTGCCGCTTCAGAAGGTGCTCCTTCTCACGCAGGCGATGCGCGGCGTCGAATCGATCGACGCGCCGATCGGCGACGAAGAGGATGCAACGAAGCTCGACTTCGTGAAGGGCGACGAGCACGATGATCCGGGCATCGCCTTCCAGGATCAGTCGATGGTTGAATGCATTCAGAAGTCCCTGAATGAGCTCACCCCGCGCGAAGCCCAGGTGCTGCGCCTTCGCTACGGCATCGGCACGAATCAGGACCATACGCTCGAGGAAGTGGGCCGCACGCTCGGCCTCACGCGCGAGCGCGTGCGCCAGATCGAGTCGGCGGCGATCAGAAAGCTCCGCACGCCCGACTTCACGGAACGTCTGCGCGACTACCTCTCGAACTGATGTCCGGGATCTGAGACGTTCATAAACAACGCCCTGATGCATGAGAACGTGCCTCAGGGCGTTTTTATGGTGCGCTCGGCAGCGCACGTGTGTCTATGTGGTGAAAGTCCACTGACCGCCCGAGAAGGGGAAGGTCTAGCGACTCGGCAGAGTCAGGGAGGCAACA
>NZ_WEHX01000188.1 GCF_009183815.1 Sutterella seckii | reverse complement strand
TCTCGGTCTTGGTATAACGACGGTCGAGAGAAAGCAAGTAGTTGAAATCCTTTAAAGATTTCATTGAAACCCACTTGCTTTTTCTTTCTGTGTAGGGTATAATTTATACCCGTGCAAATTCTCAGTTTAGACCATCATGGCTTTCGATCGTTCCGGCGTTAAGGGCCTCCCGGAAGGCTCCAATGTTCAAGTGATTAAGGAGGTTCCTTATGTGTACTTCCGTTACCAATGGAAGGACTCGACGGGCAAGGTGAAGTACGCTCGCGACTATCTCGGCACGGTTGAAGATGGGCAATTCGTGCCCAATGATTACTACCTCCGTTTGCGTCCTACCAAGGCTAAGCGACCTGAGGAACGCTGGTCCGAGAAGCAGAAAAAGGAAACGGCGGTTTCGGCTATTTCTGAAGAAAAAGCCGTTGAAGACCAGGTAGAAGAAAAGCAGGATTTTGAAATCAAGACGAAGGCTGTGGGAGTTACCGCTCTGGCAGCAAGCATTCTTGATCAGAACGGGATGATCGACGATCTGCTTGAATTGTTTGACGGCGATGTCAATCTGGTTACGCGGCTTCTCAACATTGCCATGGGCGCTGCCATAACTGCGAAGCCAACGTATTTGAGCGCCGATGAATCCAAGGTTCAGATGTTTTTTGGCAATACGACGTGCCCAACATCTCCGCGCGCCAGCGAGTTGCATCAGAAGATAGGTCATGATCTGAATCTGTCGGCCAGAATCAGCAAACTGCGCATTGCACGTTTGGATGATCAGCCTACTTTGGCTCTTGACGGCTCGAGAATCGACTGTAGTTCAGACAATATTCTCGAAGCTGTGGTCGGACGACGGAAGAATGGACTCTATGCTCCACAGATCAATTTTTCTCTTCTTGTCGATGCCAATTCGGGTTCTCCGGTGGGCTACCGGTACTTCGCGGGCAGCACCAACGACGTTTCGACACTGGAGGATTTCACGAGCTTGTGGAATGCCTATGGACTTCCGGATAAAAATCCCATGCTCGTTGTCGATCGCGGGTACTTCAATCTGGAAATGCTTATCAAGATTGGCTTGCAAGGGTACCGTTTTCTTGCCGGCGCTAAAACGTGCTACAAGTTGGTAAAGACGATCATCGAGGATAGGAACAGTGAGTTCTATGAAGCAGCTGCAATTCTCGAAAGCACCAATGTGTATGGCATTCAGGATCAGAAGGTGCTGAAGGGAGAGGCTGGAAAGCTCGATGTAAACGTGAGCGTCTTTCGTAATCCCGTTGAAGAGATGGATGCAACGCGCCGTTT
>NZ_WEHX01000187.1 GCF_009183815.1 Sutterella seckii | reverse complement strand
GCTGCTGGAAGGGCTCAACAGCATCATTCAGAACATCAAGCGCCGAGCACGCGGATTTAGAAATCCCGAGTACTTCAAAACAATGATTTATCTCGTTGCGGGCAACCTGGATTTCAGCAAATGGACCCAGGCTTTAAAGTGTGGTTACCCACACTAAACGTCATAGAGCCTATCTTGTTTCAGGCATTTGAGAGCAGGAATTGAATTCTAGAAATGAGGCTTGGCAGAGCTGGATCGCCGGACACTCATCTGAAATGCAGCATCCGGTTGATTTCGAGGTTCGTTTTGTTAAAGAAATTCTGACGCAAATTCCGGAAGTGACTCCGGATTCTGTTTACCCGCAATATACTTTTCTCGATAGTGAAGGGCGAATCAGACGCATTGATTTCCTAATTTCTGATCCTGCCAAAGGTTTTGCTATAGCAATTGAACTCGATGGATTTACGAAATTAAAGGAATATAAGGATTGGGAAGATTTTCTTTACAGACAGAATGAACTTCTTGCAAATGTTAAATGCCAGCTCTTGCGTTATGCGAATAAATATTGGCTGAATAACCCGAAGAAGGTTGTTGCTGAAATACGGGCTATTCTTAAAGAGCAGTCGCAAGCATTTCGTTTAAAAGAACTCCGTGATGCAGAGCAAAAGAAGGCAACAGCGGAAGTCGAACAACAAGGATCTGAAGTCAGGAAAATTGAGTCTGAAGTCCTTCAAACGCTTCAGCGTGCAGAGGCTTTGGTATCCAGGGCTGAAGAAGAGCATAAATCGGCAGCTAATAAAATTTCATTGGCAGCTTATGCAGGAATAAGTATTGTTGTTTTTGCTGCTGCATGTCTCATATTTGGCAGAGATATTGCAAGCCCTTCCTCAGCACCTGAAAAAACAGAAAATGCTGTTCTTGCCGGTGCTAGCAGGAAAGAGGGCATTCAGAAAGAGGCTTCAGCTCCAATGCAGAAAGAGAGTCAGATTGCCGGGAATGTTCACGATAATCAAGCTGTAAGCGGGGATGATGTTAAATTATCCAATAAAAACAATGAACAAATTGATTATTCTCAGTCTCGGCAACCTGCATTTTCTCCTTCAGCCACTCAGCCGGGCAAGAGTCCCGGTCAATTGACTTCAACCCCTTTGGTCAAAGAGGCGCTTTGGCCAATAAACGAGGGGGACCTGTTGTCCCATATTGGCTCTATGACGTTTAGTGTGGGTAACCACACTTTAAAGCCTGAGTCCATCTGCTGAAATCCAGATTACCTGCAACGACGTGAATTTCCAGAAATCCGGTAACAGCACCCCTTGAAGCTGCATGACGATAAGGGGAATATTTTCACAGAGGCTTGCTGGATTTCTTCTCTTGGGCT
>NZ_WEHX01000186.1 GCF_009183815.1 Sutterella seckii | reverse complement strand
AGAAAAAGCAAGTGGGTTTCAATGAAATCTTTAAAGGATTTCAACTACTTGCTTTCTCTCGACCGTCGTTATACCAAGACCGAGAGCGAGATTTTCCGTTTGATACCGTTCTGCGGGCCAGGTCATGATCCGATCGTAAAGTTCGGTGCGTAGCGTGATAAGCACTGCCTGACTCACTTTCGCCATGATCCAGGACGAAGCCACGGTGCAGAACCCGAAGAGAAGCGTCACGCCGATCAATGCCGCCGGCGCCCCGCGATCACCCACGGCTCCTGTTGGTAGAACCCGAGATCGGTGAGCTTGCCCAAAAGCGTCGCGGTGAGCGAAGACATGCTGGCCGCGCCGGCCATGAAGACGGCGCCGAGCGCGATTCGCCACTTGTGCGGGAGCAGATAACGGTAAATCCGAATCAGGTCCGGATCGAAGTGTTTGAATAGTCGATTCAACGGAGAACTCCTTGCTGACGGTAGACCGTCAAAGCGACTGAAGCTTCGAGAGATTGGCGTATGCGCCGCCCTTTTCGAGCAATTCTTCGTGCGTGCCGATTTCCTGAATGACGCCGTCGCTCATGACGACGATTCGCGACGCATTGCGAATCGTCGAGAGCCGATGCGCAACGATGAAGGTCGTACGCCCTGCCATCAGGCGGTCGAGTGCCGTCTTGATTGCAGCTTCCGATTCGCTGTCGAGCGCACTCGTGGCTTCGTCAAGAATGAGAATCGGCGTGTTGCGCAGAATTGCCCGAGCGATGGAAATGCGCTGCTTCTGCCCGCCCGAGAGACGACTGCCGGCTTCACCGACAGGTGTATCGAGCCCCTGAGGAAGAGAAGCAATGAATTCCTTGAGCGCAGCCGCTTCGATCGCCCGGGCCAAAGCCTCCTCAGTAACGTCGGGCATGGCGTAGGCGATGTTTTCACGGATGGTTCCGTCAAAGAGGACAACGTCCTGGGAGACGATCGCAATCTGGTTGCGAAGCGACGAAAGCGTGACGTCTTTCGTATCCGTGCCGTCGATCAGAATGCGACCGGCAGTCGGATTCCAAAAGCGGGGAATCATGTTGACGACGGAGGTCTTGCCGGAGCCGGAAAAACCGACGAGCGCGATGCTTTCACCGGGCTTCACTTTGAGATTGAAGTCGCTCACGGCGTCTCGATCGGCGTTCGGATAACGAAGCGAAACGTGTTCGAACGTGACTGCGCCCTTTACATCCCGAAGTTCAACGGTTCCCGTTTCTGCTTCAAGCGGCTCGTCAAGCGTCTGGAAAATACTTTCGGCCGCCACCGACATGCCGACGATGGCATTAGATGTCATACTAACTTTCGCCACCCCTTCAACCTTTCATGGAGTGGCAAAACATGCGATATTCGCAGGAGTTCAAAGACAACGTCGTAGCG
>NZ_WEHX01000185.1 GCF_009183815.1 Sutterella seckii | reverse complement strand
TCACGACGGACACCCTTGCCTCTGGCTGTGAGCTTGGCACTACCTCCTGCTCATCGGGACTTTCACCCTATAGAAATCGCCCATGCCGGGCACACGACAGAAGCCGGCCGTACCGCATTCCCGCGTACGGCCGGTTTTTCATTCCTTTTCTATTTCAGTCGTTTTCTGCCGCGGGCCGCGTCAGAATGGCGTTCCGCCATTCCTCCCGTTTCTTCTCCGGAGAACTCCCTTATGCCGCTTATCGGCGCCATTGCAGGCGATATCCTCGGCTCCCGCTACGAATTTGCGAACTTCCGCGGCTCTCCCGAAGAGCTCGTCATTTTCCCGCCGGGCGCATTTCCGACGGACGACACCGTTCTCACCTGCGCCGTGGCAAAGGCGCTCCTTGATGCCCGCACGCCCGAAGGCACGGTTGACCATGAGAACTTCCAAAGTCTTATTGCCCCCGCGCTCAGAAAGCTTGCGGGCGACCATGGAAGCGCCGGCTACGGCGCGCGCTTCATGCGCTGGGTGCTGAGCGACGACGCGCCCGCTCCCATGAGCTTCGGAAACGGCGCCGCCATGCGGATTTCCCCCTGCGCCTGGGCGGCGAGAACGCCCGCAGAAGCGCTTGAGCTCGCCCGCATTGCAACGCTCCCCACGCACGGACACCCGGAAGGTCTCATGGGTGCGGCCGCCACCGTATGGGCGATCAACGCCTTCCGGGCGAATCTGGCCGAAAACGACATTCGACGCGAATGGGCGGAGCGCTTCGGCAGTCTGGGTCCTCTTCCGAAACTTGAGAGCCTTACGCCGCCCATCCGGACGGATCTTTCCTGCCGGGGCACCGTTCCGCTCGCGCTTGAAATCGCGCTTCAGAGCCGAAGCTACGAGGAGACCATCCGCCGGGCGGTTGCGCTCGGAGGCGACTGCGACACGATTGCCGCCATTGCGGGCTCGATTGCTGCGGGCCGCCATCCCGTCCCGCAGACGATCCGCGAAAAGGCGATCGCGCTTCTCCCTGATGATCTCCGCCGCATCGTGCTCGATTTCGCGGAAGCCTTCCCGCTTCCGCCTCTTTCCTGACGACATTCGCCAATTCGCGATTTTCCCGCCATACTCTCAACTGCCGGACGATGCAGACCCGCTGATCAGCGCCGGCAGAACGCGGCGAAGAAATACCACACAAAAAGGAAAAACAAACACATGACCCCGGATCTCGTTGAAGACATCCTTGAAGCCATGCGCTTTCACCCCTCCGTTGAAGCCTGGGACGAGCCCGGCACGATCGTCAGCATGACGACGGCGAACGGCCCGTGCGCCCTCAAGCGGAAAATCTCGCTCTCGGTCTTGGTATAACGACGGTCGAGAGAAAGCAAGTAGTTGAAATCCTTTAAAGATTTCATTGAAACCCACTTGCTTTTTC
>NZ_WEHX01000184.1 GCF_009183815.1 Sutterella seckii | reverse complement strand
TTTTCGCAAATTCAATTATAACACAAAACACCCATTTTTCATGCCTGTAAACTCTGAAATTTTCAGAATTTACAGGCATTTATTTTATGGAAGTCCCCTAAAGACGAATGAGAAAGCCCGTCGGCGAAGAACCGGCGGGCTATTTGCCGCGTTAGAGATGGTATTCAGGGACTTCGCGGTCGGAATGTCGCTGCCTTTGAGCCTCAGAAACGCGGTTTTCGGCTCATCGTCCAGGCGCACTTCCGAAAATTACTCAATGCTTTGAGTAAATTTACTCAGTGCATTGAGTAAAACGCTCAACAGCAGCCTTCGATCTGGAACGAGTCGATGCATTCCGCTCCTCAGGAAGAGCAAGCATTGCAAGTCTGGCTTGCGGCGCCGAGATCTGGCAGAAGAGCTGATCGAGTATGCTCTGACGATAAACGTGAAAGCCAGCCGGGGAAGAACCAGCGGGCTTTTGACGCATCAGAGGCAGACTTCAGAGAGATTAAAAGGTTGGAATCACGCCGCCCTTGTACTTCTCCTCAATGAATTTTTTGACCTCGGGCGACGTGATCGCGGCCTTGAGCTTCTGGAACGCGGGCTTCGTCTCATCGCCCGGGCGCACCACGACGATGTTGACGAAGGGCGACGACGAGGGCTCGATCGCGATCGAGTCCTTGATCGGGCTCAGCCCCGCCTGGAGCGCGAAGTTCGCATTGATGACGGCGGCCGCGACGTCGTTGAGCGCAAGCGGCACCTGGGCTGCCTCGAGTTCATAGAAGGTGAGTTTCTTCGGGTTCTCCGCGATGTCTCTCACAGTCGAGAGGAGCGAGGCGCCCTCGCGAAGCTTGATGAGGCCCGTGGACTCGAGCACCTTGAGCGCGCGTCCTTCGGTTGTCGGGTAGCTCGGAAGCGCAATGCGGGAGCCTTCCGGGATCTCGCTGAGGCTCTTGTACTTTTTGGAGTAGACGGCCATCGGCTCGAGATGGACGCCGACCAGCGTTGCGAACTTGACGCCGTACTGCTTCTCGTAGGTCTCAAGGTACGGCGTCGACTGGAAGTAGTTGGCGTCGAGGTCTTTGTTGTTGAGGGCGAGGTTGAGCTGAACGAAGTCCGTGAACTCAGTCACCTTCAATTCAATGCCTTCCTTTTCAAGCTTCGGCTTGATGAAGTTGAGGATGTCGGCGTGCGGCACCGGCGTTGCGCCGATGCGGATCACGTCGGCTGCGGCGGCCGCGGACGAAAAGGCCGTGAAGGCCAGAACGCCGGCAGCGGCTGCGCCGGCAAAGGATTTCAGGGAAAAATTATTAACATAGGCACAAAATAGTTGTCAAGCGGCTACGGTTATGTTATAATTGATAAATGAGTTATGGAGATAAAACCACCACAACCCTCGACGGCCGCAAGGCCACTCCTGAAGCCCAGCTCGA
>NZ_WEHX01000183.1 GCF_009183815.1 Sutterella seckii | reverse complement strand
CGCAAATTCAATTATAACACAAAACACCCATTTTTCATGCCTGTAAACTCTGAAATTTTCAGAATTTACAGGCATTTATTTTATGGAAGTCCCCTAAAGCAATGCCGAAAGAAATGCTTCCAGTCGTCGACAAACCGCTGATTCAATATGCAGTTGAAGAAGCGGCAGCAGCCGGCATCACCGAAATGATCTTCGTTACTGGTCGCACCAAGCGGGCCATTGAAGATCATTTTGACAACCGACCGGAACTTGAGCGCGAACTCGAGGATAAGGGCAAAAAGGAGCTTCTCGATACGCTCCGCTCGATCGTTCCCGCTGGTGTTACGTGCGTCTACATTCGTCAGCCGCAGCCGCTCGGACTCGGTCATGCCGTTCTGTGCGCACGCCCTGTTGTTGGCAACGAGCCCTTTGCCGTCATCCTCGCCGACGACCTTGTGGACGCGGACGTCTCCGTCACCAAGCAGCTTGTTGAAGCCCGCGAACGTGCTGGCGGCGGCAATGTATTGGCAGTTCAGCAGGTTCCCCGCGAACACACCAAGCGCTACGGCATTGTGTCCGCATCCGCAACTGTTGACGAACGCCGATTCGACGTGTCGGGCATCGTTGAAAAGCCCGATCCAGCTGTTGCACCTTCAACGGAAGCCGTGATTGGCCGATACGTTTTCGAACCATCGATCTTCGAGTACCTTGCTAAACAGAAGCCCGGTGCAGGCGGCGAAATTCAGCTCACCGATGCCATTGCGGCTTCTCTTGCGGACGTGCATTGCTCGGCATATCGGTTTGAGGGTCGACGCTTTGATTGCGGTTCCAAGCAGGGCTTCATTAACGCTACGGTTCACTTTGCTCGTAAGCGTGGATTCACGATCGCAGCAGATTGACCAGCTTTTAGAAAAGGAGAAAAACGATGAAAATCGACGCCTCAATTTTCAAAGCCTACGACATACGTGGCGTTGTTGACCACACGCTCACGGAGGACGCCGTTCGCGCGGTCGGTCGGGTTCTCGGCAGCTTGGCGCTTGACAGAGGCGCCGGGCGCTTCTGTGTGGGCCGTGACGGTCGGCTGACCGGCGAGCGGCTTCAGAACGCTCTGGTGGAAGGCATTGCCTCGACAGGCATGGACGTTCTGGATGTCGGGGCTGTACCCACTCCCGTTCTCTATTACGCAACCAAGTACTTTGATTGCGGCACGGGTGTTGCAGTCACCGGGTCGCACAATCCGCCGGAGTACAACGGTCTCAAAATGATGGTGGCCGGTGTCACACTCTTTGCCGATCAAATTCAAAACGTTCGTGAACGAATTGAACGCGAGGTCTGGCTCACTGCCGTTTCACCAGGCTCTATCGAACGTGTTGATGCCGTTACGCCGTATGTTGAAAAGGTGATTGACGGCGTTCGACTTTCCCGTCGACTTAAGGTTGTGGTTGACG
>NZ_WEHX01000182.1 GCF_009183815.1 Sutterella seckii | reverse complement strand
GTTACATCTTTTTGATTGACTTCGAATGCAATTGCGCGATTGAGATTGTCCGTGTGGTTGCTATACTGCATGGCGAGGCGTCCGGTTGGTTTTTTCCTGACAATTAAATTATACCGTGATCGCCTCTTTTCATTTGTGCAACAAGCATAAACACTGATTTAGGTCATTATTTGATCCGTATACGCCGCCTGAAAATTTAAGCCTACCTGCCGATTGCAGATGAGCCTACGCCCAAGGTCTATTTTTGGGCGAAATATTCAGGTTAAACAGCAACATTGCATCCGCACTTGGGGCGACTGATGAGAATTGGCATCTTTTGTAATACTTTTGGCCGCTCGGGCGGTATGGAGACTTATGCTCTGAATATGGTCAAGGCCTGTCTGCAGCTGGGCCACACACCCGTAGTCTTCTGCAAAAAAGCCGACCGTTCACTTCCCTTTGCGGATCAGTGCGAAATTCATGAATATTCGCTTCAGTTCCTCCCCAACAAACTCTACCTGTGGCTCTTTCATCGCTGGCTGAGCAGAATAACGAAGCAAGTGCCCGTCGAGTTTTCCATAGGCTGCTGTTTGGGAGGCTTCCCTGAAGTCATTGCATGCGGCGGAACTCGAATCGGCTACCTGAAGGCAATGCGCAAGCCTGTGATGCCGTGGGATCGCATGCTGATCAGCATTGAACGTTCGTCGTATGGAAATGCCAAATTTGTGGTGGCTCATGCTCAAACGATGGAACGTGAACTCACAGAACTTTACGGCATTAATGCTTCAAAAATTTCCGTGATTTATCCACCACAACAATTTCCGGAACTCAAGCAAAATCCAGATATCGCTGCACTCCGTAAAAAATATGGGCTTCCAGAAGACAGAACAATTTTTCTTTTCCCATCTTTGAGTCATAAAAGAAAAGGGTTTGATCTTCTTAAGCAATACTTCACATCCACAAAACACAACGAACTTCTAGTGGTGGCTGGGAAGCCTGTTCCTGCAGGCTGCCGGAATATTCTGCATTTAGGCTTTTGCACCAATATGCAGGAAATTTATCAGCTATCTGATTACACCATTTTGGCGAGCTTTTACGACCCTCTAGGCACTGTTGGCATTGAGAGCATCTGGAATGGCACTCCTGCGGTTATGGCTAATGGAATTGGATGCCACGAAGTTATTGATCCATCTGTCATTAGAGGCTTTGATCCTTATAGTTATGAGAGTCTCTTCCAATGCATGGAAGACCTGCAGCAGCATCCCATTCCTAAGCTAGACCGTCCCTACCAAAAATACCTGAGTTATCCTGTCGATAAAACGCCTGAGATTCATCTGCAGGAAATTATACAATTAGTGGGGACTTCCATAAAATAAATGCCTGTAAATTCTGAAAATTTCAGAGTTTACAGGCATGAAAAATGGGTGTTTTGTGTTATAATTGAATTTGCGAAAA
>NZ_WEHX01000181.1 GCF_009183815.1 Sutterella seckii | reverse complement strand
GATTTTAAGCGCGAAGTACTCGAAATCTCTAAAGCCGTAGGCGATTCGCTTCAACACCTTGATCTTGTTGTTGGCGCCTTCCAGGCGGTTAGTGCCTACGCGGTGAGTGCAGGCGGCAACGATGCCTGAAGACCTGCTTCGCAGCATCGCGGCGAAGAGCCTTGCCGGCTGGAAGCTGAATTGTTCGGCAATGGCGTCAAGCAGTTCCGTGAGTTCAGCGAGCAGTGCCGCAGCGTTTTCTCTGGAGGCCGCCCTCCAGATCCCGCGCAATTGTTCTGCGATCGGGTAGAGCGCTGCGAGCATGGCGTTGTCCTTGATGAGATTCCCGAGGCGCTCCCGAGCGGATTCCAGCAAGGCGTCAATGGAGCGCACCATCAGCCACTCCGCACCACGCAGTTCCTTCTTCGCCTCGCGCTTAGCCTTGCGCAGATCCATGGGCGTAGAGCCGGCATTCGACGCTTCGGCTTCTGCTGCGGCAGAGAGGGCTTTGCTCTTCTCCTTAAAGAGAAACTTGCGGCCTTCAATGAGGACGTCTCTCGTGAAGTGCTGCATCACATGAAAGAGGTCGTAGACGAGCGTTGCTTTAGGCAGGTGCTTCTTCACCATGGCAGGGAATCCGGCGTTCATGTCAACGGCGACGCACTCGATCTGGTCTGCAACACCCTTGTCCTTGAGCCATTGGAACACCACTTCGATGGCGTTTTGGGTCTTGCCCTTGACTACGTAAAAGACCTTGCCGGCATCAAGATCCATAAAGGCGGTCGCATATTTGTGGCCTTTGTGAATGGCGAATTCATCAATGGCCATTCGACGCAGGCTGGAAACATCGGGATCATCGAAAAGGAACTTGAGCTGGTCTTTATCGAGCCCTTTGACGGCCTTCCAGTTTAAGTTGAAGCTGCAGCTGACCTCCGAGATGGAGCGCCCGCTGCGCAGGGCAGTCTGAACTTCCGAGGCGAGTCGTCGTGTATAGCGGCAGTTGGGATCAAGCCAGGTGATCCGCTCCGTGCGGCGACACCCGCAATTGCATCGCACGCGCCGAATGTTGAGGTGCACCAGCGTCCGTTCGACGCCGAGGAAGCTCGCTTCTTTGACGGTGCGTTTGGAGGAGTCTTTGATGTGCGTGCAGGCTTTGCCGCAAGCCGGGCAGATGGGATCGCCGGCAGGCTCGAGATGCAGGTCCAGCGTGCTGCCTGGGGATATATCGAAACGCGCAAGGGAGTAGCCTGGATAAACGATCTGCCACAGGCGCTCGCCGCTGGAGCTGAAAGGCGTACGGGAAAGCAGGGCCTCAATGAGGGAGCGTTCTTCTTCGAGCGGAAGGCATTCTGACGGTACAATTCTGTTCATGCGTAGTTTTTTTAAGTAGTGGTTGTTTTTGCTTTGACTACATCTTAATGAAAACTACGCATTTTTCATGTCTGCGACCTCACCAGCCGTCGATCG
>NZ_WEHX01000180.1 GCF_009183815.1 Sutterella seckii | reverse complement strand
GAAAAAGCAAGTGGGTTTCAATGAAATCTTTAAAGGATTTCAACTACTTGCTTTCTCTCGACCGTCGTTATACCAAGACCGAGAGCGAGATTTTCCGCTCCAAAAAGAACCTCTTTGTCAAAGGGGTTGATCGCCACAATGTCGATTTCATTCTCTCCTTTCCCAGAGGCATCCCACCAGGGACCGACTTCCGTAAAGTTGCCGCTTTCCCAAAGCTTCGTACGGAACCAGCGCTCGAGCACATGGCGGCCGGTGTAGTCAGGCAATTCGTCGAGAATTTTTCTCTCCAGTCGGGCGGTGCTACCCTGCTGGATGAGACCCAAATTCGGATAAATGAATCGGAACCAGAAGTGCAGGTAGTCGTCAGCCATCACAAAGCGAAAGTTCCTTGCGTTCTTCTGCCGTCCAACCGGATTCTCGCGCTTGATGAGATGGAAGTAGTCCTCGAGCTTAAAAAGCTGCCCGCTGATATCCGTCGGGAAGGCTGAGACCAGCTCCTGCCGCTTCGTTTTTCCAGAAGCGATGCGCTCCAGAATGCCGAAATACACACTGTAGTCCCGGCGAAATTCCGTTCTGAGCAGAATGTCGCCCTCAGTCGTAAAGAACGAATCCGGCTCTATTACATACGAAATCATCTCCTCAACAGTGAATTTCCGGGCTTCCATCAGAAGTTCAAGATATTAACGAAGCCATCATTTAGTTGATGCAACTCAGATAACATTATTGATTAACTTGAATTTTCATTGATCCATACGTAACTAATGGATGATTGCCTTAATATTTGGGGTGTTGGAGGACACCACTTTTGACCCATTTTCGGACACTTCAAAGTTGACCCGCCGGCATTAGGTTTTGACCCGGAATCCCGGACATTTACTGCCCTTTTACTGCCTTTGTAGCATCAGTCCTCTTCCTGCGTTCCGCTACATCAAGCCCTGGAGCGCTTGTGTCACGATAGCGGTCGTCACGCGTTCCTCAAAGCGCCGATAAAGACTGCGGCACAATACTATAAAGGCTCTTCCGTAAACGAAGACAAATTCAGAGATATTCCCCTATATTCACATAGATAGATCACTGATAACGTGCGTTCCTCGTCGCCGCTTCTTTTTTAGGGCGGCATTTTTTGACCCGTGGAAATTGACCCACGGTTTTACTCAACTATGAGGACGCAAATGATCTCAAGTGCTACAGCACAAGAAATCCGTTTTCGAATAAGCAATGGGGAGAAAATCCGTACCATCGCTCAGTCGCTCGGTATTTCCCGGAATACCGTGCGGAGCTACATGCGTGATGCCGACAAAGGCTTTCAGAAGGTCGAGGCTGGATCCATCGGCGGCCGGCACAAGCTCGCCATCGGCAACGATGCCTCCCTCGCAAATCTTTATCTTCAGGCGCGCGGCAACAGTGCTGTCATCCGCAGACGTGTCCAGGCTACTCCTGAGGCCTACGGGCTTCCTAAT
>NZ_WEHX01000017.1 GCF_009183815.1 Sutterella seckii | reverse complement strand
TACCCTACACAGAAAGAAAAAGCAAGTGGGTTTCAATGAAATCTTTAAAGGATTTCAACTACTTGCTTTCTCTCGACCGTCGTTATACCAAGACCGAGAGCGAGATTTTCCGATCAATGGGAAGTGGCCGACCTTCGTAAGGTCTTCCCCGCCTCGGCGGGGGTGTTTCCGACCGCACGGGCCGTTGCTTTCCACTGCGAGAGTCTTCCCCGCCTCGGCGGGGGTGTTTCCCCCAACGTCATCAAGAGGTGGGCTGTGGCCCTGTCTTCCCCGCCTCGGCGGGGGTGTTTCCGGCACAGAGTTTTCGATCCTCATGGATATTGCGGTCTTCCCCGCCTCGGCGGGGGTGTTTCTGCGGAGCCGCTAGTGTGCTCGGACTCCCACGGGTCTTCCCCGCCTCGGCGGGGGTGTTTCCGGAAATATGTTATCACAGTAACATTAGCCCGAGTCTTCCCCGCCTCGGCGGGGGTGTTTCCAACCCACCAGTCATTGACGCCGTTTGCGCGGCGTCTTCCCCGCCTCGGCGGGGGTGTTTCCCGGAGCATCGCGGCTCCGTTCTTCGTTTCGTAGTCTTCCCCGCCTCGGCGGGGGTGTTTCTGAGAGTACAAAGTGTGGACGTGCGGCGCCATGGTCTTCCCCGCCTCGGCGGGGGTGTTTCCGTCTTATTGATTTTGTGATGAATTACTTTTTTGACGAGTCACATTATGAGATTATTTAAAGTTCCTAAAAATTTATTTCCACAGGTTAAAAATCGCTTCCCATTCGTATATCTTGAGCATGGGAGAATAGAAATTGATGACAGCAGCGTAAAATGGATTGATAAAACCGGTTCTGTCGTCAGGTTGCCTGTCGCGACAATCGGAAGCCTTTTTATCGGTCCGGGAACATCTATCACTCATGCGGCAATCGGCGCAATAAGCGAGGCTTCCTGCACAATATGCTGGATAGGTGAAGATAGTTTGAAATTTTATGCTTATGCAGAACCGCCCACTGCAGATACCCAAACGTTATATAAGCAATTGAGGCTGGCTTTTAATGACGAATCAAGAGTGGAAGTCGCACGAAAAATGTTTGCCAGAAGATTCCCGGATGCTGATTTGAAAGGGAAAACCCTGCAGATGATGATGGGCATGGAGGGGCGGCGCGTCAAAGGTTTATATGCACAGAAATCCGCAGAATATGGTGTTCCATGGAGCGGTCGATCATATATTCCAGGACAAAGCAGCAAAAGCGAGCCGATTAATCGAACATTAACTTTTCTGAATGGATTGCTTTATGGGGTTGTTACTTCGGCACTGTTGTCCGGAGGTTATTCGCCTAGAGTTGGGTTTATCCATTCCGGATCACCTCTGCCTTTTGTATATGACGTGGCAGATTTTTATAAAGAATACGTGACAATCGATCTAGCTTTTAAATTGGTTCATGAAGATGCAGATATTTACGATCGTCATGTAGTTATTGATGCTTTTTGTGATCGATTGCTTGAACGAAAAATTTTGATGAATATTATTTCAGATGTTGAATCGGTTTTGGAGATTTAAATGCTGGTTGTTTTTGCAGATAAAATACCCGATCGAATTCGCGGAAAAATGAAACTCTGGTTCATTGAACCCATACCAACTTGTTTCGTTTCGAGCGTGAGCGATGCTTTGGCTGTAGAGGTGGCTGAAAAACTGTATGAACTCTGTGATGATGACTCATCGATTTTGATCGTAAGGTCGACCAATACTCCTCCGGGGTATGTGTTGAAATCGAGATACGGCAAAGCCTCGACCCTGCAAAAGAAAGTAGTTAGCTTCAATGGTTTGCAGCTGGTGCAAACCTTGAGTCCTCTTCCCGAAAATAATCAGCCGCCCGAAGGCGGCTGAACTGAATACAAAAATCAAGCAGATGGAGCGGTATTAACGGTAAGCCGCCTCAAAAATCGCCACAGTGTCTTCAAAAGTCAAAGCCACAGGGTCCTGCTCAAAGAGCATGCCGCCGGCAGAGCGGGCTTTTTCAGCAAGCGCCGGAATTTCTTCACGCGTGACGCCGTAGTCGCTCATGCGCAGGTTGTCGACGCCGCAGGCGACCTGCAGGTCATGCAGCGCGCGCAGGAAATCCGCAGGATGAACGGCATCGCGCACGCCCAGCGCCCTGGCGAGTTCGACAAAGCGGTCGGAACGAGCGCCCGTCTTGATCATGTGACCGAAGTAGGCGAGCGAGAGCATGATAAGGCCGGCGCCGTGCGGGAGATCCTGATGGAAGGCGGAGAGCGCATGCTCCATCGAGTGCTGGCTCGTGAGACGTCCGCAGACCATGACGTAGCCCGAAAGCGTGTTGGCAATCGCCATGTGTTCGCGGGCTTCATAGTCAGAGCCGTCGCGGACGGCGCGGGCGAGGCCTTCGGCGCAATGGCGCACGCTCGCGAGCGCATACATTTCGGAGAGGTAGTTGGGGCGCTTCGTGACGTAGCCTTCGATAGCGTGGAAGAGCGCGTCGAAGCCCTGATAGGCCGTGAGCATGGGCGGAACCGAGAGCATCAGTTCGGGGTCGACGATGGCGATCTTCGGCAGAAGCGTCGGATGGCCGATGCCGCACTTTTCCTGCGTGACGGGATTCGTGATGACGCCGCCCGCATCCACTTCCGAACCGGTGCCGGCAGTGGTCGTGATGGCCACGATGGGGATCGGCGTGGCAGTGATCTGCTTCCTTCCGCCCTGGCCCTGCTGGACGTAGTCCCAGATGTCGCCGTCATTTGTGGTGCAGAGCGCAATCGCCTTGGCGCAGTCCATCACGGAGCCGCCGCCCAGACCAATCACGAAGTCGCAGCCTTCCTCCCGGGCGCGGTTGGCGCCGGTCATGACGGTGGTCGAGAGAGGATTGGGTTCGACGATGGCGAGATGCACCCATTCAATCTTCTGCGCATCTAGAGCGGCCGTTACGCGGGCAAGGGCGCCCGAACGCACGACCGAGCCGCCGCGCGATGTAAGGAGCAGCGCCTTTTTGCCCGGCAGTTTTTCCGTGCGAAGGGCATCGAGTTTTCCCGGGCCGAAGATGAGTCGGGTGGGCGTCTCAAAAACGAACTGCATCAAGAGTCTCCTCGTTTTGAATTGGGTCTGAGCGGTCGGATGCCGCAGCAGTCGCGATGCCGGGCGGCTGGAATTGGGAAGACGAGCTCCCCGCAGCCGTCAGGCATAAAAGACCATTTTACGACGCACGCGCGCTTTGAAAACGCCCGGAGGAAAAAGGCGGGAGCGGAAAAACGCTGTGGAGGGCCGTCAGTCACTCGTGAAGACAATGGTGCCGCTCGATTGGACGTCTTCAGAGTCGCCGATTTTCTTCCAGGCAAATTTGAGAGAGAAGCTTTCCTCAGACGAAATGCCGCAGGGACATTCAAGCTCGAGCGCAAGACGCATGCCGGGCGTTGTAACCGCACGGAATTTGAGCGTCTTCACCTGCGTCGCCTTAAAGTCGCCGCTCACGTGCGCATAGGCGCGGAAAGCCCTTTCGACCAAAAGAAGCTGCGCGACGCCGGGGAGAATAGGTAGACCGGGGAAGTGCCCCCTGAACCATTCGAGTCCGGGGGAAGCTTCGAGCCTCAGGCGCAGATGCCGGGTGCCTTCATGAACTTCGTCGCTTTCCAGCAGCCACTCCGGACGACGCGGGTCAAAGAGGCTTTCGAGGGCCTTCACTGTAGTCTTCCCCTGAGCATTTGCAGGAAGTTCGTCGACAAGCCGCCAGCGTCTGGGGATCGATACTGCCGGAAGATTCCGGCCAAGTTCTTCGCGAAGCTTTCGGACCGCTGCGGCTTTGCCGTCGGCGAGGAAAATGTCCTTGATCTGAGGCGCGGGCTTCAAGACGGCCGCGAGCGCTTCGCGCCTCCCTTCGCCGAAGGCAAAGACCTTCGCTTCGCTCGCGAGTCCGCCCTTTACGAGAAGCGCTTCCACTTCAGGGAGCGCAACACGCTTCCCTTCAATCTTGACGATTCGGTCTGCACGGCCGAGGAGCGTAAACCCCGTGTTGTTCAGGCGAATGCGGTCAGATCCGTCGTTCCAGCCTTCATGGTCAAGGTGGCGCCCGGAGAGCGTGAGGAGTCCTTCTCCTTCAGGGAGCACGCGGCCGTCCTCGAGACGCACGCCCGCGGTGATTCCAGGAACGGTTTTCCAGGGCGGCGTCGAAATTGTCCCGTCACTTTCGAGAGACCTCCTGCGCCAGGCGATGCCGCCCGTTTCGGTGGAGCCTAAGACTTCCATGGGAAAGAGCCCGAGCGCGGCGCGTGCAACCCGGGCGTCCTCATCATCGAGCGGGCCGGTGGAGGAGAAGGCGAGGATGACGCGGTCTCTCGCATCTTCAAAAAGCGTCGGGTCCGTAAAGCGCTTCAGGTGCGCAGGCGCCGCGATGACGACGGCGCGATGTCCGCGGACCTTGGCTTCCTTGAGCGCTGCTGCCAGATTTTCCGGGTAGTGAAGGCGCTTTCCGACGATGAGCGCTTCCATCGAAAGCAGCGGCCAGAGCGCCCGGAAGAGCAGCCCGTAAATATGCTGCGCGCTCACGGTGCCTAAGACTTCAATGGCGCCAAGGGCCGGTGTTCCGCCTGGAATCCCTGCATCAATTGATTCGGGCTCCAGAAACGCCTGTTCTAGTCGCTTTCTGCAGAGCTTTGCCTTTCCTGTGCTTCCGCTCGTGAGTAGAGACAGAAGCGGCGCTTTGTCGTCGAGCAGACCGAGATCATGAGGGGCTTCCAAGGCATTGAAGTCCGAGGTTCTCTCCACCGGCGAAACAAGATGCGCGATCCGGTTCCCGGCATCCATCCCAACGGCGCCGAGCGCGAGGAAGGTTTTGTCGAGCGCGACCCCGGAGTCCTCAAGGTGCTTCAGAGTGCCGGGGAGAATGTCTCCGGGCAGGATGACATGAACGCCGGCCGCCCAGAAGCCGAAGAGTGCGGGGAGAAGTTCGAGCGCATCTTCCGAATAGAGCACCGCATTTTCGCGGGCGTCGGCAGGAAGCGCCAGCGCCGCATCCCGCCAGGCGGCAGTTCCCGCGAGAAAGCCTCTGAGCGTCAGCACTCTTCCGTCGGAAAAAATGCCGATGGGCCGATCAGAAGGCTGAAGGGTAAGAATGCGGGAGATGCGGGTTTCGGAGATCACGGCGCTGCAGGCAAAAGAGTTGGTTTGCAACTGCTATTGTGCCTCAGGGATTCCGGAAAGATCAGATTCGAGAGAATAATGATCCTATCCGACCTGAATAATCAATAATAAAATATGTATTATCGAGAACAATCTATCATTTAATAATGACTAAAGCCACCCGTTCCACCTTGCTTCCCAGGAAGATTGCAGAGAAGCTCCGCATCGCGGGAGAACAAATCCGGCTTGCACGGCTTCGCCGGAACTACACCATTGCGCTCGTCGCGGATCGCGCGCAGTGCTCCGAGCTTACGGTCAGCAAAATCGAACGCGGAGAACCCACGGTGTCCATGGGCGCCTATCTGCGCGTGCTCTATGCGATGCAGCTCGCAGACGACATCGAACTGCTGGCGAAGCACGCCCCCCTTGGGAGGGATCTGCAGGACCTGAAGCTGCGAAGGATAGCGTCCTCGAGGAAAACTTAGGGCGACCGGACTATTTCCTCGCGGCGGCGCGTCGCATGCGGATTCTGCGGAGCAGAAACTCCCCCGCAAAGAGGATGCCGATGAGGACATAGCTCACGCACCCGTTCCAGATCATCCAGAGTCCGCGGTCTCCATAGAGCACCGTGGCAAGTGCGACGCTGCCGTTGAGGACGAAGAACCCGCACCAGACCTTTGTGACGCCGCGGCACCAGCGGACGCCTTCGGGCGGGAGATCGGGCGTGCGGAGCCGCGCGAACTTTTCAACGATGGGCGTTGAGGATAGGGATGTGCCAAAAAGCCAGAGAAGGAAGCCGTTGACCGCGACCGGATAAAAGAGCATCGGCTCCTCGGCATCGAGGATCGCCGAGAGTGCGGAAAGGACAAGCGCAATGCCGGCAAATCCGAAGTTCTTCCGCGAAGGCGACATGAGCGCCCGCAGAAGCATGATGCCGGCCAAGGAGAGCGCCACGGGCAGAATCCCGAAGCGGCTTAATCCCCACCAGGCCCAGAAGGGATAAAGGCAAATCAAAAGGGCGGCAGCGCCGCCCGTGATGACTTTCAGAAGCGGGGATGCCGACATGTCTGAAGAGGGGCTTTAATCAGCCTTTCCGTCGGCGGGCTCTTCAAGGACGCGCGCGATGACCGTTACGACGTCGCCCAGTGTGCGCACCTGCTTGAAGGCTTCCGGGGAAATGCGGCGGCCGCCGAGATGGGGCTTGAGCTGCACGATCATGTCGACCGCGTCGATGGAATCGATGTCGAAGTCTTCGTAGAGACGGGCTTCAGGCTTGATCTTGTCGGCGGGAATCTCGAAATCGTTCACGAGGATTTCGGAGAGGACCTGATAGACCTTTTCTTCCTGAGGGGTGAAGGTTGTCATGTTCTTAATTCTGCTTATGCGTTTCAATGTAGGCGGCGAGCGTGCGGACGTTCCTGAAGACGGTCTTTGCCTCTTCGCTTTCCGCGGTCAGCGTGATGCCCCAGCGCTTCTTGACGGCAAGGCCGAGCTCGAGGGCGTCGATGCTGTCGAGGCCGAGCCCTTCGCCGAAGAGCGGCTCATCCGGGTCGATGTCCTCAGGCCGGATGTCTTCGAGCCCGAGCGAGGAAATGATGAGGGACTGGATTTCGGAGATCAGATCAGTCATGGCGCATCGGAGGAAGTAGGTTGACGAATCCCGGGGAAAAGTTCTCTGCCGAGGGCAAGCGTAAACCGCCGGGCAGCGAGCCGAGGGGTCGAATTATAAAGGTCGAGATAGGGGGCCGCCGGAATCTCGGGAAGCGCTTCAAAGGTGAGCGTCATGGGCTTCTCGGGCAAATGCCACCAGCCGTGGTCCTTGGTGAGCCAGCGCGGGCTCGCGGAGATGCGGACCGGCGTGATGGAGCGCCCCGTGTGGAGCGCGAGCTGCGCGGCGCCCCGGTGAAGCCGCGGCATTTCGCCCTCCGGGAATTCGCTCGGCGTCCGGGTGCCTTCAGGGAATATGACGAAGGCTGTCCCCGAGTCGAGCTCCCGGGCGAGCTTTTCGATTGCGTCCGGCCCTCGGCGTTCGAAACGTAGCCGGCGGCGCGAATGGGCGCGCGCGTGAAGATGTTCCTCAAAAGCGCCGCTTTCACGATGGTCGTCGCCTCGGGCACGACGGAAAGGAGGCAGACGACGTCGATGAGGGACGGGTGAGAGCACGCAAGGATGGCGCCCTCTTTCATGAGCGCCTCAGGGTTTCTGACCTCCACCCGGACGAGCCGGAGCGCCGTGATGATGGCGACGAAGCGCCCGAACCACCACCGGACGACCGCACGGGCGCGCCGGCGCTCCTCCTCGGGACTCTTCGACGTCATTTTGAGCACGGGCGTAATGAGAAGCCCGAAAATGACGCCTCCGAGCCCGAAGAGCGCAAAAGCGAAGGCCGTGCCCGCGAACTGGAAGGGCATCAGAACGTACCGCATGAAGGGCCTCTATGGGTCAGAGGGCGAGCCCGCCCGATTTTGCCCACACCCAGGCCGCGTGGCGGTCGAGGTGCGTGAAGAAGGGCGCTTCCGACGCGATGAGCCAGCTGAGAACCTCGAGGTCGGCAGGCGAGCCGGCGAGTTCCGCGAGGCGCGGGTCAGGGGCTTCCTCGGATTCGAAGGGACGCGTGGTAATGGCGCAGTAGGGGCCCTTCTGCTTTTCCTTCGCCCAGACTTCCGGGGCCGCACTTTCATTCTGGCGCCCGAGGAGGAGTCCCCAGACATGCGTGACACCGGGCGCATCAAAGTCGACCGGGGGCTTGGCTTCCGCAACGGTCAGAATGACCGTCTCGTGCTGAAGCAGTTCGCTCACGGCGGACTCAAAGGCGGCTTCGGTGCTGAAAGGGCCGTTCGCGAGTGCGGTCAAGGCGCCCTTGTGGCCGAGGGCAATCGAAAGAAGGCTTGCGGGGCCGTTGTGAACGCTCGCCGCAAATTTGGCGGGCGAAAGCGGTTCATCGTGCGCCGCCGCGGTAAGAAGCTCCGTCGCAAGCGCCGCGTCTCCCCAGCGGGACGCATAAACCCAGGGGGCGTCGGGCGCTTTCGCGGCGAGGGACCCCAGCACCTCAGCGAGCGCCCGCCCGAGAGGCGTGAGGCGCCGGCGAAGCATCGCAGGGATCGCAGCTGCTTTTGCCGAGGGCTCCTCTGCGCCGGGAGGCGCATAGGGCGAGGATTCAAGTCCGAAGGACGGGAGCGAGGCGGCCTCGCGCCAGTCGTCCTTCCCGGCGAGGCCGGGCGCCCAGGCAGCCCAGTCGAGGATCTGTGCGGCGTCTTGCATGAGGATGTGCGTTTCCCGAGAAGATTGAAAGCTTCAGATTTTAAAGATTTCCCCGCCGCCTTTCTCCGTTAGCTTCCCCGATGCTTCAGAGCGTCAGCCTTTCCGTTCGTCCGCCCGAAAGCACGTAGCTCCGCCCCTCCAGGGTGAGGACGTTAAGTGTCTGGGAGAAATCACCCCTCGCGATCGTGAGCGTTTCCCGGGATGCCGGTGCACGCCTCGTAGACGCTTCTTCGGAAAGCGCCTCAGAGAGAATTCTTCCCGTCGGAAGCGGCAGCGGCGCATCGTCGTCAAGGAGCCCCAGCATTGTCATGAGGGTCGCCGCAAAGTCTTCATGCGTCGCGGGTTCCGGATGGCGTCCGAAGCCGGGGAAGCGGCTCCCCTGAATCGCGAGAAGCGCATGCGTTTCCTGCGGCAGGAGTCCTCCGTGCGCGCGCTCCCGAGCGCCAGCGCATTCGTCATGACGCAGCGCCCGGTTTCGGGGTCGCCCCTCGGGATGAACCGGATGTCGGGTCCGCGCGGGTGAGCGCTCGAGAGGAGCCCCTCCGAGAAGGTTCCGGGAATGAGCCCCTCGCGGGCGTCGGGACGATCCGGATCGGGCTGTGAAAAGACCATGCCGACCTCGGGCGAGTTCATAAGCGCATCGCGCACGGCTTCGAGCGTTTCCCGCTTCTTCCCCGGCACCCAGATGCCGGAGGTGTATTCGCCGATCAGAATGACGTCGTCTGCCCGGGGTTCTGCGCCCCGCGCGATGTCGCTTCCCGTCAGCACGTGAAGACCGGCATTCTCGAGAATCTCTTCAAAGTCGGCATGCCGCGCGACCTCGACGTGCCCGTGGTCCGACATGACGACGAGCTGAATGTCCTTCGCGCGACCTTGCGTTTCCCACCAGTCGAGCACCCGCCCGAATTCGCGGTCCGCCTGACGGAGACCCTCGAGCGTTCTGTCGGAAAAGAGCCCGAGCTCGTGCTCGCTGTGATCGGGTTCCCCGATCCAGAGAACCGTCGCTTCGGCAAGTCCCTCGGGGCCGTCCTTCAATTCGCGCTCGAAAAAGAGGTCGACCGTGAGCGTCGTGCCGAGCGCATCCGGAAATTCGAGCGGGACGCCTTTCCCGTGCGTGCGGATGAGTTCATGCGCCTCTCTCGCCGGGATCGTTTGGTCGAGCGCATGCACCGGAGCGTTGAGGTGGCCCTTACAGTCCGAGGCATGCACATGCTGGAGCCGCGTGCTCCCCGGCGAATTGGCGCAGTAGATCCTCAGGCGCTTTCCCTCGCGCGCGAGCCGGGCGCCTAAATCAGGCACCGCGTAGAGCCCGTGCATGAGGGCGTCGGCCTCCATGACGGAGTCGATGCGGAAGCCTGCAAAGAGGTGCATCCGGCGCTTTTCGTCCTCGTAGCAGAAGCTGTTGGCGATCACGCCGTGGCGCTCCGGGCGGACCCCTGAAAAGATCGACGGGTGGTTGACGTAGGTTTCCGTCGGAAAGCAAGCGAGGTAGTTCTCCCACGTGTGGGACTTTTCCAGAAAGCCCGCGAGCCGAGGCATGTTGTCGGGCGTCGCAAAGTCGGGCCTCAGCCCGTCGAAGCCCGCGATCAGAAATTTCAAGGACATCTCAAAAAAGATGCCGCACGGGAAAGCGGTTCTGCGTGCGGCATTTCATTCAAACACTTTCAAAAAAACTTATCGGCTCTGCGGGTCGAGCTTCTGCTGGACCCAGTCGCCGAGAAGCGACATGGAAAGCGTCGAAATCACGATGACGACGCCGGGAATGACGGCGATCCACCAGGCGGTGGTGAGGTAGTCGCGCCCGAAGCCGAGCATGGTGCCCAACGAACTCATCGGGGGCTGCACGCCCACGCCGAGGAAGGAGAGCGACGTTTCAAGCAGAATCATCCCGGGGAAGTTGAGCGTCATGTTGACGACAAGGGCGCTCGCGATGTTGGGAAGAATGTGCCTCAGAAGGATCCGCCGGGTCGGAATGCCGAGGCTCTCAAGGGCCCCTGCATAGCCCTCGGTGTAGGCCGATCGCGCGAGGTTTCTTGCGAGCCTCGCGTACCGGTCCCAGCCGTAGACCGCCATGATGACGATGATCACCTTCACGTCGGTGCCGAGGAAGGCAAGGATCGTAAGCGCAAGCACGATGAAGGGAAGCGACGCCGTAAAGTCGATCCCGGTATTGACGAGGTCGTCGATGAAGCCCCCGAACCGGGCGGCGAGGAACCCTAGCGCCGTGCCGACGATGGCCCCGAGAAGCGTGCCCGTCACGGCCAGAACGAAGGAAAGCCTCAGGGAATAAAGAAGCCTCGAGAGCACGTCGCGCCCGAGCTCGTCGGTCCCGAGCGGGTGCGCGAGCGACGTAAAGGGCGCTACGAGCCTCGACATCAGATCCATGTCCTCGAGCCCGTAGGGGGCGGCGACCGGCGCGAGAAGCCCCGCGCAGAAGAAGACGACGAGGATTGTGGCCGAGAGCCCGGCGAGTCCGCGGGGCCTTCCGGCAATGATCCGGGAGAGAAGCCCCGGCTTTTCAGCAATTTGCGTGGCAGCAGTCATTTTCGTTGGATCCCCGGAAGCGGTCAGTTTCCCTTCCTCAGGCGCGGATTCACGACGAGGGCGAGAATGTCCATGAGAAGGTTGGCGAGGATGAGGGATGCGCCTGTGGCGAGCACAATCATCTGCACGACCGGAATGTCGCGAAGCGCCACTGACTGAACGAGGAGCTTCCCGACGCCGGGCCAGGAGAAGACGGTTTCCGTGATGACGGCGCCGGCAACGAGGGTGCCCAGGAAGAAGCCGAGAATCGTGAGAATCGAGAGCATTGCGTTCGGGAGCGCGTGGAGCCAGATGATGCGCGCTTTCGGGAGTCCTCGCATCTTTGCCGCGCGCACGCAGGGAAGCCGCATGGCTTCAAGCATCGCGCTTCTTGCGTAGCGCGAGAAGATCGCGGCCTCGGCGGTCGCCATCGTGATGATCGGCATGATGTAGTGCAGGAGCGTCGCGTTCCCGTAGGACGGAAGCCACCCGAGCCAGATCGAGAAGACGAGCAGAAGGAGCACGCCCATGAAGAAGTTGGGTACCGCGTAGCCGAAGACCGAGAGCACCATCATGCCGCGGTCGAGCGCGGTGTCGCGGTGAAGCGCCGCAACGACGCCCGACGGGATGCCGATGAGAAGCGTCACTATGGCAGTGGGCACCATGAGGTCGATCGTGGCGTCGAGCGCCTCGAGGAAGACGTCCTTCACGGGCTGGCTCGTCGCGTAGCTCACGCCCATGTCGAGCGTGAGCGCCTTCTGGATGTAGACGATGAACTGCTCCCAGAGGGGCTTATTCAACCCCCACTGTTCGCGGAAGGCGTCGAGCGCGATCTGGTCGGCCGAGTCGCCGAGCATGAGGCGCGCGGGGTCGCCCGTCATGTGAAGCCCGAAGAAGACGCAGGCTGCAAGGAGGAGGAGCGTCAGGGCCGAGCGGAAGACAAGTCTCGAAATGAGTGCGAACATGAATCAGTCTCCCGATTGCTGCGAAGGGCCGGGAAGCGGCGCATCGGTGATGAAGGAGTGCTTCACGAAGCAGGCCGTCTGGTGATGGTCGTTCACGGCCTCGAGCTGCGGGACCTCCTTTCTGCAGCGGTCGCACGCGACGGGGCAGCGGTTGGCGAAGACGCACCCCTCGGGGCGCTCCATCGGACTCGGCATCACGCCCTTCGGATAGAAGCGGATCACGTCGTCCTCGGCGCCGGGCGTTGAGGCTAACAAAAGCCTTGTGTAGGGATGCTGCGGATGGTGGAAGACTTCGTCGACGGGCCCGAGCTCAACGATGCGCCCTAAGTACATCACCGCCGCGCGGTCGCAGAGGTAGCGCACGACGTTGAGGTTGTGCGAAACAAAGAGCATCGCCATGTGGGTGGCGGCCTTCAGGCGATTGAGAAGCGCGAGGACCTGGGCCTGAATCGAGACGTCGAGCGACGCCACGGGTTCGTCGCAGACAAGAAGTGCGGGCCGGAGAGCCACGGCGCGGGCAATCGCCGCGCGCTGAAGCTGCCCGCCCGACATGACGCCGGGGAGCTTCTTCGCATTGTGTTCGGGAAGACCCACGGCGCGAAGGACCTGGAGCGCCTTCGTGCATGCGTCTTCGTGCGAAAGATGAAGGTGCACCTCAAGGGGCTCGGCGATCTGGTCTAGGATGCTCATCCGCTCGTCAAAGCAGCTGAAGGGGTCCTGGTAGATCATCTGCGCGGCGGCGCGCTGCGCTCTCCAGGGGGCGGTCCGGGGTTCGGGATATTCCTCGTCACGGAATTTGACCGAACCCATGGTCGGGCGCATGAGGCCGAGCATGAGGCGGGCGAGGGTTGATTTGCCGCAGCCCGATTCGCCGACGAGCCCGAGGACTTCGCCGCTCTTGATCTGAAGATCGACGTCCTCGAGCACGTTCCAGGGTGTTTTGCGTCCGAAGAACCCGCGGCGCGCGTAGTAGCAGTGTTTTTTGATCCGGGCGTCGACGATGACGGGGAAGTCGCTCTTCTGAACGCTCCCGAAGCCTTTGCGGTCGATTTCCTTTTCGATTTTGATCGACCCCGCGCCTTCCGGAGCCGCAGCCGCGAGCTCCTCGAGCTTTTCGAGGTCGGCCGTGCGCGTATGGGCATTGTCGCAGCGCGTGCACCAGCCCGGCGCAATGGCGATCATGGGGGGAACACTTTCGCGGCAGCGGGTTTCCGCGAGCACGCACCGGCTCGCGAAGGGGCAGCCTTTGCCCAATTCGGAGGGCGAAGGCACCTCGCCCTCAATGGGCTTCAGGGACCCCCGGGGGCTTTCCATGTTGGGCATGGCATTGAGAAGCCCTTCGGTATAGGGGTGCGAGGGATTGTGAATCACCTTTTCGCAGGGACCTACTTCCATGAGGGTGCCTGCGTACATGACGGCGACGCGGTCGGCGACGTCGCGCGCGAGGTGAAGGTCGTGCGTGACGAGAAGCATCGACATCCCACGGGCGCGCACGAGGTCCCTCAGTTCCGAGAGAATCTCGCGCTGCACGACCACGTCGAGCGCGGTCGTGGGCTCGTCGGCTAGCAGAAGCTTCGGCGCTCCGATGAGCACGAGCGCAATCAGCACGCGCTGGCGCATGCCGCCCGAGAGCTGATGCGGATAGCTCGAGATGCGCTTTTCGGGCGCAGTGATCCCGACCTGCTTCAGGAATGAGATCGCGAGCTCAGTGAGTTCCTTCTTCTTTTCAAAAAGGAGTCGTTCGCTCGCGCGGTCCCGATAGTCGGGATGGCGATAGACGATGGTTTCAATCAGCTGGTCGCCGATCGTGCGCATGGGGTTCAAGGCCGCCATGGCGTCCTGCACGATCATGCTGATGTCGGCGCCGCGGATGCGGCGGAGCTCCTTTTCAGGGGCGCCTGCGAGTTCGCGGCCCTCGAACCGGATGCTTCCGGTGGTGGTGTTCTTCGACCCCGCAAGGCCGAGGATCGACCTTGCGAGGACGGATTTGCCTGACCCCGATTCGCCGATGAGGGCGAGCGTCTCGCCCTTCGGAAGATCAAGGTCGATTCCGTGAAGCACTTCAACGCCGCTGAAGGCGACCCGGAGGTCCCGGATCGCGAGGAGCGGCTCCGCGCCCTGACGGAGATCGGAGGATAAGTCTGTTTCCTTCATTCTTCTGGTCTTTTTCGGGGTCAGGAGTCAGGGGATTACTTGAACTTCAGGTTTCTCGCCGAAAGATCAAGCGCGCCCTGGGTGCCCGGCTCCCAGATCACGTTCTTCTGCTTGCCGTAAATCATCGGAAGCGCGTAGATCGGGCAGGCGAGCGGGTCGGTGAAGAAGACTTCCTGCATTTCCTTCCAGGCGGCCTTGCGGGCGGCCGGGTCGGTCGAGGATTCAAGGATCTTGCCGAGGTCGCCGAACTTCTGGTATTCGGGCGAGTGGACGAAGTAGCCGCTCGCATCCCAGAAGGCGCCCGGCTTCATGCGGCGCCAGAGCTGCGAGGCGGGATCGGGGAAGTAGGCCGAGAGCGACGCATTGTTGATCATGCGGGTTGCGCCCGGGGCTTCAACCTGAGACCAGTTTTCCTTCACCTCGATCTTCACGTTGATGCCGACCGCCTTCAGCATGCCGGCAATCGCCTGCGAAACGGTGAGCTCCTGCGTGTAGTAGCCCGCCTGGATGCGCCAGACGATCTGCTGACCTTTGTAGCCGGAGGCCTTCACGAGCTCGCGCGCCTTCTGCGGGTTGTAGAGCTTCTTGTCGAGTTCAGGGATGAAGAGGTCGCCGAAGGTCTTCGACTGGAAGCTGTTCGCGGGCGTCGTCTTTCCGCCCATCAGCGCTTCGACGAGAAGGTCGCGGTCGATGGCGTAGAGGAATGCCTGGCGCAGTTCCTTCGTCATGATCTTGTTCGACTTGTCGTCAAAGACGAGGGAGTAGATGTTGTCGATCGGGCCGCCCACCACGTCGATGCGGCCGTCCTTCGACAAGGGCTTCACCTGATCGGGCGGAACTTCGGTAATGAGGTCGAATTCGCCCGAGCGCAGGCCCGCAACGCGGGAGGAGAGTTCCGGCACTTCGACGAAGGAGAGCTTCTCGGCCGGGGCCTTTTCGCCCCAGTAGCCGTCAAAGCGCTTGAGCTCCAGGCGGTTTCCGGTCCTGAAGGAGACGATTTCATAGGGGCCGGTGCCGATCGGGTGCTTGATCCAGTTGTCCCAGCCGCCCGCCTTCTTCCAGCCGTCTTCGGAAATGATTTCCGACATGCGCGCGGAGAAGCGGCGCTCAATCAGGGGGTCGGGCGTCTTCATCGTGACGCGCACGGTGTAGTCGTCGACCTTCTCAACCGACTTGAGGCCTCCCAGAAACTCAACCGCAGCGGGGCGGCCCGGGGCAGTGTCGGAGAGGAAGCGTTCGGGGCCGAAGGAGAAGACCACGTCGTCGGCCGTAAAGTCCGTGCCGTCCTGGAACTTGACGCCCTGACGGAGCTTGAATTCGACGGTTTCAGGCGAAATGCGCGTCCAGGAAACCGCGAGACCCGGCTGAAGTTCGCCCGTCTTCTGATCGGCGTGGATGAGCGTTTCGAAGATCGAGAACGCAACGCGCTCGAGCGGATTGTGGTTCTTGCCCTGCGGCTCGATGATGGTCGGCAGCTGCGGCATGGCCACGACCATGTGCTGAGCGCTCGCCCAGGCCTGAGAGGCAAAGAGGCTCGCGGCAATGACGGCACCGGCGAGGATCGACGGGTGCGCTTTGGGGAATTGGGCCATGGCGGATTCCTTGAAAATGGCGTGTCCGGTGATATAAAGACGGGTTCGGGGTTTGAAGAACGGTGCCTGGACACTAAGGGGCGCCCGTTATTCTTCCCGCCGGCCATTAAGGTTTGCTTTAAATTGTGTGACGTTTCCATGACGGGCGCGTCCGCCAAAAGGCGTACTCACCCCGATGATTCGCCCGTAATTACCCGCAATGGCAGCGGAATTTCCCTCAATTTTCCTCTTTTCTCTTGATGCGAATTATGACCGAGCGGCACGTCATTGATTTTGAAAGACGATTCGGAGGCGTGGCCCGCCTCTATGGAAAGGAGGGCGCTGCTTCCATCCGGGAGACGCACTTCTGCGTCGTGGGCGTGGGAGGCGTCGGTTCCTGGGCGGTGGAGGCGCTCGCCCGAACCGGGGCGGAAAAGCTGACGCTCATCGACCTCGACAATGTGGCGGAGAGCAACACCAACCGCCAGATTCAAGCGCTCGGCGAAGCCTACGGCATGGCGAAGGTGGAGGCTCTGAAGGCCCGCATCGCGCTCATCAATCCGAGGGCGGAAATTTCCTGCGTTGAGGATTTCGTGGACGAGGAGAACGCGGCGGACCTGATCCCTGCGGACGCGATCGTGCTCGACTGCATCGATCAGGTGCGCGCGAAGGCTGCGCTGATTGCGCACTGCCGCTCGAGAAGGCAGTTCATCGTGGTTTCGGGGGCGGGAGGCGGCCGCACCAACCCCCTTGAAATCAGGGAGGGAGACCTCGGGCGCATTTCGGGCGACCCGCTTCTCGCTTCGGTGCGCTATCGCCTGAGGAAGGAATACGGGTTCCCGAAGGCGTCGCCCGATGCCGGAAAGCCGGGGAAGCCCCTCCCGCCTCTCTTTCGGGTGCCCTCCGTTTATTCGGCAGAGCCCGTCAAAAAGCCCTTGGGCGACGAAGCCTGCAGCGTGGAGACGACGGCGGGTCTTGCCTGCTCCGGGTACGGCTCAGGCATCGTCGTCACGTCGACCTTCGGCATGGCGGTTGCTTCAATTGCCATGCGTGAAGCGGTGAAAAGAGGCGCGAAATCCGGCTCATAATTCGAACGCTCCTGCCTTGCCTTCGAAGAAGCGCGCGAGCTCGGCGGCGAGCGCCCGGGCGTCCTCCCGTTCTGAAGAGAGTTCGAGCGCCAGATGTTCCTCCGGGAACACCCATTCGGGCAGAACCTGAATGAGTTGGCCGGAGGAGAGCGCTCTTTCTGCGTCGAGCCTTGAGAGTCCCGCAGCGAGCCCTTCGCCCGTCAGGGTGCTCTCCAGCAGGGCTCCTGCATCGGGAAGAAGAAATGCCGGGGGCGGAAGCTCCCGCAGAAGCTGCGCTTCCTCGCCTGCGGGTCCCATTTGTTCAATCGGGGCTTCGTCCCCGTCAATCCGCAGGATGTGCTGGCGCTCGAGATATTCGGGCGCAATGGTGAGGCCGCGCCGTTCGATAGAGGCGGGCGATGCAGCGAGGATGCGGCGGGGCAGAGGAACGAGGGCAAATTGCCCGCGGCTCCCTGGAAGCGAATTCCCTCTGAGGATTTTGAGGAGAATGTCGGGCCGGCTGAGGCGCCCGGGACGGACGACTTCAATCCGAAGATTCCTCTCTTCGCAGAGCGCGCCGACGGCCGAAAGGATCGTGCCGACCGAAAGGACGGGATCGGCGGCAATGCGGATGGGACCGCTCCCGGAAATCCCGGCCGCGTCCCCGGGAGCTTCGGCATTCATGCCGGCGAGAATGCGCGCGACCTTTGCATGAAGCGCCATGCCTTCGGGGGTGAGCGCGATGCCGCGGGGCGAGGCGGCAAAGAGCCTGCGGCCGAAGTCCTTTTCGAGCGCGCGCATGCGCCTTAAGAGCGTTGAGGGCACCATCCCGAGCGTGCGCGCTGCGGCGCGCAGGCTCTCCGCTTCGGCGAAGACCGCGAAGTTTTCGAGGGCTTCGAGCTGATCGACGGCCTTCATTTCTCCTCCTCCTCAAAAAACGCTGCAAAAGACTTCGGAATGGCCGCGTCCTCAGCTTCTCCTGATTCCCGCAGACGCCCGACAATGTGTTCGAGAAGCCCGGGGATCGCCGGATGCACCGGGCGGTCTTGAGGGATGATGGCCCGGAGCGGCAGCGGCCGGCAGCGCCAGCCTGGAAGCACCGGCGCGAGATCCCCCGCGTCGATCCAGCGCTTTGCAAGGAGCTCCGGCACCGCAACGGCTACGACGGGGTTGGCGAGCGCAGTCATCATGGCCGCGAGGTGATTGCGCACCTTGAGCCGCGGCTCAACCCGAAGGCGCTTTTCAAAGCCGTCCGAATTCCGGATGAGCCGCATGACGCCCGACTGAACCATGTCGCGGTCGCCCACGAGCATTTCGTTGAGCAGTTCCTCGGGCTCAATTTCTTTTCCGGAAAAGAGCCGGGGCAGAAGCTTCGGGTTCGCCGTCACGATGCGCTTCAAGGACGCAATCTGCGCCTGTCTGCAGGGTTCGAGCGTGTAGACCCCGTGCACGATGCGCAGATCCACGCCGTTCCAGAGCGGATGAAAGGACCCGTGCGTGAGTTCGATCGAAATGTCGTATTCGGGGTGCTCGAGCGCGAATTCCGCGACGAGGGGCGTGAGCACCGCGGCGCCCGAAGTTGAGGGGAATGCAAGGTTCAACTGCCACGTTCTCCAGGGAGAGGCGTCGTCGTCGCCCTTCATTGCTCCGAGAAGTTCGGCTATGGGCCCGCGCCACAGGTTGAAGGCCTTCCAGCCTTCCGCCGTCGGCCGCGATCCCTTCGGGTCCCGGATGAGGAGCTTTCGCTTTTCCCTCGCCTCAAGGGTGTTGATCGCCTTTGCCGCCGCCGAATCTTCCATCCCGAGCGCTCTGGCGGTTTTGACGAGGCTCCCGAGTTCAACCGCCTTCACGAAGACGGCTTTTTCGCGCAGGGTGCCCGTGAGGTTTTCAGAAGTCATATTTGATCCTGCCGGCAAAATGCAACACTTTCCCGAAAGATTAAAGGATCGGATGCCGCCTTAACAGGGAAAACCGGAAGTCGGGAGGGCATTTCTTATTTTCGATCAAGCTTTTTTCCAGCCAGGTGTTGCGTTTTCCCTGTGGCGAGAGGCCCTTCCTAGACTTCACCCTGTACCGAATAACGGCGGACGAAAAACTTCCGGATTTCTCTGGAGTTTCGTCCCGATGAAATACTCGCAACAGGAGACACATCATGACGGATGCTAAGCATGGAACTCAGCGCCGCGCGCTTCTCAGAAACGGTCTTTTCGGCATGGCTGCGGCGGCGGCCGGCGGGGCGGCCATGGCCGCGCCCGGAGCGGCAGTGAAAAAGGATGCCGGTGCCGAGGAATACGACATCGTGATTGTCGGCACGGGCTGCGCCGGCCTTTCCGCCGCCATTGAGGCGGCCGACATCGGCGCGAAGGTGATCGTGCTCGAAAAGATGCCGGTTCCCATGGGAAACACGATTTACGCGGGCGGAAACTTCAACGCCGCGGGTACCTGGGTGCAGGCGCGCGACGGCATCAAGGACGACGTTGAGTCGTTCTATAAGGACATGGTGAAGGTTTCCATGAACCGCTGCGACATGGATCTCATGCGCATGTTCTGCGACGAGTCCGCGGGCGTCATCAGGTGGCTCACGGACCGCTGCGGCATTCAGTGGAAGCCCCTCGACTATCAGATCGCGCCGATGCTCGGCCGCTGCCACGAAGTGACGGGCAAGGTCCAGCCGGGCGGCTCCCAGCTCACGATCCAGATGCTCGCCGAAGTGAAGAAGCTCGGCGTTCCCGTGCACTACGGCGAAAAGGTGATTGAGCTCACGCACGACGAGGCGCTTCGCTGCACGGGCGTTTCGACCCTCGACTCGAAGGGCGTGCGCAGAACCTACCGCGCCCGGGGCGGCGTTGTGCTCTGCACGGGCGGGTTCCACAACAACAAGGACATGCTCACGCGCTACATGGGCGGGTCGGTCGCCTGGATGCCGCTTCGCGGCTCCGTCTGCTGCACGGGCGAAAACGTCACACTTACGGCGCCCTTCTTCCCCAACTACGTCAACATGGACCAGTTCCATGCGGGTCCGATTCACGCGAAGACGCGCGCCAATCCGTCCAACATGGTGAATTTCGGCATCTGCGTGACGCCTGAGGGCGAGCGCTACATCGACGAAGGCCAGACCTACGTCTTCATCGCCCAGAATACCCCGCGCCGGATTCCGGAAAACCGCGCCTTCATCATTCTCGACTCGCGCGTCAGGAAGGAGCCGATCGTCGACCTTCGCTTCAAGCGCTACGAAAAGGCGAAGGCGCCGATCTACAAGGCCGACACGATCGAGGCGCTCGCCCGCGAAGCGGGTCTTCCTCCGGAAAAGCTCGCCCGCACGGTGAAGGAATTCAACGAAGCCTGCCGCAAGGGCACGCAGACGAAGCTTGCGGTGCCGAGCACCATGGAAAAGCCCCGCACCATTGAGGAAGGTCCCTTCTATGCGTTCGAGTTCTCGGGCGGCATGACGGCCACCTTCGGGGGTCCGAAGATCAACCGCAAGGCCGAGGTTCTCAATCTCGAGGGCCGTCCGGTTCCGGGTCTTTACGCTGCCGGGAACGCCATCGGCGGGCTCTTCTACGACAACTACCTCGACGGCTCGCAGCTCACTGCCGCCGTGATCTGGGGGCGCGTCGCAGCGCATGAGGCGCTTGCCCGCGCGAAGGCAGGGACCGCCGCGTAACCGGGCCTGAGGATCCTTTTTTCTCCTTTTCTTCCTTCAGGATTTTCGACTTTTCCCCGTGGGTCAATTTCGGGGAGAAGGCCATCGGAATCCTTTGAGTTCTCTGACTCCGGAGCGTCCGGTCGTGCCCCGAAAGGACGCTTTGGAGTCAGAGTCTTTTTTTCTGCTTTGAAAGAACGTCTATGCAGAGCCTCTGGATGCTGGCGGCAGCCTTCTTCACCTCACTCACGGCCGCCTTCGCCAAATCGGGCGCAGCGGATTTCGGCGCCTGCGAACTTCTTCTCTGGCGATCCGTCTTTGCCGTGCTTGCGCTCGCCGGCTGGTCGCTCATTGCCGGGAAGACGCTCCGGACCAAGCATTTTGCGTCCCACATGAAGCGAAGCTTCCTCGGGACCCTGGGCACCGTCATCTGGTTCTGGACCCTCGGGATTCTTCCGCTCGGGGCCGCCATGACCCTCAACTACATGAGTCCGATCTACATGGCGGCCATTGCCGCCTTTGCGGCTTTGAGACTGGGGAGATGCCCGGATATGAGGCTCATTGCCGCCGCTGCCGCAGGGTTTGCGGGCGTCCTCATTGTTCTCCGGCCGGATTTTTTGTCTGCCGAGGCGCTTCCGTCCCTGATCGGCCTCACGGCCGGGATGTTCTCCACAGCCGCCTATCTGCAGATCCGGGCGCTCATCCGCGAGGGTGAACCCGAGTGGCGGATCGTCTTCTACTTCTCTCTCTTCGGAGTAGCCTTCGGCCTTCTGGGGACGCTCCTTTTCGAGGGCGGGCTCACGCGCATCACGACGGAAAACATCCTGCCGCTTCTCGGGATGGGCCTCTGCGCGGTGCTCTCGCAGCTCTCGCTCACGCTTTCCTGGGGTGCGAGGAACCCGCTCGTCACGAGCATTCTGCAGTTTTCCGCCATTCTTATCGCTGAAGGCATCGGATTCCTCGTTTTCGGCGAGAACGTATCGATCGCAGCCGCCTTCGGGACTGCGCTCATCATCGCCGCGGGAAGCGCTGCAGTTGTGATTTCTCGCAGGAAGTAATCGCGAAAGCGTTCAAAAGAAAATGCCCGGAGCGTCATTTCCGTCCGGGCCCTCTTGTCTTAGAGGAGACTATCGAACTCACGCTTTGAGCGGCAGCCGCGCCTCAACAATCGCGCGGAAGGCTTCGACGGAGTTTGCAAGCGCGAGGTCGTTGAAGTCGAATCCCGGATTGTGAAGCGCCGCCTGGTGATCCTTGTCCCTCAGGCCCACCTTCATGTAGACCCCGGGAACGGCTTCGCTCATGAAGGCGAAGTCTTCGCCGCCCATCGAGGGCTTTGCGTTCGTGACGACGTTCTCGTCGCCGAAGACGGGCTTCAGAGCGTCGATTGCCGCGAGCGCGAGCTTCTCGTCGTTGATCTGCGGCGGATAGCGCCTCTGGTAGTCGAGCTTCACGACGCCGCCGAAGGTGGTGCCGATGCCGGAGGTGATTTCGTTGAAGCGCTTTTCAATCAGATCGCGCACCTTCCCGTCGAACGTGCGGATCGTGGCGGAAAGCTCCACGCGCTGCGGAATGACGGTGGGGGCGAGCGGGTCGCCCGCATGCACGTAGCAGCAGGAGACGACGGCGGAGTCGTTGGGGTCGACGCGACGCGAGACGATAGTCTGAAGCGCAAGGATGAGTTCGGCCGCTGCCGGCATCGGGTCGATCGCTTCCTGGGGACGCGCGCCGTGGCCGCCCCGGCCCTCGACCGTCATGTAGGCGATGTCGACCGACGCCGTCATGGGGCCGGGCTGAAGTAGAATGGTGCCCAGGTCATGCGAGGGATCCCCGTGAATGGCGTAGACCTCCTTGCAGGGGAAGCGTTTGAAAAGCCCGTCCTTGATCATGAGGTCGGCGCCCGCCCAGCCTTCTTCTCCCGGTTGGAAGATGACGGCCACGGACCCAGCAAAGTCGCGGTGCTTAGACAAATAGAGCGCTGTTGCGAGCGCCCCCGCCGTATGGCCGTCGTGGCCGCAGAGGTGCGCGCACTTTTCGACTTCGCTCGTCCAGGGGTTGTTGGTTTCGTCCTGAATGGGAAGCGCGTCCGTGTCGCCGCGCAGTCCGATCATGGGCCCGTCCTCGCGGCCTTTGATGAGCGCAACGACGCCGTTCTTTTCAACGCGCTTCACGCGGTCGACGGGAAAGGTCGAAAGGAAGGCCTCAAGCTTTTCTGCCGTCCGGGCGGTATCCATGCCGATTTCCGGATGGCGGTGGAGATCGCGGCGGAATTCAATAATGCGCTCGGCATCCTCGCGGCCGAGAAGCGCTTCAAGCGTGCGTGGCATCTGGGGAAAGCTCCTTAAAGAAAACCAAATCAGAATTTCAGAGTGCTCCCATTATGGGCCCGGGAAAGAAAAGCGGCAGAAGTGGCCGCGGCCGGAAGCTGATCCATGTCCTCCCGGCTCCGCTCTTTCTCGTAGGCCGGGCCGGCCCGGGCGAGCCCGCGTATGATGAGGAGCATGCCGAACGCTTCGAATGTTTGTCAGGAGTTTCTTCCATGGTCGATCCGCTTCTCCAGAATGCCGTCGTTTCAACGCGCAAATTCACGCTTCCCTGCGGCACGCTCCTTCTCGGCGCCGTTGACGGGAAGCTCGCCTTCTGCGACTGGGAGTCGGGATGGCATCGCGCGACCGTTCAGAAGCGGATTGATCGGTTTCTTAAGGGCCCTTATGAAGCCCGGCTAGACCCGCTCCTCGACCGCACGGAGGCGGAGCTTCGCGAATACTGGGAAGGGAAGCGCCGCACGTTCGACCTTCCGCTCCTCTTTCTCGGCACCGATTTCCAAAAGGATGTCTGGAATGCGCTTCTCGACATTCCCTGGGGAGAAACCGTGAGCTACGGCGACCTTGCCCGCAGGATCGGACGCCCGAAGGCTATGCGCGCCGTGGGAGTGGCCGTCGGCGAAAATCCCTTTTCCATCATTGTTCCCTGCCACCGGGTGATCGGGAAGGACGGATCCATCACGGGCTACGGCGGCGGGCTTGATGCCAAGCGGATGCTTCTCGGGATTGAGGGCGTCGCGATCTGAGAGAACCCGGGCGCCGGTCCGGGGAAACACATTTTGAAATGATTCGGTGTCTTTGCCGGATCTCAGAGGAGACGCTCTGCGAATAATATTTCGGAAAACGAATTGTTTTGAATCCGAAAGTTTCCATGACAGACGCTTCCTCTCCTCCCATAACGCTCCTTTTCGACCTTGCATTCGTGCTCCTTGTCCGGGGAGCAGAGACGCCGGACCAGGTTTCGGACGTGCGTTCCGGCCGGATATCCATCGCGAAGGGCCGGATTCTCTCGGTCCTCGCGCGGCAGAGCAAAGGGCCGGAAGACGACAAAAAGGCATTTCGGCTCAAGGACCTTGCGGAATTGACGGGCTTCGCGCCTTCGACGGTATCGGAGGCCGTTGAAGAACTTGCAGCGCTCGGGCTCCTCACGCGCGAGCGGCTTCTGACCGACCGGCGCACCGTGGCGATCCGCATTACGGAAAAAGGGCGCAAGTGCACAGTCGGGAAGGAACTTGCCGCTCTCTGGGAGGAGGCGACGAATGGGATCCCGACGAGCGACCTCGAGGCTTTCTGGCGGGTAGTGGAGGGCGCTTCCGGGAAGCTCGAAAAATCAACCGAACGTTCTATTTTGAAATCATGATGAAGCTGCACGCTTTCTTTTCGCTTTTCGCCCCGGGCCTCTTTTCGGGCGTTCTTTGCCTCGGCTTTCTCGCTCCGGGCGCTTTCGCTGCTTCTCCGGACGCACCGTCCGGAGCGCCGGGCATGGCCGTGAAGGCCCCGGCAGTCGCCGCGGGGAAGGTCTTTGCGGTCGACGCTCTGCCCGGGCGCCGGTATTCCGCGCGGATCGTGTCTCCGGCGGTTGTGAACATTACGTCCCGCATTTCGGGCGAGATCATCGAGGCGCCTTTTGCCGAAGGCGGGCGGGTGAAGAAAGGCGACGTCCTTTTCCGGCTCGACCCGGTGCGCTATGAGGCGGCGGTAAAGAGCGCCGAAGGCGCAAGAAGGGAGGCGGAGGCTGAGCTCGAGTATGCAAAGCGGTCGCTCGCGCGCGTCAAGAAGCTCTGGGAGCAGAATGCTGAGAGCCGCGACGCCTATGATGCGGCGGTGCGGACCGCAAAGACTGCGGAAGCAGCGCTCCTCGCGGCGGAAGCCGATGAGACGCTCGCCCGGGATGATTTGAAGCACGCGGTGATCGCCGCACCCTCGGACGGGCGTGCGGGCGTCGCCGCCTTTCCGGTTGGAAGCTGGGTGACGTCTTCGTCGGGAGCCCTCACGACCGTGGTGGCGACCGATCCCGTGCGCGTGCGGTTTGCGGTTTCAATGAAGGATGCGGCCTCGCTTTTCGGATCGGTTGAAAAGCTCCGCGAGGAAGGAACGGCGAGGATTACGCTAGCTGACGGAACGAAGCTCGCGGAGGCCGCGCGCATTGCGTTCACCGACAACAGCGCGGGAGCGGACACCGATACGCTCGATGTTTATGCCGAGATCTCGAATTCCGATGAGGCGCTTGTTCCGGGGAGCACCGTCGCCGTCGAGCTTGAGCGGAACGCCAGGGGCGGCGCGCTCGGCGTTCTTCCGTACGCAGTGATGCATGACGAAAAAGGCGCCTGGGTCTGGGTGGTGACGAAGGAGAACCGCGCGGAGAAGCGCCGGGTAGAGGTCGAGTGCACGACGGAATCCGCCGCGATTGTTTCCTCGGGGCTGAGCGCCGGCGAAACCGTCATCACGGACGGGACTCATAAGCCTCGTGAAGGCGAACCCGTGCGGATTGTCGAAGGAGAGTGACGATGCTCTCGCGAATCTTCATTCTCAGGCCGAGGCTCGCGGCGGTCCTCAACATCATCATCACGCTCGCCGGCATCATCGGCCTCATGAATCTCCCGGTTGAGGAGTACCCCAACATTGCGCCGCCGTCGCTCTTTGTGTCGGCGAGCTATACGGGTGCGAGCGCGGACGTGGTTGAGCAGACGGTCGGGATGCCGATCGAGGACGAGATAAACGGCATCGACGATCTGCTCTACTTTTCGTCGACGAGCTCCAACGACGGCTCATACAGCTGTTCCGTTACCTTCAGAACGGGAACGGATACCGATATTGCGCTCGTCAACCTCCAGAATGCGGTGAAGCGCGCAGAGGCGCAGCTCCCCTCAGAAGTCACGCGAAGCGGGATTCGCGTTGAAAAGCGAGGCGACGACAATCTCGGCATGATCGCCTTCATGACGGACGGCACGAAGCTCTCGCAGTCCGACCTCGTCAACTACGTGAACGATACGTTGAAGGACGCGCTCGCCCGCGTGGAAGGCGTGTCGTCCGCGGAACTCATGTCGAACCGCTGGAGCGCGATGCGAATCTGGCTTGATCCCCTGCGTCTCGCGGGGCTCGGGCTCTCGGCCGAGGATGTGAGGGCGGCGGTCGAATCGCAGAATCTCGCGGGTGCGGCGGGCTCCATCGGCTCCGAAGGCGCTAGCGATTGGATCACCTATAAGCTCAACGTCACCGGGCGCCTCAAAACCGTAGAAGAGTTCGAGAACGTCGTCGTCAGAACGGATCCGGAAAAGGGCAGGCAGGTGCTCCTCAAGGACGTCGCCCGGGTCGAGCTCGGGAGCGTTTCCTATGCGGGCAAAGTCATGCATAACGGCCAGGAGTCCGTGGGCCTCGGGCTCTACCGGGCGCCCGACGCCAATGCGCTCTCGACCATGAACCGCGTGAAGGAGGAGCTCGAGCGCTGGAAGCCCCGCTTCCCCGAAGGCGTCTCCTACGTCTTCGGATACGATCCGACGGAATTCATCCAGGTCTCGATGGAAGAAATGGCGACGACGCTCGTTGCGGCGCTTGCGCTCGTCGTCGGGGTCACCTGGCTTTTCTTAGGCGACTGGCGCGCGACCCTCGTTCCCGCATCCGCCATTTCGGTGTCGCTTCTCGGCGCCTTTGCGGGCCTCTATCTCCTCGGGTTCTCCATCAATACGCTCACGATGTTCGGCCTCATTCTAGTGATCGGGTCGCTTGTCGACGACGCCATTGTGGTGGTGGAAAACACGCAGCGCCTGATTGACGAAGGGCTCGAACCCCGGGCGGCCGCCCAAAAGAGCATGGGAGAAATCACTGGCGCCGTCATTGCGACCACGCTCGTCACGATCGCCTGCTATGCCCCGCTTCTTTTCTATTCGGGCATGACGGGCGAAATCTACAAGCAGTTTGCGGCGAGCATGTGCATTGCGCTCACGCTTTCAACCGTCGTTGCGCTTACGCTCTCGCCGGCCCTCTGCGGCCTCATCCTTCGCCGTCGCGAGGCGGGCTCGGGCGGGTTCCTCCTCCGGGCGGCCGAATCCGGGCTCGGGTGGCTCCGCGACCGGTATCTCGGAGGCGTGGGCGTTCTTTTGAAGCACATGACCCTGTCGCTCCTCATTTTCGCCGGGGTCTGCGCGGGCGTGTGGCTCCTCTACCGGAGTCTGCCGGCATCGTTTCTCCCCGCTGAAGACAAGGGCGTCGTGATGGTCAATATGGAGCTCGCACCCGGAGCGGCGCAGGTCCGCACCGAAGCCGCCATGACCGGGATGCGCGAGAGAATCGCGGCCATCCCGGGCGTGCGCTCCACCATGACGATGTCGGGCATGAGCATGATGAGCGGCTCGGGCGAAAACGTCGCCATGTGCATTGCGGACCTTGACGCCTGGGACAAGCGCACGGACCCCGAGCGCTCAATCGCAAGCATCATGACGAAGATCCGGAGGTCGACGGAAGACATGGCTTCTGCCGAAGTCACGCCTTTTGCGCCGCCTGCGATCATGGGACTCGGAGCCATGGGCGGCGTCTCCTTTGAGCTCTGTTCAACCTCTGGGACGACGCCTTCAGAACTTGCCCGTACCGCTCAGGGCATCGCCGACGAGCTCGCGAAGTCGGGCGCGGTGCGTTCCGCCATGACGAGCTTCCGCGCGGACACGGTGCAGCTTCGCTTCACGCTCGACCGTGCGAAGGCCGAACTTCTCGGCGTTTCGGCGCAGGACGCCTATTCGGCGCTCCAGAATGCGCTCGCCTCGTACTACATCAATGACTTCACCATGAAGAACAACAACTACGAGGTCATCATGCAGGCGGAGCCCGGCTACCGCGCCAATGCCCGGGACATCGAGGAAATTTCGGTCGTCAATTCGTCCGGACATCTGGTGCCCCTCTCCGCTATCGGGTCGGTCTCCTACGAGACGGGCGCGCGGGAGCTCTCGCGCTTCAACAAGATGAGCTCGGCCTCGATGAACGTGCAGACCGCTGAAGGCGCGAGCGAGGGCGAAGTCTTCTCCGTCATCGAGGCGCTCAACCTCCCCGAGGGATTCACGATTGAGTGGACGGGCTTGAGCCGCCAGCAGGTGGAGAATCAGGGGAGGATCGTGCTCTTCACGGGTCTCGCGCTCCTCTTCGCCTACCTCTTCCTCGTTGCGCAGTACGAGAGCTGGATGATGCCGGTATCCGTGATGCTCTCCGTCGTCTTTGCGCTTGCGGGCGGCCTTCTCGGACTCAAACTCGCCGGGCTCGACCTCAGCATCTACGCGCAGCTCGGGCTCGTCATGCTGATCGGGCTTTCCGCAAAGAGCGCCATTCTGATGGTGGAGTTTTCGAAGGTGAAGCGCGAGTCCGGGCTCCCGGCCGATGAAGCCGCCCGTGCGGGCGCCTCGCAGCGCTTCCGCGCCGTCATGATGACCGCCTGGTCCTTCATCTTCGGCGTCCTCCCGATGGTGTTTGCGACGGGGGCGGGGTCGGGCAGCCGTGAGGCGATCGGCGTAACGACCTTTTCCGGCATGCTTCTTGCAAGCATCATCGGGATCTTCTTTACGCCCGTCTTCTACGCGTTCCTCGAGCGCGTGATGGATCGCTTCAGCAGGAAGTAAAGCGGGAAGCGCGGGAAAAGAAAAACCCGGCAGAGCTTCTGAAGGCCCTGTCGGGTTTTTCTGTGCTGAATGACGTCAGGCGCGATCAGCGGACGAGACCGTACGGCCACTGGCTCGTGCCGTACATGTTGTAGACGTGCTTGTAGCCCGATTCAACGAGAATGCGCGAGGCTTTTTCAGCGCGAACGCCCGAGCGGCAGATCACGAGGACCTTGTCGTCGACGTTCGGAATCGCCTTGAGGCGCATGCCGGGCGTGAAGGTCGAGAGCGGCACGTTGACCGAGCCCTGAATGTGGCCGGAGGCGAATTCGTCGGGTTCGCGGACGTCGACCACGGTGACGCCGGCTTCAATCATCTTCTTGGCTTCCGCCGGGGCAACCTTCGCGTACGCGGGGTTCGAGTAGGTAAGGGGAACCGCAGGCTGGGGGTTCACGGGTTCAAGCGCCTGGGCGTTTCCGGCGATGCCGACGGAAAGGGCGGCCGCCGCACAGGCGGCGCTGATTTTCTTCATCATGATGAAATTCTTAAAAAATGAAAAACGTTATGGAGGGACGAAGCACGCAATGCGCCTCGAGTCTGCTCCGGAATTGCGGTGATTCTCTCACGAAGCGGTTGCATGAGGCTTAAAGCTTTGCAGCAGGCATCGACTTCGGACAGCGTTCTGCATGGATTTCCATGCCGCTGCTTCATTTCATATGAGAGAGCGCCTGGAATTGCCTGCCAAACCGGAATATGCTTTTCCGTTTCCAGAAGACGAGACGGAGAGAGAAATGATTCAGCCCGGCAAAGTTCGACGACTCGCCGTCATCACCGGGGCTTCGAGCGGCCTCGGTACCGAGTTTGCGCGGCTTGCGGCCGCAGACGGCTTTGAGACGCTTCTCATCGCGAGGCGCATGGATCGCCTTCAGGCGCTCTCTAGCGAACTGAAGAAAAAGTACGACGTTGAGGCGCACGTCCTCGGGCTCGACCTCACCGAACCCGGCGCGCCCGGACGCGTGATGGAGGCGCTCGACGCCATCGGTCTCGTGCCCGACGTGCTCGTCAACAACGCGGGCTTCGGCGCCTTCGGCCCCGCGCTCGACATGGATCCGGCGCGACTGAGGCGGATGCTCGAACTGAATGCCGGAGCGCTCACGGAACTCTCGCTTCGCATCGGGCGCGAAATGCGGGACATGGGACGAGGCCGCATCATGAACGTCGCTTCCACGGCCGCCTTTCAGGCTTGTCCCTATCTCGGGGTTTACGGCGCCACGAAGGCTTACGTGCTCTCCTTCACGGAGGCGCTCGCCGAAGAGCTCCGGGGCACTGCCGTGACCGCAACGGCCTTCTGCCCGGGGCCGACGAGGACGGAATTCGGCGACGCGGCGGGGCTCGCGAAGGAGAATGCCTTTGATCTCTGCGAACTCGAAAGTGCGGAGCGTCCTGCTGATGCTGCTGCCCGCACGGGCTGGGAAGGCATGATGGCGGGGAGACGCATCGTGATTGACGGCTGGGGAAACCGCGTGATCGCGCGCCTTGCCTGGGCGCTTCCGCGCGGCATTGTTTCGCGCCTTGCGGCATTCGTTCTGAAGCGCCTTAAAACCGAGTCCTGAAGTCCGCCTTTTTCCCGACTGAAGCGCGTCTTCTCATTTGGGTTTCCTCGAATCTGCGCTTCAAAATCTTCATTAATGTTGCGTCTCCTTCGGTAGCGCTAAGGATTCCTATCTAGCGCGGAGGTGAAGGGGTCGGAAAGAAGAGCCCGGGGCTCGCGCATAATGAGATGAAGCATCTGAAGCCCTGATCGCGGGAGACCGGCTCTATTGATCCTTCCCGGCAGGGCGGCACGGAATCCAAACCCGAAGACCGAAGAGGACGAATTCAAATGGAGATATCCACGCTTACCCGCCGCGGGCTCATTGCTGCGGCTGTTGCGGGCGCGCTCGCGCTTGCGGGCTGCGGCGACAAGGGAGCGGCTCCGGCCGCGAATACCGCCGCGAAGGCTGAGCTTACGCCCATCGGCATCGTGCAGCTCGTCGAGCACAGCGCGCTTGATGCGGCAACCCGCGGCATCGTCGACGCCCTTGCTGAACGCGGCTACAAGGACGGCGTCAACATCAAGCTCGATATTCAGAACGCTCAGGGCGACCAGTCGAATCTGCACAACATCGCCAACCGTTTTGTCTCCAACAAGGACAAGGTGATCTTCGCCGTCGCGACGCCGGCCGCTCAGGCAGTGGCAACGGTCGCGAAGGATACGCCGATCGTCGCCACGGCCATCACGGACTTCGTGGCCGCGAAGCTCGTCAAGTCCGACGCCGCTCCCGGCGGCAACGTCACGGGCGTCTCCGACCTCGGCCCCATCGCCGCGCAGTTCGATCTCCTCATGAAGCTCGTTCCGAACGCGAAGACGATCGGCACGATCTACAACTCTTCGGAAATCAATTCCGCCTACCAGGTCGATATCCTCAAGAAGGCTGCGGCTGAGAGGGGCGTCGAGGTCCTCGAAGCCACGGTTTCCAGCGTGAACGACATTCAGCAGGCGGTGGCGAGCCTGAAGGACAAGGTCGAAGGCCTCTACCTCCCGACCGACAACGTCATCGCTTCCGCGGTGCCGGCCCTTGCCAAGGTTGTGAACCCCGCGAAGATCCCGACCGTTGCCGGCGAAATGGGCATGGTGGGCGCAGGGTGCCTGGGCTCCATCTCGGTCGACTACTATGAACTCGGCAGGATGACAGGCCAGATGGGCGCCGACATCCTCGAAGGGAAGAAGAAGCCCGCGGATACGCCGGTCGAACACGTGAAGACGGGCATTCCCGTCTTCAACATGAAGACCGCAGAGGCGATCGGCCTCGCGATCCCTGAGGAACTCAGGAAAGGCGCGAAGCTTTTTGAGTAGCGCCTCCCGAAGGCGCCGCGCCTGAAATAGAGCGGAGCAAGAGCGGGGAGCTTCCCATCAAACGGGAAGCTCCCGCCCGGAGCTCCGCTTTATTATTTTGATTTTGAAGAGGCCGTCCGGAGAGCCTGATTTGTCCGGAGTTTGTTTTTAAAATTTCATTTTTTCCACCAAGAAAACCAATGGCGCGTTTCTCAAGGCTTCGAAAAAGCTTTACCGCGCCGGCGCGTACCTAGAAAGGAATTTTCATGCTAGATCTCATCCTCTCCACAGTCGGTCAGGGCCTGCAGTGGTCCGTTATGGCGCTCGGCGTCTTTCTGACCTTCCGCATTCTCGACATTGCCGACCTCTCGGTCGAAGGCACCTTTCCGCTCGGCGCTGCGGTTGCCGCGACTGCGATCACCTCGGGGCTCGGCCTCCCGGCGGCCTTCCTCCTTGCGCTCATCGCGGGTTCGCTTGCCGGCGCCGTTACCGGGTGGCTCACGACAAAGCTCAGAATCCCGGCGCTCCTCGCGGGCATTCTCACGATGATCGGGCTCTATTCGGTGAACCTTCACGTGATGGGAAAGTCCAACATCGGGCTTCTGCAGGATGAGACGGTCTTCACGATTCTTGAAAACGGCCTCGGACTCTCCGTTTCGCTCTCGGGCCTCATCGTCGGCGCCATCTTCGCCGTCATCGTTTCCGTCATCATCTACTGGTTCTTCGGGACTGAACTCGGCACCGCCATCCGCGCGACGGGCTTCAACCAGCAGATGGCGCGCGCTCAGGGCATCAGCACCAACACGATGATCGTCTTGGGCCTCGTGATCTCGAACGCCCTCGTGGCGCTCTCGGGCGCTACGGTCGCTCAGGCGAACGGCTTTGCCGACGTCGGCATGGGCGTGGGCACGATCGTGATCGGCCTGGCCTCGGTCATCATCGGTGAAGTTCTCTTTGCGCCCAAATCCTTCAAGACGAGCCTCATTGCCGTCATTATGGGCTCGATCATCTATCGTCTCGTCATCGCCTTCGTCCTTGAGATGGGCATGCCTCCCAACGACCTCAAGCTCTTTACGGCCGTGCTCGTCGCCTTCGCGCTTGCGCTCCCGCTCATCAAGGGCAATCTCGCGGGGATGAAGCGCCGCGCCTGATGCAGGGTCTCTCAGAAACGAATTCAAAGGACGAAACGAAAAATGCTCGAAGTCAAAAACGTACACAAGACTTTCTTTGCCGGCACGGCCAATGAGAAGAAGGCCCTCCGCGGCGTCACCTTCACGCTCGATGACGGCGACTTCTGCACGGTGATCGGCTCGAACGGCGCGGGTAAGTCGACCACCCTCAATGCGATTGCCGGGGTCTTTCCGATCGACAGCGGCAATATCGTGATCGACGGCACGGACATCACGAAGATGCCTGAATACAAGCGCGCCGCCTTCATCGGCCGCGTCTTCCAGGACCCGATGAAGGGCACCGCCGCCGGCATGATGATTGAGGAGAACCTCGCCATCGCCGACCGCCGCGGCCAGCGCCCGACCCTTCACTGGAGCGCGAGACCCGAGCGCACTGAATACTTTACGAAGCTCGTGGCGAGCCTCGGCCTCGGGCTCGAAAACCGCATGACGGCGCACGTGGGCCTGCTTTCAGGCGGCCAGCGCCAGGCGCTGACGCTTTTGATGGCGACGCTCGTGCGCCCGAAGCTTCTGCTTCTCGACGAACACACGGCGGCCCTTGACCCCAAGACCGCCGCCAAGGTGCTCGACATTACCGAGCGCATCGTGAACGAGCAGAAGCTCACGACCCTCATGATCACGCACAACATGAGGGACGCGCTCCGCTACGGCAACCGCCTCATCATGATGCATGACGGCCGCCCCATCCTCGACGTGAGAGATGAGGAAAAGGCAAAGTTGACGCCCGTGGATCTCCTCAAGTTCTTTGAAAAGGCAGGGGACGGCGTGTCGGACAAGATGCTTCTTGCGAGCTGACCGCACGCAGTAGAGCGCTGAAGAATAAGCGGAAGATTTTCCATGACGGAGTCTTCCGCTTTTTCATGAAAATGCACGATTGTTACTTAAGGAAGGTCTGAGCAAGTGCCAATTTTTATGACTGCAACCGGAAAATCCGGACCCAACACATAAATTCGGTTGTTTACAGTCTAAAAATTGGCAGTTT
>NZ_WEHX01000179.1 GCF_009183815.1 Sutterella seckii | reverse complement strand
GGAGGTGAACGGTCGCAGAAATCCGGTTCACAGCCAGACGCGCACGATGCCGCCGTTTTTGACGCCTGCGCCCAAACGCAAACCCGGAAGACCCGCGAAGAAGAAAGCTCTGGAAGATACAGAGATGCCTAAGCGGAAACCCGGACGCCCCAAAGGCAGTAAAAACAAGAAAACGCTTGAACGGGAAGCTCTGCAGGCGACCATGCCTGCCCCCGCAAAACGTAAGCCTGGGAGACCCAAGGGCAGCAAAAACAAGAAGACGCTCGAAAGAGAAGCCTTGCTGGCTGCTCCTCCCAAGAGAGGTCGTGGCCGCCCCAAAGGCAGCAAGAACAAATCAACGCTGGAGCGCGAGAAGCGAGAAGCCCAGGAGAAGAAATCCAGCAAGCCTCTGTGAAAATATTCCCCTTATCGTCATGCAGCTTCAAGGGGTGCTGTTACCGGATTTCTGGAAATTCACGGAGTTTTTTGTCAAGTCCAATAGTATCCGTCGTCTTTTAACTTATTTTGTTAAGTACAAGACAACGATAATCCTCGCTCTCGTTGCAATGATCGGTGCAGGGGCTGCGTCGTCTTTGATTGCGCTTCTTCTCGGGAAGCTCACCGATATCGGTTTCTATCAGCAGGAGCCGTGGATCATCATTGCGGCGCCTGTCGGACTGATCTTCATTTCGGCATTGAACGGCGGCAGCATGCTCGCAAGCAACTATCTGCTTGCGAGAATCAGCCAGTCGGTGATGATGACGCTGCGTCGCGAGCTCTTTTCTCGGATTCTGCGCTGGCCTGCGACTGCTTATCAAAACAATCCCACCGGTCTCATTGCATCGAAATTCATCAACGAAGCGAATTTCGCGCTCTCGAGCGCTGCGAAATCGGCCATCATCCTCGTGCGCGATTCGGTTCAGACCGTCGCGCTCGTTATCATCTTGATTTGGCATAACTGGCTGCTCGCCATAGCGGCTCTTTGTCTCGGTCCCGTCATCGCAAAGTTGTTGCGCTGGATTTCGCAGAAGATCAAATCGGTGATGTTCTCCAGCCAGCAGAACGTTGCCACGCTCATCATGCGCGTGAAAGAGACTTACGAAGCCGAGCGTCTCATCAAGATTTCCGGCACGTACGACGCCGAGAAGAAGCGCTTTCGAGAAGTCAACGATCAAATTGCCGACCTGGCTATTCGCATCAATAAGATTTCTTCAATCGGCACGCCTGCGACCCAGCTGATCGGCATGACAGGTGTTGCCATCGTGCTGGCTATCGCGCTCTGGCAGACGCAGCAGGGCATGATCACGCTCGGCGAGTTCGTGACGTTCCTCGCCGCCATGCTCCTCGTTTTGCAGCCCCTTAAACGTCTTGCGGGCGTCAACACCGCCATCGGTGAATGTCAAGTGAGCTTTCGCCGATTTTGTTCTTAAAAAGTAGGTTGTAGTCTGAGCTCAGTGAGGGCTTTGCCCTCTCCGCCTTCGGCGGAT